>JAGTTQ010000001.1:3439364-3739364 GCA_018223415.1 Eubacteriaceae bacterium Marseille-Q4139 | reverse complement strand
CACGCCGGCTTACGGCTTCCCGGATCAGGTGCCGGAAGAGTTAAAAGAGGAGCGGCGCGATGAAATCATGGAGCTCCAGCAGGACATTGCCTTTGAAAAGTCCGCCCGGATGAAGGGGCGCGTGCTGGAGGTGATGATCGAGGGGAAGGTGGCAGACGAAAACGCCTACGTGGGGCGCACCTACATGGACAGCCCCGGCGTGGACGGCCTGATTTTCGTCAACACGGAGCTTCCCCTGATGTCGGGGGACTTTGTCCGTGTCCGCGTGACCGGCTCTGCCGATTATGATCTGATTGGGGAGGTAGAACATGAATTTACCGAATAAGCTTACGATTCTCCGCGTGATTATGATCCCGTTTTTCGTGGCGTTCCTGATGCTTGAAAACGGGGCCAACACCACGTACCGCTATATTGCGGCGGCGCTTTTCATCATTGCGAGCCTGACCGACCTTTTAGACGGAAAGATTGCAAGGAAATACAACCTTGTCACGAACTTTGGAAAATTTATGGATCCGCTGGCGGACAAGCTCCTTGTCTGCTCGGCGTTAATCTGCATGATTGAGCTGGGACAGCTCCCGGCCTGGATGGTGATTATCATCATCAGCCGCGAATTCATCATCAGCGGCTTCCGCCTGGTGGCGTCTGACAACGGCGTCGTGATTGCGGCAAGCTACTGGGGGAAGTTTAAGACCACCTTCCAGATGATCGGCGTTGTGCTTCTGATCCTCAACATTCCGGCACTTTCCATGGTGACGGATATTGTGATCTGGATCGCCGTGGCGCTGACCGTCATTTCCCTGGTGGACTATATCGTGAAAAACGCAGGCGTTCTGAAAGAAGGGAAAATGTGATGGTTAAGACGGATAAAGGATATCTTCAGATGTATAAGATCTTCGGGAAAAGCGAGACGGAGATCAAGGAACGGCTGGCCGGGCTTTTGGAGTGCAGAGGCGGGCTTTCCGTGACGGTGCGGAGACGCGCAAAGGAAGTCCAGGTTCTCCTTGAGACGGAAGAGACCGACGAGGAGACGGCAAAGCAGTATATCAAGCCTGCCGGAAAGGCCGTCAAAAAGGCTCTCGGCGACATGATCTATTCGTCGAAGGAAAACGAGGCCATGGAGGAAGCCGTGTACCGGCTGCTGGCAAAATACGGCCTGACGGCGGCCACGGCTGAGTCCTGTACCGGCGGCCTGACGGCTGCAAAGCTCGTCAACGTGCCGGGCGCATCGGAGGTCTTCCATGCCGGCTTTATTACCTATTCCAACAAGGCAAAAAGGAAGTTCCTTGGCGTAAACAAGGCGACCTTAAAGAAATACGGCGCTGTCAGCAAAAAGACGGCCCAGGAGATGGCCGAGGGCGGCGCGGCTGCCGCTGAGGCGGATGCCTGCGTGGCAATCACCGGGATTGCCGGCCCAGACGGCGGCACCGAGGAAAAACCGGTGGGGCTTGTCTATGTGGCATGCTGCCTGAAAAACGACACGGTCGTGGAAGAGTGCCATTTCCGCGGGACGAGAAGCGAGATCCGAGAGCAGTCCGCCATGTACGCGCTGGATCTTCTGCGGCGCACGATTCTTAAAAATTACCGGTAGGTGAAGCCATATGCGCTTGTATGAAAGGCTGTACGCGGGCGAGCGGGCAAAAAAGCACAGATATAAAATCCTCCAGTCTCTCCGGCATGAAGAGGCGGCGGGGTATTATGTCTTAACGCCGCCTGCCAACGGGAAAAACCTCCTGGACATGTATCCGGCGTTCGTCTTAAAGCAGCCCTATTATAAGGAACAGGATCTTCTGATTTTAGGGATCGCCGAGGACTTCGAGGATGCCGCAGAGCTTGCGGGGCGTATCGTCTCGGAGGTCTATGAAAAGACAGGAGGCTTTGACGTACAGGGCTATCTGAAAGGAAAACTGATCAGGGAGTGAATCCATGCTCCATATTTTATTGTTGCTGTTAAAAATTATCGGGATTATCCTGCTTGCCGTTTTGGCGCTCCTGCTTCTTTTTCTTCTGGCCGTCCTTTTCGTGCCGGTGCGGTATAAGGGAGACGGCTCGTATCACGGCGGGATCAAAGGGACGGCGGCCGTCACCTGGCTGTTTCATGCCGTGTCGTTCCGCCTGGCTTATGACGGGGATATGGCTGTATCCTTTAAGCTCTTTGGATTTCCGCTGATTTCGGAAAAAGGGGAAAAAGAAGACGACGATTTTGCCGTACAGGCCGCGGAACTGAGGAGCGGGAGAGAGGCCCCATCGGAAGGAAAAAGGGCGGAGCCCCCAAAGGATCAGACGCAGAAGCCGGTTCCCCAAAACCCAAAGGAAGAAACGCAGGAGCCGCCTGCGGCTGAGATAGAGGCTCCAAAGCCCTCTGCGGAGAAAGAAAAAAAGGAAGACGGTGCGCCGGAACCGGAAAAGCCAAAGGAATCCAGGCTCGTTCGCTTTTTAAACCGCTTAAAAGAGAAAGCGCGGTCTCTCCGGAAACGGCTCTGCGGGACAGTACAGGGGCTGTTAAAAAAGAAAGAGGAGCTTTTAAAAAAATACGGAAAAGCAAGGGAATTCCTGGAAAAAGAGGAGAACCAGAAAACCTTTAAACTGGTCATAAGACAGGGGAAGCGCATTTTTTTCCACCTGTTTCCAAAGAAGCTGGAAGGCCATATCCGGTTCGGGCTTGAAGATCCCTACCGGATGGGGCAGATTTTATGCATCATCAGCCCATTTTATGGGTTTTACGGGAAAAACCTTGAAATAGAGCCTGTTTTTGATGAAACGGCTCTCGAGGGAGAAGTCTCGTTTAAGGGTCGGATTCGGCTCGGGACACTTCTGTTTCTCGGGCTCAGGCTGCTTGCCGATAAAAATTTCCGCGTGCTGTTAAGACGGTGGAGAAGAAGATAAGGAGGAATCACATATGGCAGAAAATCAGTTCCCATCTACGGTGGAGGCGCTGTTTAAAGGGATGGATCATTTTGTGACGACGAAAACCGTGGTGGGAGAGGCCGTGAAAATCGACGACACCATCATCCTGCCGCTGGTGGACGTCACCTGCGGGATGGCGGCCGGCTCCTTTGCCCAGAGCGCCAAAACCAACGCCGGAGGCGGCATGAGCGCGAAAATGAGCCCCAGTGCCGTGCTGGTGATCCAGAACGGCGTCACAAGGCTCGTGAACATCAAGCATCAGGACGCTGTCACCAAGGTCATCGACATGGTGCCGGATCTGGTGAACCGTTTTGTGGGCGGAAACGACATCTCCCCGAAGGCCATGGCGAAAGCAGAGGACATGGCGGAAGAGCTCGGGAAAGAAAACGAATAGCGGGAAGAAAGAAGCCGCATCCCCTCCGGCCGTCCGGCATAAGATGTAGTAACCGCTTTTTGTTTGCAGTAGCTGCGCCGCTGTTCCTTCGGGGCGCTGCCTGCAAATTCGCTTCCGGGAGGGATTATGAGAAGACTTTGCGGCCTTATGCTTTTCTGCGTCGGCATCGGTATGATCTGGGTACTGATAATCCCCAAGTCGTTTCTCATGGTGCTGCTTGCGGCAGGCCTCCTGATTGTGGGATATAACCTGTTCTGCTGTTAGGGGCGTCCTGGCTTTTGAAACAAAAAAGGGGGCATCCGTTTGTCTGACTGACAACACAGATACCCTCTGTCTTTTGCTGCAAAAACCTGTATCGGAGGCGTTATGCTCTTTCTACGAGACCGGATCTTAAGCAGGATGTACATACATACATCTTCTTTGCTCCGCCGTTTACCTTAACCCTTACAGATTTCACGTTTGCGTTCCAGATTCTGTTGGATCTTCTATGGGAATGGCTTACTCCATTACCAAAGTGAGCAGCTTTTTCACAAATAGCGCATTTTGCCATGGTTGCACCTCCTTAACAGTTCTTTGGACTCTTGAGTAAAAATCCATAACAAATGTATGATAGCAGATAGGATCGAATTTTGCAAGTAGATTTTCAAATTTTCTCATATTTTTATGGGAAAGATGGTTTGCTTTATAAAACGATGGATATTCCGCCCAAAACAAAACCCCAAATTGAATAGACAGCTTATGGGGGAATATGTTATAATAACACAAAGCGTGCGGTGACGTTATGCCTGCAAAGAGGCATGATAATACGCCCGCTGCACATGCTATTACTTAAGAAACAGATCCGCCGTCTCGGACGGAGATGCGAAAACGCAATTTCAGCGGAAACGGAGGCAGGTATATGAAGGGATGCATTAACAATAAAATGGGGCAGATTCAGATTGACACCGATGTAATCGCTTTTTATGCGGGGACGACGGCGGTGGAATGCTTCGGAATTGTCGGCATGGCGGCCGTCAGCATGAAGGACGGGCTCGTCAGGCTCTTAAAGCGCGAAAGCCTGACCCATGGAATTACCGTGACGGTAAGCGAAGACAATGCCATCAGCATTGATTTTCACGTGATCGTCTCCTACGGCGTCAGCATTTTAACGGTTGCCGACAACCTGATTGAAAACGTAAAATACAAAGTAGAAGAATTAACTGGAATGCCGGTGGAGAAAATCAACATCTTCGTCGAAGGCGTGAGAGTGATAGATTAAGGAGGAACTGATTCATGGAGTTAAAATCCATAGATGCCCCGCTGCTTAAAGCTGCGGTTCTGGCGGCAGCAAAAAGCCTGGAGGCAAAAAAAGAATGGATCAATGAATTGAACGTATTCCCGGTTCCGGACGGAGACACCGGCACCAATATGACGATGACGATCATGGCGGCTGCCAAAGAGGTGACAGCCCTGGAAAATCCCACGACGGAGTCCATTGCGAAGGCACTCTCGTCCGGCTCCCTGCGCGGGGCCAGGGGAAACTCCGGCGTCATCCTCTCACAGCTTTTCCGCGGATTCACAAAGGAGATCAAGGACACGGACGTCATCACGGTGACGGTTCTTGCAAATGCCTTCACCCGCGGCGCCGAGACGGCATATAAGGCCGTCATGAAGCCGAAGGAAGGCACGATTTTAACTGTGGCCCGCGGCATGGCGGAGCGGTCGGTGGAGCTGGCGGCACAGACGGACGACATCATCGAATTTCTGGAAAAGGTCATCGAGCAGGGCGACTATATTTTAAGCCAGACCCCGGAAATGCTCCCGGTCTTAAAGCAGGCCGGCGTCGTGGATTCCGGCGGACAGGGCCTTATGCAGGTGATGAAGGGCGGTCTCGACGGGCTTTTAGGCCGCGGCATCCCCTTTGATATGGAGGTTTCCTCCGGCGCCCAGGCCAAAGCTGCCCCCACGCGTCCGGAGCTTGAGACAGACGACATCAAATTCGGCTATTGCACCGAATTTATCATCAATACGGAAAAGCCCTTTGATGAAAAAGAAGAACAGAAATTCAAAGGGTATCTGGAGTCCATCGGCGATTCCATCGTCGTGGTTTCCGATGAGGACGTGGTAAAAGTCCATGTCCACACCAACCACCCGGGCCTTGCCTTTGAAAAAGCGCTGACCTACGGCTCCCTTTCCAGGATGAAAATCGACAACATGCGGGAAGAGCATAACGAGCGCCTGAATTTGAGCGGAGAAAAGGCAAAACCGCAGGAGACGAAGGAAGAGCCCAGGAAGAAATACGGCTTCATCGCCGTTTCCATCGGCGACGGCCTTGGTGAGATTTTCCGCGGCATCGGCGCCGACTACCTGATTGAAGGCGGCCAGACCATGAACCCGAGCACCGAGGACATGTTGAATGCCATCGACCAGGTGAACGCAGATGTGATTTACATCCTGCCGAACAATAAAAACATCATCCTGGCGGCCGAGCAGGCAAAGAGCCTTGTGGAGGACAAGCAGATTTTCGTTGTCCCGTCCAGGACTGTGCCCCAGGGGATTGCTGCCTTAATCAATTTCCTTCCCGACGCAGAGCCGGAAGAAAACATGGAAGCCATGGCGGAAGAAATGAGGCGCGTCCGCACCGGCCAGATCACGTATGCAGTCCGGACGACCACCATCGACGGTATGGAGATCCACGAGGGCGACATCATGGGCATCGGCGATTCCGGCATGCTGGCAGTGGGAACGTCCGTGGACGAAACGGCCATGGATACCTTAAAGAAGCTGGCAGAAGAAGACTCCGAACTCATCAGCATCTATTTCGGAGAGGACGTAAAGGAAGAGGAGGCCGAAGCGTTTGCAGAGCGGGTCCGGGAGGCATTCCCTGCCTGTGAAGTGGAAGTAAACGACGGCGGCCAGCCGATCTACTACTATTTAATGTCTGTGGAATAAAGAAAAGCAAGGGACTGTCTAGGCCTCCGGACATGGCGGCCGGGCAGTCCTTTTTGAAAGGAGCTTTGGAAACGGTATGGTTCAGGCACAGCCGGTAGAAATATTAAAGGGCGTCGGAGAGAAGACGGCCGGCCTGTTTTTGAAGGTGGGCGTAAAGACGGTGGACGATCTGCTCCACTATTATCCGAGGGCCTATGACACGTACCAAAAGCCGTCGGCCATCGGGGAATTAAAGGAGGGGGAAGTCGGCGTCGTGGACGGCTATTTAAAAAGCGGCGCCACTGGCCGGCATTTCGGAAGCACCTCCATCGTCACAGTCTCCATAAGCGATATGACGGGAAAGCTGCGGCTCGTCTGGTACCACATGCCCTATTTAAAAAACACCTTAAAGGCTGACAGCCGCTATATTTTCCGCGGCCGCGTCGTAAAAAAGAACGGCGTCCTCACCATGGAACAGCCCCAGATGTTTAAGCCGGAGGTGTACGCGGAGAGCCTGGGGCGCATGCAGCCCATCTATGCCCAGACGAAAGGCCTTGGAAATAAACTCATCACCTCGGCGGTGGAGCAGGCCGTCTCCATGCGGGAGATGGAGCGGGACTACCTTCCGGCAAGCCTCAGGACGGCTCACGAGCTGGCCGAATATAATTTTGCCATCGAGCACATCCATTTCCCGAAGGACGAGGCCGAGCTCCGCTTTGCCAGAAAGCGGCTTGTTTACGACGAGTTTTTCCTGTTCCTTCTGGCTGTGCGCCGCCTAAAGGAAAAAAGGCAGAACGTAAAAAGCGCCTATGTAATGGAGCGTCACGCCATGGCAGACGGGCTGAAAGCTTCCCTTCCCTACCGGCTCACAGCGGCCCAGGAGCGGACCCTTGGCGAGGTCTGGAGCGATTTAAAAAGCGGCGCCGTCATGAACCGGCTCATCCAGGGCGACGTGGGCTCCGGAAAGACGATCATCGCCGTTTTAGCTCTCCTTGCGGCCGCAGAAAACGGCTTCCAGGGCGCCCTCATGGTGCCGACGGAGGTGCTTGCAAGGCAGCATTTTGAGTCGGTCACGGCGCTTTTTAAAGCCCACGGGATCGAAAAGACGGCCGTCCTTGTAACCGGCTCCATGACGGCAAAGGAAAAGCGGACGGCATACGCCGCCATCGCCTCCCACGAGGCCGACATCATCATCGGCACCCATGCGCTAATCCAGGAAAAGGTTGTCTATGACCGGCTGGCCCTCGTGATTACCGACGAACAGCACCGGTTCGGCGTGGCGCAGCGGGAGATGCTGGGGAACAAAGGGGAAATGCCCCATGTGCTCGTCATGAGCGCGACACCGATTCCGAGGACGCTTGCCATCATCCTGTACGGCGACCTGGATATTTCCGTCATCGACGAGCTGCCGGCCGACCGGCTCCCCATCAAAAACTGCGTCGTGGACACCGGCTACCGGGAGCGCGCCTACCGGTTCATCCGCGGCGAGGTGGAAAAAGGCCGCCAGGCCTACGTCATCTGTCCGATGGTGGAGGAGAGCGAGATGATCGAGGCGGAGAACGTCCTGGATTATACGAAGGTGTTAAAGGAAAAGCTTCCGGGGATACGGGTGGAATACCTGCACGGAAAGATGAAGGGAAAAGAGAAAAACAAAATCATGGAGGCCTTTGCCGCCGGGGAAATTAAAGTGCTTGTTTCGACGACGGTCATCGAGGTGGGTGTCAACGTCCCAAACGCCACGGTCATGATGATTGAAAATGCCGAGCGGTTCGGCCTGGCGCAGCTCCACCAGCTTCGCGGGCGCGTCGGCCGTGGAAAGGAGCAGTCCTACTGCATCATGGTGGACGCCTCCGGCGACAAGGCGCAGAATGAGCGGCTGGCCGTCTTAAACAAGTCAAACGACGGCTTTTTCATCGCCTCCGAGGACTTGCGGCTTCGCGGCCCCGGAGACATTTTCGGGCTGCGCCAGAGCGGCGACATGGAGTTTCGGCTGGCCGATATTTATACGGACGCCGTAACGCTTAAGGAGGTCTCCGAGGACGTGAACCGGCTCCTTTCGGAGGATGAAAACCTGGAAAAACCGGAACACGCGGAGCTTAACAGGAAGCTTCAGGCGTATCTTTCGGAAAGCTATGAAAAGGTGAATTTGTAGGGCTTGTGAAAGAGGCGGATTCCGATTATAATAGACCGTGAACAGGAAAGAAAGGAGCATCCGATGAAGTCGCTTGTCATAGCAGAAAAGCCGTCCGTGGCCCGGGATATTGCCCGCGTTTTAAAGTGCCAGAAAAGCGGAAACGGCTTTCTTGAGGGAGATAAATACATCGTCACCTGGGGGCTCGGCCATCTCGTGACCCTGGCTGACCCGGAGGATTACGATAAAAAATATAAGGAATGGAAGTTGGAAGACCTGCCGATGCTGCCGGAGACCTTTAAGTTAGAAGTCATCCGCCAGACGGCAAAGCAGTACCATGCCGTAAAGGAACAGCTTCACCGGAAAGACGTTTCGTCGGTCATCATCGCCACTGACGCCGGAAGAGAGGGTGAGCTGGTGGCGCGTCTGATCTTAAAAAAGGCGGGAAATTCCAGGCCGTTAAAAAGACTCTGGATTTCCTCGGTGACGGATAAGGCCATCCGCGAGGGCTTTGAAAACTTAAGGGACGGCCGCGACTATGAAAATCTTTACGACGCGGCCATGTGCCGGGCGGAGGCCGACTGGATGGTGGGAATCAACGCCACCAGGGCGCTGACCTGCAAATACAACGCGAGCCTCTCCTGCGGCCGCGTCCAGACGCCTACGCTTTCCATGATCGCAAAACGGGAGGAACAGATCCGCCAGTTCGTGCCGAAGCCCTATTACGGCCTCCAGGCAAAATATCAGGGGCTTACATTTACCTGGCAGGACAAGGAGAGCAGGAGCACAAGCTCTTTTGATAAAAGCCGGATCGAAAGCATCCGCGAGGCCGTAAAAAACGGGAAAGCCGTCGTGACAAAGGTGCAGCGGACGCCGAAAAAGACCATGCCGCCGCTTCTTTACGACCTGACGGAGCTTCAGAGGGACGCAAGCAAGCGGTATGACTATTCCGCAAAGGAAACCTTAAATCTGATGCAGCGGCTCTATGAAAACCACAAGGTGCTGACGTATCCGCGGACGGATTCCAGGTATTTAAGCGCCGACATTGTGCCCACCTTAAAGGAGCGGCTGAAGGCCTGCTCCGTCGGCCCCTACCGCACCATCGGCGGCCGGCTGATCCGGCTTCCAATCCCGGAAAAGCCGTTTTTCGTGGACGATAAAAAGGTGTCTGACCATCACGCCATCATCCCGACGGAGCAGTTCGTGGAGCTTTCTCATATGACCGTCGATGAACGGCGGGTTTACGACCTTGTGGTGCGCCGGTTCCTGGCGGTTTTCTATCCGCCTTATGAATATGAGCAGACGTCCGTCACCGTGAAAATCGGGGATGAGACATTTATCGCCCATGGAAACGCCGTCAAAGAGGCCGGCTGGAAGGCGGTCTATGAGGCGGACGGCGGAGATGACTTCTTTGAGGAAGAAGAGGGCACGCCGAAGGAGAGCGCGGGACAGGCGCTTTTAAGCCTTAAGGAAGGCGATACGCTTACAGGCCTTGCGTTTTCCGTCACCGAGGGAAAGACGAAGCCTCCGGCCCACTTTAACGAGGCGACGCTGCTTTCCGCCATGGAAAATCCCGCGGCCTACATGGAATCGAAAGATAAGGCCATGGCGAAAACCCTGGGGGAGACCGGGGGCCTCGGCACCGTGGCGACCCGCGCCGACATCATTGAAAAGCTGTTTTCCAGCTTTCTGTTGGAGAAAAAAGGAAAGGATATCCTTTTGACCTCCAAGGCAAAACAGCTCCTTACGCTTGTGCCGGAGGACTTAAAAAAGCCGGAGCTGACGGCAGAGTGGGAGATGAAGCTCTCAAAAATTGCAAAAGGCGAGCTAAAGCGCGCCGATTTCATGGAGGACATCCGCGCCTATTCCGAGGAGCTGACCGGCCAGATCAAAGGCGGCGAGGGCACCTTCCGCCATGAAAACCTGACGAACACCAAATGCCCGCAGTGCGGAAAGCGGATGCTTCTCGTCAAAGGGAAAAACAGAGAAATGCTTGTCTGCCAGGACAGGGAGTGCGGCTACCGGGAAACCATCTCCAGGACGTCCAACGCCCGCTGCCCGGTCTGCCATAAAAAGATGGAGCTTCGAGGCAAGGGCGACGGCCAGATTTTCGTCTGCCGCTGCGGCTACAAGGAAAAGCTTTCTGCCTTTAAAGCGCGCCGGGAAAAGGAAGGCGCCGGCGTATCGAAAAAGGATGTGGCAAGGTATCTGAACAAACAGAAGAAGGAGGCCGCAGAGCCGGTCAACAATTCTCTGGCGCAGATGCTGTCCGGAATCAAACTGGAACCGTAAAAGCCGGGCGGCCGGATGAAAAACGGCCCGGCCGCCTGCTTACATAAAAAGGAAAAGAGGGGTAACAGGCATGAACAATGCAAAAAATTATGTCGACTATATCGTCGAACAGGCAAAAGCACTGATCGCCATCGACAGCCCGTCGGGCTACGGCGGCGCAGTCGGCGAGCACCTGTTAAAGGAGTTTGAAGCGCTGGGCTTTTCGGCTTACCGCACGAGAAAGGGCGGCATCATCGCCGACCTGGGCGGAGAGGACGCAGACGATGCGGTGCTTTTGGAGGCCCACTGCGACACCCTGGGCGCCATGGTGCATGAAATCAAGGCAGACGGCCGCTTAAAGCTCACAAACATCGGCGGCATGCAGGCCAACAACGCCGAGGCGGAAAATGTCCGCATCATCACGAAATTTAACGGCGTCTACGAGGGCACCTGCCAGCTTGCAAACGCCTCCGTCCATGTGAACGGGGAGTACGGCTCCACCCAGAGGACATGGGATTCGGTGGAGGTCGTCATCGACGAGAAGGTAAGCTCCAAAGAAGACGTAAAGGCCCTGGGCATCATGCCGGGCGACTATGTCTGCTTCGAGCCGCGGACGCGGGTGACGGAATCCGGCTACATCAAGAGCCGCTTCCTGGATGACAAGCTGTCTTCCGCCATTCTTCTCGGTTATGCAAAATACTTAAAAGACGAGGGCGTGACGCCGAAGCGCCGGATTTATCTCCACTTCACGATCTTTGAGGAGGTGGGCCATGGCGGTTCTGCATCCGTTCCGGAAGGCGTCACCGAGGCATGGTCCGTGGACATGGGCTGCGTCGGAAAGGGCCTTCAGTGTACGGAGCATGAGGTATCCATCTGTGCCAAGGACAGAGGCGGCCCATACAACTATGACATCGTGAAAAAGCTGGTGGAACTGGCAGAAGCCAACGGAATCGGCTATGCCGTGGACATCTATCCGTTCTACGGCTCCGACGTGGAAGCCACCTTAAAGGCCGGCTATGACATCCGCCATGCGCTCATCGGCCCCGGTGTCTATGCGTCCCACGGCTATGAGAGAAGCCACAAAGACGGCGTGGAGAACACCCTGCGCTTAATCCAGGCATACCTGGGCTAAAAAGAAAGGAGAGTGCCGGCATGGAACCAAAGTTTCGGCTTGAGACAGAAATGGGGTATGGGGAATACAGGCGGTTCTCCAGGACAGTCATGCTTCGTGTCAACCATATCGCCCTTGTGGCCCTTTTCATGATGGCAGTCCTGGCGGTTCTGTCTTACCTGACCTGGGATGCGTTCTATCTGATCCTGGCGGTTCTTGTGCCGGCAATTTTCTGGCTTGTCATCGAATACAAGACGAAGAAGGCTTATGCCTCCAACAAGGCCATGCAGGGCATGAAATCCGAGTATCTGTTTTATGACGATCATTTCGAGGCCAAAAGCAGCCTCGGGACGTCAGAAATCTCTTACGGCCAGCTTTATCTGGTTCTGGAGACGAAAGAGGATTTCTATCTGATGATCGGAAGGAACCAGGGCTGTGCCCTGGAAAAGAGCCGGTTTCCCGACGGGCTTTCGGAATTTTTAAGAGGACTTCCGGGGCATAAGAAGGCATAGAAAAAATTCTACGATATAGAAAAAATTCTATAATGAAGGAGGAGTTGCAAATGCTTGCAGTAACAAACGGAACAGTCGTCACCGTCACGAGCGGTACCATTGAAAACGGAACGGTTCTGGTAGAGGACGGAAAAATCAAGGCAGTCGGCGCCGGGCTTGAAATCCCGGAGGGAGCCGAGGTCATCGATGCCAAAGGCGGCGTCATCATGCCGGGCCTCATCGACTGCCACACCCATATCTGCAATTTCTGTGAGCCGAGAACCATGCCCGGCACCAGGATGGACGGCAACGAGGGCTCCAGCCCCATCACGCCGCAGCTTCGCGCGTTAGACGCCGTCAATCCCGAGGACTGGGCCATTGAGCCGGTGAGAAACGCCGGTTTTACCACAGTTTACACGCAGCCGGGCTCCGGCAACATCATCGGCGGCCAGGGTATTGCCATCAAGCTGGCCGGACATACGGCCGAGGAGATGATGATCCCGGGAACGGAGGCCATGAAGTTTGCCCTCGGCGAGAACCCGAAGCGGTTTCATGGACTGGAGCAGAGCCGGATGCCGTGGACGAGAATGGGGACGGCGGCTCTGCTTCGTGAGACGCTCTTTAAGGCGAAGAACTATTCCGACAAATTAAAGGCTGCCGAGACGGATCCGTCGAAAGCGCCGGAGCCGGATTTTGTCATGGACGCCCTTGTGCGTGTGGTGCGCGGCGAACAGCGCGTGAGGATCCACTGCCACCGTCAGGACGACATCATGACGGCCATCCGCATCGCTAAGGAATTCGGGCTGGACTTCACGCTGGAGCACGCCACGGAAGGGTATAAGATCAAAGACGTGATCGCCGAGAACCACATCACCTGTGTTGTCGGGCCGCTTCTTCTGGCGCCGGTGAAGCAGGAGGTCTGGGACCTGATCCTGGAGAATGCCGGAATCCTTACGGACGCAGGCGTCAAGGTCTGCCTGACGGCCGATACGGGCAGCGAGACCCAGTGGCTCCCCTACCAGGCCGGCCTTCTTGCAAGACGCGGCATGAGCGAGGAGAACATCATAAAGGGCCTTACGATTTACCCGGCTGAGGTCTTAAACCTTGACCATCGGATTGGTTCCTTAGAAGTCGGGAAAGATGCCGATATTGCTGTTTTTGACGGGAATCCGTTAAGCAATATGACGCTCTGCCGGATGACGATGATCGACGGGAATGTGGTACATAATACGCTGTAATGAGATACGGCCTGCCGGCGGATGCCGGCAGGCCGTGTTAAAGTGAATCAAGAAAAACTCTAATTATTTAAATAAATCGGAATGTGTGCCGGTTCGGTCAAGATACAATTCATCTTCATAAATTTCATAAATCAACAGCCAATCCGGCAGGATATGGCATTCTCTTCGCCCTTTGTAATTTCCTGATAAGTAGTGATCCTGGTTTTTTTGAGGCAGTTTTTCCGGAATGCGGAGTATCGTAACAACGTCTTCCAGCAGTTTTAAGTTATAGCCGCGCTTGGAACAAACCTTTAAGTCTTTCTTGAACTTTCCGGAAACATTTACTTTCAGCATCATCAATCCTCCAGGATCATCTTAAAAAGATCTTCTGTCGACCCGCTGAAATGCTGGCCTGCACCTGTCCGCTTCATTTCATCAATTTCTGCAAATGCTTCCAAAGTCTCAGCGTTTGGCTCTTCCTCCGGAATTGCCGCACCTTCCAAAATTCCCATAATGTAATATATTTTACTTTCCGGCACTCTATCCAATAACTGATGTGCGTATTCTCTATTGCTCATTTTTCACACCCTCTCTTTCTATTTTTCCCTGATTGTTTAAATGATAAAACAATTCAGGCTTTCTGCTCCGGTTGATAAAATTTTTTCTTTCGTGCCTTTCGGAAATCTGGTTAAAATTTTATCGTATCTTTATATTATGATAGCGTTATCTCTTGGCTTTGTCAATGAAATATACAGCCGCTTTGGACACCTGTCAAATAAGAATTTATGCAAACACCGCCTTAGAAAGAATATACTCCCCAAGCTCTGTGATCCGGCAGCCCTGTTTTGTCTTCAGGATTTCGATGTATCCGTCGTCGGAGAGCTTTGTCAGGATGGAGCGGATCTGGTGGGCGGTGAGGGCGTGGCCGGACTCGGAGAGCAGGACGGAGATCCGGTTGCAGCCGCAGTGAGGGTATGCTTTAATCAGGAAAAGAATTTCCTGCTCCGACTCCGAAAGAGCCGCGGCATTCTCGTCGGAAACATAGCGTACATACGGAGGCAGGCTGTCCAGAGACAGTTTTTTCCCTTTGTAAATACAGGAAAAATATCGAATCAGATTTTCCATCTCCTGAAAATTCCCCGGATAATTGTAAGAATACAGGAACCGCAGCAGCTCTGCGGAGAAGAGATCCTCCGGATGGCATACCGTCCCCGGAAACATACATCCAAAATAGAAACGGAAAAAATCAGGGATCTCATTTTTCATGTCACGCAGCTTTGGAAGCTTCAGCGCAAAAGCACTGAAATGGTAGAAAAGCTCTGGCAGGAACTGCCCGGATGCCGCGTGGCTGTCCAGATTTTCTGAGCCGGAGCAGATGATATGGGGCAAGTTCCGGTTTTCTCCGGTTTGAAGCTTTAAAAGTGAACAGAGACGGTGCTGGAACTGCATCGGCGCCGCTTCCAGGTGGTCGATAAAAATTACCCCTCCTGTACCTGCAAAACAGGAGTCCAGAGATTCGCCTTCTTCCGCAGCATTGATATAGGTAAAGGTCTCGCCGGAATGCCGGGAGGCCGCGTAGACGAAGCGGGCAAGAGGGAGCTGGAGCAGCCCGGCTTCCCCAAGGAGAAGAAGCGGAACCTCTGCCTCAGCCAATAGGATCAACTGATCGACAACGCCGGAAAAACAGGGACTTTTCTTAAACATCCGCAGAATTGCTGCGTCATGATCCGACATTTTTGTGGGAGGACTTTTTTGAACCAGAGCAGGCATCCCGCTTGGGGCTGCCTTTCTTATGGAAGCAAAAAACAGGTAACGGGTCTTTTTGGCGGAATCTGTATAACTTCTTGAAAAATAAAAATCTACCCATTCATCGTTTGCGTTCTGAATTAAAAGCGGAATCCCGTCTGTAATCTGATCCATTCTCAGAAGATAGTGCCAGTCTTTAAACAATTCCGGAAGGCGCCGGCCGACTAGTGCCGTTTTCTCAAGACAAAGGAGACGGCAGAAAGCCGGATTTACATGGAGAATCGTGCCGTCTGGCTCAGAGATACAAATACCGGAGTCAAGATAATCCAGTAATTTGCTGTTGTCATAGGAATGTGCCGTAAGCTTCCCAATCTCCGTCCGCATATATCGCATGAAATTTCCAACATAGCCTGCAAAGCTGGCCGTCACCTGGTTTAGGATGGTCTCTGGAAGTCCAAAGGTGGTTATGATGTGGCAGAGGGTAGCGATGTCTACGTTCCGGTTTCCGATATCAATGATATATTTGATGGTAGAAGGGGCAAGCCTGGCCTCCCCTGGGGTAATCGCATACTGAACCTCCGGGCTGATGGCTGGCCCGCCTGGGAAATAAATGCAGTATTGGTACTGGGAAAATCCAAGAGATATCAGGCTGCTTTTTATTGCCTCGCAGTTTTTCTGGCCGTCATTGATGATGCAGACGTCAGACCCAGGCGGAATCTCCAGAATTTTGTGCAGATATGTATAATTTAATTCGCGGCTGCATTGATGCATGGGGATCGGAAGGTGGCTGACCTGTTCGGACACCAGATTGCGGCAGAGGGCCGACGAAAAAAGCAGCATCTGATACTCCGGCAGCTTTTGCAGATCAATCTGATCGAATAATTGACAGTCAATGTCGATATAAGAATGAAAAAAGGAAGATAAGTAAGGATAAATACCAAGTTTTGCATTTTTATCAATATATATAAGCAGGATTTTTGGCTTCATAACAGTCCTCCTTGAATGAATTAGGCGATTATTATGGAGATAATACAATATATTTTGGTTAAAATCAACCTAAAGATTAAAAAACAAGAAAAACCGACATAGGAGAAAGTGAATGGACGAGAATTTAATGGATTTACATGGAATCGTTTGCTATAATATCAGTCAAAAGAAAAACTTGTCAAAATTTAACACAATAATATGGTTCTAAAAAACAATTTACCGAATACTTTTTAGGCATATTCCGGCATGTACCGAGCAGTGCATGAATAGAATTTCCAAAGAGTAAATGACCTAATTTCAGAAAATACAGGAAACCCGAAAACAAGATATATAAAAGGAGGAGATGTTTATGAAGAAGAAAATCAGGTGGTCAGCTTTAATCCTGGCAGCGGCAGTGGGACTTTCCGCATGTTCCGGCACAGGCTCACAGACTTCCGCAACTACGGCAGCGCCGGAAACGACAGCCAGTGCGGGCAGCTCTGCTGAGACGACAGCCGCCGCTGTCTCGGAGACATCAAGCGGAGAGAAGATTTTAACGATTGGTACTTACATGCCTGTCACAACGCTGGTGCCATGGAGAACAACATCAGACGGTGATGGCTATATTATCCGTCAGATCTACCACACTCTGGTGGAAATGAATAAAGAGTCGGAATTTACACCGAGCCTTGCAGAAAGCTGGGAGTGCAGTGAGGACGGCAAGGAATGGACGATTCATTTGAGAGACGATATTTACTGGCAGACAGGAAATGATCTGTTCGGTGATGAAAAAGTCCAGGTAACGGCAGACGATGTCAAATTTTCTTATGAGTATTACCTTGACCCGGATAATGGCTCCGTCCGCTATACGAACCTGGTAGATACCATTGACAAAATCGAGGTGGTGGATGACTTCACCATCAAATTCTTCCTGAAGGATATCGACGTCCTTTTCGAGTATAAGATGTACCAGAACTATATTATCCCGAAGAAGGCGATTGATGAGGGATGGGATTTCGAGGCACATCCGGTTGGTTCCGGTGCCTACAAATTTGTAGAACATGTGGTAGATACGAGAGTTGTTCTGGAAAAGAATGAAGACTTCTGGCAGGAACCCGGACTGGATAAAATCGAGTACCGGATTATTACAGACAAGTCGGTTTCGGCCATCGCCCTTCAGAATAAAGAGATTGATATTTCACTGGCAATCCTTCCGACAGAAATTGCATCGGTTAAGGAAAAGGATTATCTTGTCATGGATGATACCGGCGGCTCCTTAAGATGGGTTGGCTTTAACTGCCGCGACGAACTTTTCCAGGATCCGGAAATCAGGAAGGCACTGTCCATGGCTGTTGATGTGGACGGAGCTGTTCAGGCCGTTTACGGAAATGACTCGGGCGTAAAGCTTGCCATTCGCGGCTACTCCTGCGTAACCCCGGAACGTCCCGGATATGACAACGATGCCTGCCAGGCAGTAGCACCCGTTTACGATCCGGCAGCAGCCCAGGCAAAACTGGAGGAGCTTGGATGGTCGAAGGGCTCTGACGGCATTTATGCAAAAGACGGACAGAAGCTTCAGTTTACCATTCAGGTAGGAAACAATGATGCAAACCGAGAGAAAATGGCAGTTATCGTTTCTTCCCAGTTAAAGGCCATCGGTGTAGACTGTACGGCACAGACCGTTGAGTGGGGAACCCATACGACCGATATTAAGAACGGCAATGTGCAGATGTACGTTCTTGGCGGATACAGCAACCTGGACGGCCCATTGAGACTGATGCACAGTGATGATGCCAATTTCTCACCGAACTGCGGTTATGCAAACGACGAGCTGGATGCTATCCTTGATGAGGCATGGAAAACCGTGGATTACGACGCAAGGTGCGCGCTGATTGCAGAGGCCAGTGCCATGTTTGCGGCAGATGCGCCCCACCTGGCCTGCTGGTACGAATATGCCCAGACAGGATACAACACGCGCGTCAAAGATTTTGATTATGCAACTGTATATCAGGCGCTCTGCAGCACGGAAAGAAATGTAACGGTAGAATAAGCAGCTGGCAAAATTAAGAGAAGCAGCAGACGCGGTCAGCGGGCGCCCAAAACAGCAGGCGCCCGCATTTACATAAAGGAGCGTTGATATGTGGACTTACATTGTTAGAAGACTTTTGCAGGCGATTCCAACGCTGTTGGTTATTTCTTTTCTGATCTTTTCCCTGCTTTACGTTACGCCGGGCGACCCGGTGGAACTGATTTTCGGAACAGAAGATCAGAGCCTTTCCGAAGAACAGAGACAGATTATTATGGAAGAGTGGGGGCTCGACAAACCATTTTTAATCCGGTATAAGGATTTTGTCGTGGATGCCCTGGGAGGAGATCTTGGCGTTTCCTACGCTACGAACCAGCCTGTATTTGAAAGCGTTATGGAGCGGATGCCGGCCACTTTTACCCTGGCGGCTTTCGCCATGATTCTGTCGTTAATCATTTCTGTGCCGCTTGGAATGCTGGCGGCCTTAAAACATAACAGCATATGGGATTCTCTGGCTACGGCTCTTGCTACTATTGGAGTTTCCCTCCCCAAATTCTGGTTTGGCCTTGTTTTAATGATCTATTTTTCACTGAAACTGGGCTGGCTTCCCAGCACAGGATCGGCAGATCTCATGACAGACGGCCTTGGGGAATTTTTAAAGCATATTATCATGCCTGGTTCTGCTCTGGCTCTTGGAATGGCGGCCACCCAGACGAGAATGATCCGCTCCAGCATGTTAGACGTGCTGGGCCAGGATTATGTCCGCTACGCCAGAAGCAAAGGCTTAAGAGAGAAGATTGTCATCTGGGGCCATGCCTTTAAAAATGCAATGATTCCGGTGATTACCGTGGTTGGTTCGGAAATCGGAAGCCTTTTGGGCGGTGCCGTTGTTACGGAATCCATTTTTTCCTGGCCTGGTGTCGGACGTCTGGCGGTTAATTCCATTTCCAAAAGAGATTATCCGATGATTCAGGGAATTACGCTGCTTCTCTGTACCAGCTATCTGGTTATCAATCTTCTGGTGGATATTGTCTACGCATGGGTAGACCCGCGGATCCGCCTTGACAAGAAATCATAGGAGGGAGGAAGGAAAATGGCAGAAGAAAAGAAAAAAGATTTTGAATTTGAAGATGAAATTTCCCTTCCTGTAACCAGTTATTGGAAGGACGTTGTCAGAAGGTTCTGCAAAAATAAAATTGCTGTCCTTGGCCTCGTTCTCCTTTCCGTCATCATCATTCTCTGCGTTGGAGCGCCGCTTTTTACGGATTATGATCCGGTCATTGATATGGATCTGATGAATATGCTTGTGGAACCGGGCGACGCAGAGCACCCGTTAGGCACCGACGACCTTGGCCGCGACATCTGGTGCCGTCTCCTTTACGGCGGCCGCAGCTCCCTTTTAACAGGCCTTTCCGTCGCAGCGGCCGCAGCCGTAATCGGCGTCGTCATCGGTCTGTACAGCGGATATTTCGGAGGCGTGATCGAAAGCATCCTGATGCGTTTTACGGATATCATGCTGTCGTTCCCGTTCCTGATTGTAGCCATTGCCATTATGTCTGTTCTCGGTTCCAGCCAGAGAAATATTATCATTACGCTGGCAGTCACAAGCTGGCCGAGGTTTGCCAGACTGACCCGCGGCCAGGTTCTTTCGGTAAAGAACATGGAATATGTGGAGTCTGCCAAGGCGGCCGGCTTTAAAAATGCCAGGGTTATTTTCCGTCATGTCCTTCCCAACTGCATCGGCCCCTTAATTATCCAGGGGACACTGGCCGTGGGCAGCGCCATTCTTTCCGCGGCGAGCCTTAACTATCTGGGGCTCGGCGCCGATGCGGCGGCTCCCGACTGGGGCATGATGTTAAGCCAGGGAAAGAATTATTTGCAGCTTGCTCCTTATCTGACGACAATCCCAGGGCTTGCGATCTCCATCACGGTTCTTTCAATGAACTGGATTGGCGACGGGCTCAGGGACGCGTTTGATCCCAAGATGAGAAAGTAGGTGGACATATGGAAAATAAAAATTGTCTGGAAGTAAAAAATCTCCGTACCTGGTTTCATACGCCGGAGGGAGTCGTCAAGGCTGTCGATGGAATTTCCTTTTCCGTGGGACAGGGAGAAACCCTGGCGTTAGTGGGAGAGTCCGGCTGTGGAAAAACCATCACCTCCCTTTCTCTGATCCGGCTCCTTCCGGAAACGGCTGAGCTTCAGGCGGATTCCATTATCTTAAATGGCCGCGACGTGACGAATATTGACAAAAACCAGGCCCGCAAGCTTCGCGGCTCAGAGATTTCCATGATTTTTCAGGAACCGATGACCTCATTAAATCCTGTGTACCGGATTGACAAACAGCTTGGAGAGGTGTTCCGCCTTCACAATCCGGGGATTTCAAAAGAAGAGGTGAAGAAGCGTTCCATTGATATCTTAAAAAAGACCGGCGTTCCCAATCCGGAGGAGCGTCTTAAGGTGTACCCGCACCAGCTTTCCGGCGGCCTGCGCCAGAGGGTCATGATTGCCATTTCCCTGGCGTCCAATCCGAAAATGGTGATTGCCGATGAGCCGACGACGGCGCTTGACGTGACAATCCAGGCTCAGATTTTGGATCTGTTAAAACAGCTCCAAAAGGATATGAACATGTCAATCCTCCTGATTACCCATGATTTTGGCGTGGTTTCCCAGATTGCCAGCCGTGTCGCCGTCATGTATGCAGGAAAAATTGTGGAAGAGGGCGGCATGGAAGAAGTTTTTGCCGATCCATGGCATCCTTATACGAAACTTTTGATCCTTTCCATTCCGGGAATCAAGGTAACGCGCGGAAACCGTCTGGAATCCATAAAAGGCACCGTCCCGAATCCGCTGCGTTTCCCGTCCGGCTGCCGTTTTGCGCCTCGCTGCCCTTACGCTACCGAGCGGTGCAGCAGGGAGGAACCGCCGGAGTATGCAGAAGGAAGGCGGAAAGTGCGCTGTTTTTTGAGGGGGAATCAAAATGAAAGATGAAAATACTATCTTAAGCATTGAAAATCTGAAGGTCTATTTCCCCATCAAAACGGGAATTCTCCAGAGAACCGTCGGCCACGTGAAGGCGGTAGACGGAGTCAGCCTTTCCGTGAAAAAGGGGGAGACCCTTGGCCTTGTGGGGGAGTCCGGCTGCGGAAAAACCACCATCGGGCGCGCCATCGTGCGGCTGAACCATCCGAGCGAGGGCCATATTTACTACCAGGGACAGGATGTCCTGGCTGCCCAGGGAGAAGAATTAAGACAGCTCAGAAAGAGCTTGCAGATTATATTCCAGGATCCCTATTCGTCCTTAAACCCGCGGCATACGGTTCTAAACGCCCTGACAGAGCTTCTGACGGTCCAGATGGGCATGTCGAAGACGGATGCGGCAGGCAGGGCAGAAGAGCTCCTGCACCAGGTGGGGCTCAACGCAGCTTACGGGCTTCGGTATCCCCATGAGTTTTCCGGCGGACAGAGGCAGAGGGTGGCTATCGCAAAGGCGCTGGCACTGAAGCCGAAATTCCTGGTCTGTGACGAAGCCGTTTCGGCCCTGGACGTATCCATCCAGTCCCAGATTATCAACCTGCTCATGGACTTAAAGGAGGAGTATGGGGACATGACGTATCTGTTTATTTCCCATGCCCTCAATGTGGTGGAGCACATTTCTGACCGTGTGGCCGTCATGTACCTTGGACGCATCATGGAGTTTGCAGACAACGAAGAGCTGTTTTCTCATCCGGCCCATCCATATACGCAGGCGCTTCTTTCTGCCATCCCGATTCTGTCGGGAAGAAAGAAGAGAGAGCGCATTGTCCTTCAGGGCGATGTTCCCGGCGCAGCCCATATTCCTTCCGGCTGCCGGTTCCGAACCAGATGCCCATGGGCTACGGAAGAATGTGCCCATGAAGAGCCGAAATTAAAGGATATCGGCGGCGGCCATCTGGCTGCCTGCCTGAAAATTTAAAGACGAAAAAGAGGGGCACGCCCGCGGAAACCTTTCGCAGGTGCGTCCCTCTTTATGGTATGGCTTACATTGCTTCCTTACCCCAACTTCTGATAATAATCATACCCGCCATTATTATATTTCTGAATCAGCTTCTGAATCTTCTCCGTCGGCGACAGGGTATTGCTGATGGAGGCGTCATGGTTTAAGGAGTTGATGATCGCCGCAATGTACTTGCTCACATCGGCCTCCACGTACCATTCCTTCGTAAACAGCTCCGGCGCCCGGTAGTTTAAGTTGGTGGTGACGACGCTGTCGATATAGCCCTTTTCGTAGAACTCGTCAAACTTATCAAAGCCGCTGGTGAACAGGCCGAAGGTACAGCAGACGACAACCTTTGCTGCCTTCCGCTCCTTTAAGGCCCTGGCCGTATCCAGCATGCTTTCGCCGGAGGAAATCATGTCGTCGACGATGATAACGGTCTTTCCTTCTACGGAGCTTCCCAAAAACTCATGGGCCACGATGGGGTTCCTTCCGTTAATGACTCTGGAATAGTCCCTTCTCTTATAGAACATACCCATGTCGACGCCCAGGTTGTTTGCCAGGTAGACGGCGCGGTTCATGGCACCCTCGTCGGGGCTGATGACCATCAGGTGATCCTTATCAATCTTTAAGCTGTGATCATGGTTGAACAGTGCTTTTACAAACTGGTAGGTGGGCATGAAGTTGTCGAGGCCGGAAAGCGGGATTGAATTCTGTACCCGCGGGTCATGGGCATCGAAAGTGGTGATGTTGGAGACGCCCATATGTACCAGCTCCTCAAGCGCCATGGCACAGTCCAAGGACTCTCTGTGGGTGCGCTTATGCTGGCGGCTCTCGTAGAGGAACGGCATGATGACATTGATCCTGTGCGCGGTGGAAGCGCAGGCGCCGATGATTCTCTTAAGATCCTGGTAATGGTCATCCGGGGACATGTGGTTTACATAGCCTGCCATCTTATAGGTCAGGGAGTAGTTTGTCACATCCACCATCACGAACACGTCTGCGCCGCGGACCGATTCCTTAATGACACCCTTGGCTTCGCCGCTTCCGAATCTCGGGCACTCGCAGTTTAAAAGATATGAATCCACGTCATAGCCGCGGTACTGAAGATTCTGCTGCCTTCTTTTGAGCTCCTCCGTATCATTTCTTCGGAAATTCACAATATGCCCGTTTACCTTTTCTGCCAGGTCACGGCAGCTTTCCAGGGCTGCGATTTTCAACGGTGCAATGGGGAGACGGTCATTGAACACATACTGATTTGACATGAAAAAGATTCCTCCGCTCTTCTGGCTGTTTTATTTTCTATTCTTTTATACCATTTTTCGCTTCTTTTCGTCAATAGCCGCCGGGCTTTTTCGGAAAAAGGCCATGGATTCTTTACAAAACCGGGCCGGATTGGTATAGTATGTACAGAAAGACAACGAAAAGAGAGGGAAAAAACCATTGAAATATACCGGCCATAAGATCACGGCCGTGGCGCCAGGCTCCATCGGGGAAGAGCTGGAGCTGGAGCCCGGCGATCTTCTTCTTACCATAGACGGGAACGAAATCGAAGACATTTTTGACTATGAATACATGACCCAGAGCGAGGAATTCACGCTTCTCGTGAGAAAGCAGGATGGGGAAGAGTGGGAGCTTGAAATTGACAGCGGCGGAGAGGATCTGGGGCTCACCTTTGAAAACGGCCTCATGAGCGAGTACCGCTCCTGCCGGAACAAATGTATCTTCTGCTTCATCGACCAGATGCCGTCTGGCATGCGGGATACCCTGTACTTTAAGGACGACGATTCCCGCCTGTCCTTCCTTCAGGGAAATTACATCACGCTGACGAATATGAGCGACAAGGACATCGACCGGATCATCCGTTTCCACTTATCGCCCATCAACATTTCTGTCCAGACCATGAACCCGGAGCTTCGCTGCAAGATGCTGACGAACCGGTTTGCCGGCGAAGCTTTAAAAAAGATGGACAGGCTTTACGAGGCCGGAACCGAGATGAACGGGCAGATCGTTCTCTGTAAGGGCGTCAACGACGGAAAGGAGCTGGAATACTCCATCGAACGGCTTTCCCACTATGCGCCTTATATGCAGAGTGTCTCCGTGGTGCCGGTCGGCCTTTCCAAATTCCGGGACGGACTGTATCCCCTGGAGCCGTTTACGAAGGAGGACGCCTGCCAGGTTATCGACTTAATCGAGGGCTGGCAGAAAAAGATGTATGCGGAATACGGCATCCATTTCATCCATGCCAGTGACGAGTGGTACATTTTAGCGGAGCGGGAGATGCCGGAGGAGAGCCGCTACGACGGCTATATCCAGTTAGAAAACGGCGTCGGCATGCTGCGGCTCCTTTATGAGGAATTTAAAGACGCCCTGGACGGGAAGGAGGACGACGGAAAAGAAGAGGAGCTTTCCATCGCCACGGGATATCTTCCGTACCCGTATCTCTGCCGGCTGATGGAAGATATGAAAACCGTCTATCACGGCCGGAATGTCCATGTTTACCCGATCCGAAATGACTTTTTCGGGGAGAAAATCACAGTGGCCGGGCTTATTACAGGCCAGGACCTGATTGCACAGCTAAAAGGGAAAAACCTTGGTTCACGCCTTCTCCTTCCCGCCTGCATGTTTAAAAACGGCGAGGAAATTTTTCTCGACGACGTGACGAAGGAAGAGGCAGAAGCCGCTTTACAGATTCCCATAAATATAGTAAAATCAAGCGGATACGATTTG
This sequence comes from Eubacteriaceae bacterium Marseille-Q4139, assembly GCA_018223415.1. Taxonomy (NCBI): domain Bacteria; kingdom Bacillati; phylum Bacillota; class Clostridia; order Eubacteriales; family Eubacteriaceae; species Eubacteriaceae bacterium Marseille-Q4139. The sequence continues at coordinate 3,714,491 of JAGTTQ010000001.1, read as the reverse complement.
CTGGAGGCAGTTTTGAGCCGTGACGCGGCCGCAGAGCAGACGGCAGAGCACGGCGCTTACGAGCTTTCCATGAAGGATTTCTCCGAGGTTTACGACGGGGAAGCCGAAGTTTAGATAAAGTGAGGAGATCAATATGAGTAAACCGGTAGTTGCCATCGTCGGCAGGCCCAACGTGGGAAAATCCACGCTTTTCAACGTCCTGGCCGGCAGTGCGATTTCCATTGTAAAAGATACGCCCGGCGTCACGCGTGACCGGATCTATGCCGACTGTACGTGGTTAGATTATTCCTTCACGCTCATCGACACCGGCGGAATCGAGCCGGATTCCAGGGACGTGATTTTATCCCAGATGCGGGAGCAGGCCCAGATCGCCATCGAAACGGCCGACGTGATTATTTTCCTGGTGGACGTGCGCCAGGGCCTTGTGGACGCCGATTCCAAGGTGGCGGAGATGTTAAGAAAGTCGAAAAAGCCTGTGATCTTAGCTGTCAACAAGGTGGACAGCTTTGCGAAATTCGGAAACGACGTCTATGAATTCTATAACCTGGGCATCGGAGACCCGATGCCGATTTCGTCTGCCTCGAGACTCGGTCTCGGCGACCTTCTCGACGAGGTGACAAAGCACTTTAACCAGGATCAGTACGGCGACGAGGAAGATGAAAGACCGCGGGTGGCCATCGTCGGAAAGCCCAATGTGGGGAAATCGTCGATTGTCAACAGGCTTCTCGGCGAAAACCGCGTCATCGTCTCCGACGTGGCCGGTACGACTCGCGACGCCGTGGACACGGAAATCACCCACAACGGCACGGAATACGTGTTCATCGACACGGCCGGACTCCGCCGGAAAAATAAAATCAAAGAAGACATCGAGCGGTACAGCATTATCCGCACCGTGACGGCCGTGGAGCGGGCCGACATTGTCTTAATCGTCATTGACGCGAAAGAAGGCGTCACCGAACAGGACGCCAAGATCGCCGGCATCGCCCATGAGCGCGGGAAAGGCATCATCGTCGTCGTCAACAAGTGGGACGCCATCGAAAAGAACGACAAGACGATCTACGAGTACACGAGAAAATTAAAGGAAGTGCTGTCCTTCATGCCGTATGCCGAGTACATTTTCATCTCGGCCCTGACGGGACAGCGCCTTGTGAAGCTTTTCGACCTGATCGACGTGATCCGGGAAAACCAGAACCAGCGGATCGCCACCGGCGTCTTAAACGAGATTGTCTCCGAGGCCGTGGCGCTCCAGCAGCCGCCGTCAGACAAGGGAAAACGCCTGAAAATCTACTATGCGACCCAGGTGGCCGTGAAGCCGCCGACCTTTGTCGTGTTCGTAAACGACAAGGAGCTGATGCATTTCTCCTACGTCCGGTACCTGGAGAACAAGATCCGCGAGGCCTTCGGTTTCCGCGGGACGCCGTTAAAATTCATCATCCGCGAGCGGAAGGAGAAAGAATAAGCCATGTTACGAATCCTGTGCCTTGCCATCGGCTATGTATTCGGCCTGTTCCAGACCGGGTATCTTTACGGAAAGCTTCATAAAATTGACATACGAAACTACGGGAGCGGCAACGCCGGTACCACAAATGCCCTGCGCGTGCTGGGGAAAAAGGCCGGCCTGATCGTATTCCTCGGTGATTTTTTTAAGACCGTGTTCGCCTGCCTTTTGGTGCGGATTTTATTTAAGGGAAATCCAAGCCTCGACATGTATGTGCTCTATGCCGGCGTCGGCGTGATTTTAGGCCACAATTTCCCATGCTACCTGCATTTTAAGGGCGGCAAGGGAATCGCCTCCACGGCCGGGATCCTGGTCGCTATGGACTGGCGGATTACGCTCGTCTGCGCCGTGATTTTCCTGGCGTCAGTCATCCTGACGCGGTACGTCTCCCTGGGTTCCATCCTGGTGGTGGTTGCCTTCCTGGCTCAGATTATTTTCTACGGCCTTGGCGGCAGCTATCAGGTAGCCCCGGAGAACATGACGGAGTTTTTCTGCGTGGCGGCCTTTGTGACCCTGATGGCCATCTGGCGCCACCGGGCAAATATCAAGCGGCTTCTTTCCGGGACGGAAAACAAGCTGTGGGGGAATAAAAAATAACAACTGGAAAGGGGTTATCGGCAGATGGAAAAAATCGGAATCATCGGCTCCGGAACCTGGGGAACGGCAATCTCCATTTTACTTCATAATAACGGCCATGAGGTGACAATCTGGTCGGCCATCCCGGAGGAAATTGACGAGATGGCGGCGACCCGAAAACATAAAAATCTGCCGGAGGTGACGCTTCCGGAATCGCTCCGGCTCACAAAGGATTTAAAGGAAGCCATGGAAGGAAAAGACCTCCTTGTCATGGCCGTGCCGTCGGTTTTTGTGCGGAGTACCGCAAAGCGCATGAAGCCGTACCTTCATGACGGCCAGATTATCGTGGACGTGGCAAAGGGCATCGAGGAGTCCACGCTTTTTACCATGTCTCAGATTATTGAAGAGGAGCTTCCGACCGCTCAGGTGGCGGCCCTTTCCGGCCCGAGCCACGCCGAAGAGGTGAGCCGCGGCCTTCCGACGACCTGCGTGGCGGGCGCCCATAAAAAAGCAGTGGCAGAGTACATCCAGTCGGTCTTCATGAGCCCCGTTTTCCGCGTCTACACGAGCCCTGACATGCTTGGCATCGAGATCGGCGCCGCATTGAAAAATGTGGTGGCACTGGCGGCCGGCATCGCCGACGGACTCGGCTACGGAGACAACACGAAGGCGGCCTTAATCACCCGCGGCATGGCGGAGATTGCCCGTCTCGGCATGGCCATGGGCGGCAAATATCAGACCTTTGCCGGTCTTTCCGGCATCGGGGATCTGATTGTCACCTGCGCCAGCATGCACAGCAGAAACCGCCGGGCCGGAATTTTAATTGGAAAGGGATATTCCATGGAAGAGGCCATGAAGGAAGTTCAGATGGTGGTGGAAGGCGTCTACTCGGCAAAGGCGGCTATGGCCCTTGCGAAGAAATATGAGGTGCCGATGCCCATTGTTGAGCAGGTGAACCGGGTTCTCTTTGAGGGGATGCCGGCAAGCGAGGCGGTGAGCGAGCTGATGCTTCGTGACAAGCGGATTGAAAACAGCGACCTTCCCTGGGAGGAGTAAGTCCCATACGTCATAATTTCATGCCCCCTGCATATACTTTAGCAGTATATCAAGGGGGTATTTTTATGGACATATACAGAGATATCGAGGCCAGAACCGGCGGTGAAATCTACATCGGCGTGGTGGGCCCGGTACGGACGGGAAAATCCACGTTCATCAAGCGGTTCATGGAGCTTCTCGTCATGCCGCAGATCACCGACGAACACCAGAAGGCCCAGACGAGAGACGAACTGCCCCAGAGCGCGGCCGGGAAGACCATCATGACGACGGAGCCGAAGTTCATCCCGAAGGAGGCGGCAAAAATTTCCTTAGAGGACGGCATCGAGGCCAGGGTGCGCTTAATCGACTGCGTCGGCTTCATGGTGAACGGAGCGGCCGGCCATGAGGAGAACGGGGCGGAGCGGCTCGTGAAAACCCCGTGGTATGAGGAGGAAATCCCCTTTACGGAGGCGGCGGAAGTGGGCACCAGGAAGGTCATCCGCGATCACTCCACCATCGGCCTCGCCGTGACGACGGACGGGAGCTTCGGGGAGCTTTTAAGAAACGACTACCTCGAATCGGAACAGCGAACCGTAAACGAATTAAAGGAAATCGGGAAACCGTTTCTCGTCCTTTTAAACTCCCAGAGACCTCTTTCCGAGGAGACAAAGGAACTGGCCGCAAAGATGGAAAAGGCCTACGGCGCGTCGGTGCTTCCGGTCAACTGCGAGCAGTTAAAAAAAGAGGACATCGAGGTGATCCTGGCCCAGATCTTAAAAGAGTTCCCGGTGACGGAAATCGACTTTTCCATTCCCCGCTGGATGGAGATTCTGCCGGAGAGTCATCCCTTTAAGGCCGAGGCCATCCGCACCGCCAAGGATATTTTATCGAACGTCAGCCAGATGAAGGATGTGAACGAAGCCGTAAAGACACCGGAGAGCGGGAACATTGACGATGTCCGCATCACGAAAATGGAGATGGCCGACGGGAGCGTGGCCGCTGAGATTGCCATGGACGACGGCTGTTACTATCAGGTCATCAGCGAATTTGCCGGCATGCCCGTGGCCGACGACTATACGTTGATCCACACCCTTTCAAACCTCTCCGGCATGCAGAAGGAATACGAAAAGGTGAAAAACGCCTTAAGCCAGGTGCGGTTAAAGGGCTACGGCATCGTGATGCCGGATAAGTCGGAGATTGAGCTTGACGAGCCGCAGCTCATCCGACACGGCAACAAGTACGGCGTGAAAATCCATGCCCAGGCGCCGTCCATCAACCTCATCAAGGCACATATTGAGACGGAAATCGCGCCCATCGTCGGGAATGAGCAGCAGGCTAAAGACCTGATTGCCTACATAAAAGAAAACTCCGAGACGGCCGACGGCGTCTGGGAGACGAATATTTTCGGGAAATCCGTGGAACAGATCGTCGAGGACGGCATGCAGGCGAAGATTTCCCAGATGACTGAGGACTGCCAGACAAAGCTCCAGGACACCCTCCAGAAAATCATCAACGACAGCAACGGCGGAATGATTTGCATAATTATCTGAAACGCGTTATACTAAAGTCAGTATAATGCGAGGAGGGGTACGTTTGAGACTGACATTTATTGGAGCAGATCATGAAGTAACCGGGAGCTGTCACTATCTGGAAGCCTGCGGAAAACATATTCTGGTGGACTACGGCATGGAACAGGGCAGCAACAAATTTGAGAATGTCGAGCTTCCGATTGCATTTTCCGATGTGGACTATGTTCTCTTAACCCATGCCCACATCGACCACGCCGGCCTTCTCCCCCTGATCTATGCGAAGGGCTTTAAAGGCGTGGTTTTTGCCACGGAGGCCACCTGCGACCTCTGCAATATCATGTTGAAGGACAGCGCCCACATTCAGGAGATGGAGGCAGAATGGAAGAACCGGAAGGCAAGGCGGGCCGGCAAGCCGGAGGTGGAGCCGCTTTATACCGTGGCTGACGCGGAAGGCGTGCTGACCCACTTTGTCCCCTGCCGCTACGGCGAGGAAATTGAGCTTTCCGACGGCATCCGCCTGCGGTTTACCGACGCCGGCCATCTTCTTGGCTCTGCCTCCATCGAAGTTTGGCTTTCGGAGGACGGGACGGAGAAAAAGATCGTTTTTTCCGGTGATATCGGAAACAAGAACAAGCCGCTCATCAAGAATCCGTCTTATATTGACGAAGCCGATTACGTGGTGATGGAGTGCACCTACGGCGACCGGTACCATGAAAGAACCCATGAGCACATCGAGGAGCTGGCCGATATTCTCCAGAAGACTTTGGATCGCGGCGGAAACCTGGTGATCCCGGCGTTTGCCGTCGGCAGAACCCAGGAAATCCTGTATTTCATGCGGAAAATCAAGGAAGAACACATGATCTCGGGCCACGACGGCTTTGAGGTCTATGTGGACAGCCCCCTGGCCGTGGAGGCCACCCATGTGTTCAATGAGAACATCAGCGAGTGCTTCGACGACGAGGCCATGGAGCTTGTGATGCGCGGCATCAACCCCATTGCCTTCCCGGGGCTTAAGCTTTCCATCACCAGCGAAGAGTCCAAGGCCATCAACTTCGACATGACGCCGAAGGTCATCATTTCCGCCGCCGGCATGTGCGACGCCGGACGGATCCGCCACCACTTGAAGCACAACCTCTGGCGGCCGGAGTGTACAATCCTGTTTGCCGGCTACCAGGCCATCGGCACCTTGGGACGGAGCCTCATTGACGGTGCCCAGGTGGTGAAGCTTTTCGGCGAGACCATCGACGTGGAGGCGCATATCGAGCGGCTGGACGGCATCTCCGGCCATGCCGATAAAAACGGTTTAATCGAATGGGTGAATGCCTATAAGAAAAAGCCGGAACAGGTCTTCCTTGTCCACGGCGACGATGCCGTCTGCGACAGCTTTGCAGCCGCTTTAAGGGACGAGTACGGACTTAACACCGCAGCGCCGTTTTCCGGCTCGGTTTACGACCTGGCTGCCGGCGCATGGGTGAAGGAGACCGTCGGAATCCCGATCAAGAAAGAGACCGAACAGCAGAAGAGGAACCGCGGCATCTTTGAGCTTCTTCTCGCGGCCGGCGAGCGGCTCATCGGCGTCATCCACAAGAACAGGGAATGCGCCAACAAGGACATCAAGAAATTTACGGCAGAGATCAACGCGCTCTGCGATAAATGGGACATTTGAGAGGATTTTTTTGGATGAAAGTGACATTATATACGGATGGGGCTGCCCGGGGGAACCCGGACGGCCCCGGAGGCTACGGGGCCGTGCTCCAGTATGTCGACACGAAAGGCGTCCTGCATGAAAAAGAGCTTTCGGCAGGCTACAAGCGCACCACCAACAACCGGATGGAGTTAATGGCCGCCATTGCCGGCCTGGAGGCGCTCACAAAACCGTGCCAGGTGGATCTCTATTCCGACTCCAGGTACCTGGTGGACGCCTTTAACCAGCACTGGATCGAAAGCTGGCAGAAAAACAACTGGAGCCGCCCGAAAACCGGGCCGGTGAAGAACATTGACCTCTGGAAGCGGCTTTTATCGGCTATGGAAGGCCACCAGGTGAGCTTTTTCTGGGTCAGGGGGCACAACGGCCATCCGGAGAACGAGCGGTGCGACCGCCTTGCCACTTCGGCCGCCGACGGGACAGGCCTTTTGGAGGACGAAGGCCTGTAAACAGGCAAAAACGAGGGCAAAGTGGGGGATACCCCTTCCAAAAGCTGGAAAAAATTACGATAATCTTACAATATATTACTTCTTCGTGATTTTGGTTCACAAGTTTATCCGTTTGTGCTATCCTATTTGCAGAGGCGGGGACATGTCTTTTGTTTCCGCCATGCTGTGAATGATTTTTTCGGTGAGGCACTGCGGATGAAAAGACAGTTGGGCGTTTGGATTACTATCATATGCATACTTGTTGTCGGCGTTTCTGTTACGAAGATGACGCGCCGCTTTGTCACGTCCGGCACCCTTGAGACGTTTGCGGCGGAGACAACTGTCGTTTTCGAGCCGTCAGCCATGGCCCGTACCGCAACCGGGGCGGCAGGCGCGCCGGAGACAGGCACGGAAGGCCCGCGGGGACGCCAGTCCGAGGCGGAGCTTTTTTCTGCGGCAGCCGAGACGGCAGCAGAAGCGAAGGTTTCGGAGACGCCGGAAGAGGAAATGGCGGCAGAGGATATGGCCGTTATTACCGAGGCGTCGGAAGTTACGCCAGAGCAGGAGGCCCTGACATCGGAGACGGTGAAATCGCCCCTGGATCCGGGGCCGGCACCGGCATTTTCGCCAGCCATGGCGGAGGCCGCCGACGGGGGGGCATTAAATCCATCGGAGAATTTCAGGGAACGGCTGGATTCGACGGCGGAACAGATCGAGAGATCAAAGGAAGCCGCCAACTCTTCGGCACAGGCGGCCGCTGAGTACGAATGGACGCTGTGGGACAACGAGCTCAACACCATCTATTCTGCCATCCGCCGGAATATGGACGAGGCTGAGAAAGAAGCCTTAAAGCAGGAGGAACTGGAATGGATCCGGACGCGCGACGCCGCAGCCGAGCGGGCAGCCGGAAAAAACAACGTCCAGACAAACCGGAACACAGCGTATATCCTGGAATTATCCGAGATGACAAAGGAACGCTGCTACGAACTGGTGGACACCTACGCCAGCGTTTTAGACCGGGATATCAGCCAATAGACAAAAGAAAAGGAAGGGAGCCGCGCGGGGGAAAGCCGTGCTGCTTCCGTTTTTTTACCGTTTCAAAGAAATTTCTTCTTGCATATCCGCCGCATTGCGATTATGATAGAATGAGCGAAAGTGAGCCAAGAGGGAGCTCGCTCACTCTTGGCGAACGGCGAATTCATGCCGTGGACGCAGTCCATGGCAAACTCGAGCGAAAGTGAGCCGGGAGGGAGCTCGCTCACTTACGGCGAACGGCGAATTCGGCCGTGGACGGAGTCCATGGCAAACTCGAGCGAAAGTGAGCCGGGAGGGACTCGCTCCCTCTTGGCGAACGGCGAATTCGGCCGTGGACGCAGTCCACGGCAGGCCCGAGCGAAAGTGAGCCAATACCCGTCTTTATGGGACGCACATGGAAAAGGAGGCATACGATGGCCGCGTTTTTTGTTTCACTCATACAGACAGCCGGGGAGTTTCTAATTTACGCCGCGATTGCGCTGGCGGGAATCCTTCTCGGAAAAAAATACAGGGCAAAAAAAGATAAACAGTAACCAGGAGGCAGAAATACCATGCAGAAATATGGTGTAAATGAACTGAGGAGAATGTTTCTGGAATTTTTTGAGAGCAAGGGACATCTTGCGATGAAGAGCTTCTCATTGGTTCCGCATAACGATAACAGCTTGCTTTTAATCAATTCCGGTATGGCGCCTTTAAAGCCGTACTTTACCGGACAGGAGATCCCGCCGAGGCGCCGCGTCTGCACGTGCCAGAAGTGCATCCGCACCGGCGATATCGATAACATCGGAAAGACGGCCCGCCACGGCACGTTTTTCGAGATGCTCGGAAACTTCTCCTTCGGCGACTACTTTAAGACCGAGGCGATCCACTGGTCATGGGAGTTTTTGACAGAAGTCGTAGGCCTTGAGGCAGACAGGCTCTACCCGTCCATCTATCTGGATGACGAGGAAGCCTTTAAAATCTGGAACGAGGAGATCGGCATCCCGAAGGAGCGGATTTTCCGTTTCGGCAAGGAAGACAATTTCTGGGAGCACGGCGCAGGCCCCTGCGGCCCATGTTCCGAGATTTACTATGACCGCGGCGAGAAATACGGCTGCGGAAAGCCGACCTGCACCGTCGGCTGCGACTGCGACCGCTATATTGAGGTCTGGAACAACGTCTTCACCCAGTTTGAAAACGACGGCCACGGAAACTACACCGAATTAAAGCAGAAAAACATCGACACGGGCATGGGTCTTGAGCGTCTTGCCGTCGTCGTTCAGGATGTGGACTCCCTGTTCACCATCGACACCAACAAAGCCCTTCTCGACCGGGTATGCGCCCTGGCCGGAAAGGAATACCAGAAAGACCATGAGACCGATATTTCCCTGCGGATTGTGACCGACCACATCAAGTCCTGCACCTTCATGATTTCCGACGGCATCATGCCGTCCAACGAGGGACGCGGCTATGTGTTAAGGCGCCTTCTGCGCCGTGCGGCCCGTCACGGAAGAAAGCTTGGAATCGAAGGGAAATTCCTGGCAAATCTGGCCGATACGGTCATCGCCCTCTCCAAAGACGGCTATCCGGAGTTGGAGGAAAAGAAGGCCATGATCTCCAAGGTGCTGACCGAGGAGGAGGACAAGTTCAACAAGACCATCGACCAGGGTCTTGCCATCCTTTCCGACATGGAAGAGGACATAAAGAAAAACGGGCTTTCGTCGCTTCCCGGCACGGACGCCTTCAAGCTTTACGATACCTACGGCTTCCCGCTTGATCTCACGAAGGAGATCCTGGAGGAAAAGGGCTTTTCCGTAGACGAGGAAGGCTTCCTTTCCTGCATGAAGGAGCAGAAGGAGAAAGCCAGAAAAGCCAGAAAGACGACAAACTATATGGGCGCTGACGTGACGGTTTACCAGTCCATCGACGCGTCCGTCACAACGGAATTTGTCGGCTACGACCGCCTGATCCATCAGTCCCAGATCTCCGTCTTGACGACGGAGGACGCCATCGTCGAGGCCCTGACCGACGGCGAGGTCGGGACGATCCTTGTAAATGAGACGCCGTTTTATGCCACCATGGGCGGCCAGCAGGCCGATACCGGCGTGATCGAGTCGGAGAACGGAAAATTCCTCGTGGAAGACACGATCAAGCTCCAGGGCGGCAAAGTGGGCCACGTGGGCCATATGGTAAGCGGCATGCTGCGGACGGGAGAGACCGTCACCTTAAAGGTGGACGAAGAGAACCGCGCCCTGACGGCGAGGAACCACAGCGCGACCCACCTGCTTCACAAGGCGCTCCGCACTGTCCTCGGAAGCCACGTAGAGCAGGCCGGTTCCCTTGTGGCAAAAGACAGGCTGCGTTTCGACTTCACCCATTTCTCTGCCATGACGAAGGAAGAGCTTAAGAAGGTGGAGGACATGGTAAACGAGGAGATCCGCGCCGCGCTTCCCGTAAAGACGGATATCATGAGCCTGGAGGACGCAAAGAAGACCGGCGCCATGGCGCTGTTCGGCGAAAAGTACGGCGACGAGGTGCGCGTGGTGCGTATGGGCGACTTCTCCACAGAGCTCTGCGGCGGAACCCACGTGGACAACACCCTTTCCATCGGCTCCTTTAAGATTATTTCCGAGGCAGGCATCGCTGCCGGCGTGAGACGTATCGAGGCGCTGACCTCCGACGGGCTGATCCGCCACTATGAGCAGGTGGAAAAAGAGCTCCACGAGGCTGCGGCTGCCGCAAAGGCTGCGCCGTCTGACTTAAAGGCGAAGATTGAGTCCATGCTGGAGGAATTAAAGGCCCTCCACTCTGAGAATGAGAAATTAAAGAGCCGCCTGGCAAAGGAATCCATGGGCGACGTCATGGATCAGGTGAAGGACGTAAACGGCGTGAAGCTTTTGGCTGTCCGCGCGGACGGCGTTGACATGAACGGCCTGAGAAACCTTGGCGACCAGCTCAAGGAAAAACTTGGCGAAGGCGTCATCGTGATCGCCTCCGTGACAGACGGAAAGGTGAACCTGATGGCGACGGCCACCGACGGCGCGCAGAAGATGGGCGCCCATGCCGGAAACCTCATTAAGGCCATTGCAGGCCTGGTGGGCGGCGGCGGCGGCGGACGGCCGAACATGGCCCAGGCCGGCGGAAAGAACCCGGACGGTGTCGAATCTGCCCTCTCCAAAGCGGCGGAAGTTGTCGCGGAACAGGTAAAAGGCTAAAAAATTTACTTTTCCATAAAAAATGTGTTGACGAATGTGTAATTTATGCTATAATCATACCAGTGCGAAAAATACCCACACAGTTGTATAAATGCACAATTCACAACTGGAGGGAGGTTAGGTGTGAGCGATGTCGAACGTAATTGTTAAAGATAACGAGAGCTTGGACAGTGCTTTACGCAGATTCAAAAGAAACTGCGCGAAGGCTGGTATTCAGCAGGAAATTCGTAAAAGAGAGCATTATGAGAAGCCAAGCGTAAGACGTAAGAAAAAGTCCGAAGCAGCAAGAAAACGCAAATATAACTAATCAAAAGAGGAGGCGGACCGCCGGCGAAGTTGCCGGTGGCTCGCCTTTTTGCGTATGTAAGCCCGGAAAGCGGCATCGTGCCGTCCCGGTTCCTTAAACTCCTTTCTGAAGCACCTCCCTTCCATGGGCCTGAATTTTTCTGCCCGCCTTCACATATATTTCCATAAAGGAATCGGAGCAGGGGCACTGCCTTGAAAAAGAAGAAAACAGACCGGAACTTTCTTTCAGACGCCCTGCGTCTTCCGGAGGATGTGGTAAAGGGCGAAAGCCTCCTGACCTTCATCGGCCGTTCCGCGGTCCGGATCGAAAATTACAGGGGCATCCTTTTTTATACGGACACGAACATCCGGATTCAGGCGAAGGCCTACCGGCTCTCCGTAAGCGGGAGCCGGCTTTCCATCCGGTACTATGACAAAGATGAAATGGAGATCACAGGGAAAATCGAAACCATCACGTTTGAGTAAAGGAGAAGGCCATTGGCACTGCATCATCGTTTCTTTTTCTGCGGCGGCGTCCGCGCCGGGATTGACGGGTACGACAGGGAACGCTTTTTCAACATCGCGGCCCAGAGGGAGCTTTCTGTCTGCGAAATCTCTGAAGATCACGAGACGAAGGCCGTCACCTTCTGGACAAAGGTCTCTGACTTTAAGAAGATGAAGCCGGTGGCAAGAAAGACCGGGACAAGGCTCTCCATTGTTTCCAAATTCGGCCTTCCCTTCTTTTTTCACAGGAACAGGAGGCGGAAGCTGTTTGCGGCCGGCCTGCTGACTTTTTTCCTTCTGCTTTTCTGGCTTTCCCGTTTTATCTGGGACATTTCCTTTGAGGGAAACCGAAGATTTACCGATGAGATGCTGCTTCATTACATGGAGACGCTGCCGGTGGCCTGCGGCATGAAAAAGTCCGATATCTCCTGCGAAGAACTGGAAAGCGGGCTCCGCGGCGCTTTTCCTGAGATTTCCTGGGTCTCGGCGGAGCTTCGCGGCACGCGGCTCATTGTCCATGTAAAAGAAAATGAAGCCGTCCTGACACCGGAGTTTCCGGATAAAACGCCGTGCGACCTGGTGGCGAAAAGGGACGGAACCGTCGTAAAAACCGTCACGCGGAGCGGGATCTGCAAGGTAAAGGCCGGAGATCCGGTGACGGCAGGAACCGTCCTCGTGGAGGGCACGGTGCCGATCTATGACGATTCCATGACGCTCGTGAACGCCAGGCAGGTGCATGCCGACGCGGAAATCTATGCCGAGACGGCGTATGCCTATGAAAAAACGCTTCCGAGGACGTATGAGGTGCGGGCAAAAACCGGGAAGGTGCGGAAAGGGATTTTCCTTGAGGCATTCGGCCATTCCTTTTATTTCCTCATGCCGGACAGGGACGGCGGAAGCTGGGAATTTGTCATGGAACAGCGCCAGCTTAGGCTTTTTGAGAACTTTTATCTGCCTGTTTACGGCGCCGTCATCACGGCAAACGAATACGTCCCCTACGAGCGCGCCTACACCGAAGCGGAAATACAGGCGGCTGCCGGCCGGCTTGAACAGGAATATATGGAAAATCTGTCAGAAAAAGCTATACAAATCCTTGGGAATGATGATAAAATAGAGACAGATGGCTCCGGGATCCGGATTTCCGGCGTCATGACCGTGGTGGAGGACATTGCAGAGGCGTCCCCCATCGAGAACAGTGAGGAGAATCAGACATTTCATGAGCGTAATTGAAACGATTATAGACATTCCGGCCGAGCATGAGCGGAAGGTCTGCGGACAATTTGATGTTTACTTAAAAAAGATCGAGCGGACGCTTCACGTATCCATGATCGCCAGGGACGGGGAGATTAAGGTCATCGGCCCCGACCACGCGGTAAAAAAGGCGAAGAGCGTTTTTTCCACCCTGATCGAGCTTTCCAAGCGGGGCGAAGAGATCGGGGAACAGAACGTGGATTACGCCCTGGCCCTTTCCTTTGACGGCCAGGACGACAAGCTTCTGGAAATCGACCGGGACATCATCTGCCATACCATAAACGGAAAGCCGGTGAAGCCGAAAACCCTGGGCCAGAAGCAGTACGTGGACTTGATCAGAAAGAAGATGATTGTCTTCGGCGTCGGTCCTGCCGGTACGGGAAAGACGTACCTGGGCATGTCCATGGCGATCCAGGCCTTTAAAAACGGCGAGGTCGGCCGGATTATCTTAACACGTCCCGCCATTGAAGCCGGAGAAAAGCTTGGCTTCCTGCCCGGCGACCTTCAGAGCAAGATTGACCCGTACCTGCGGCCCCTCTACGACGCCCTCTATCAGATTATGGGCGCAGACAGCTACATGCACAACGCAGAAAAGGGGCTCATTGAGGTAGCGCCGCTCGCCTACATGCGCGGCCGCACCCTGGACAATGCGTTCATTATTCTGGATGAGGCCCAGAACACGACCCAGGCGCAGATGAAAATGTTCCTTACAAGGATCGGCTTCGGCTCCAAGGTCATCATCACCGGCGACCAGTCCCAGAAGGACCTGCCCTACGGAACGGTGTCCGGCCTGGATACGGCCCTTAAGATTTTAAAGAACATCGACGACATCGGCATCTGCTATTTTACCAGCGACGATGTGGTGCGTCATCCGCTGGTACAGAAGATTGTAAAGGCATATGATGAATACGAGGCCCGCGGGAAGCGGCCTGCAAGGGGAGAGCACGCCGAGACAAAGCGGCCCGCAAAGAAGGAGGGACGTCATGACGGTAACGATTGAGTACGAGGCAGAAAAGAAGCTTGACCTGCCTTATGAAACCATCATAAAAGAGGTGGCCGAGGAAGCTCTGGATTATGTGGAATGCCCTTATGATGCGGAGATCAACGTGCTGCTTACGGACAACGAGGGGATCCGGGAAATCAATCAGGAGACACGCGGAATCGACGCCCCGACGGATGTTTTGTCGTTTCCCATGTGTGATTTTGAGACGCCGGGGGACTTTTCTAAATTAGAGGAGACGCCGGAGGAGTATTTTAATCCCGATACGGGAGAGCTGATGCTCGGGGATATCGTAATTTCCGTGGAAAAGGTCACGGAGCAGGCTGAAAAATACGGCCATTCCGAGACAAGGGAACTGGCGTTCCTTACGGCCCACAGTATGCTGCATTTGAGCGGGTACGACCATATGGAGGAGGACGAGCGGCTTGTGATGGAAGACAAGCAGCGGGAGATCCTGGAACGGAGGGGTTACAGAAGATGAGAAAAAAGCGCAGGCAGGTTTTTCTTTTGGCACTGTTTCTGGTGTCCGCAGGCGTTTTGGGCGGCTGCCAGAAAAAGTATGAACAGGTTTCCGTGACGGAGGCACCGTCCGAAACCGAGGCACCGGAAACGGAGACGGCTCCGACCGTCGTGCTGGAAACGGAACCGGAGACTGAGACGGAACCGGTCTTGCGCATTGAGGTGGATGGAAAAATCCGAAGCTACCTGACGGGCGAGATGGTGGATGTTGAGAAAGCCAACCGGCGCCCCGTGGCTGTGATGATGAGCAACGACAAGCAGTCGCTTCCCCAGTATGGTATCAACCGCGCAGACGTTGTCTATGAAGCGCCGGTGGAGGGCGATATGAACCGCTACATGGCGATTTTTGAGGATTATGACGATCTGGAGCGCATCGGCTCCGTGCGGAGCTGCCGAACCTATTATACATATTTCGCAAAGGAATTTGATGCAATCTACGCCCATTACGGCCAGAGCAATTTCGCGGTGCCCTATTTAAAAAATGTCGACCATATCAACGGCGTTGACGGCATCGGTACCACGGCATATTACAGGAGCTCCGATAAAAAGGCGCCCCACAACGCCTACACGAGCGGTGAACGGCTTGCGGCCTCCATCGAAAAGATGGGCTTTTCCACAGACTATTCCGAGGATTACGAGGGCCATTACAAGTTTGCCAGGGGCGATGAGCAGGTGAAGCTTGAGGACGGCGAGGACGCCTATAAGATCGTGCCCGGCTACCCGTTAAACAAGCCCTGGTTCGAGTACAACGAGGAAGACGGCCTCTATTACCGGTACCAGTACGGCGGCCCCCACGAGGGGAACGAAGGGCAGATTGCCGTAAAGAACGTGATCTTTCAATATGTGGAATATGGCTATTATGCGACGACGCCGTACTTAAACATCAATGTCCATACAGGGCATGAGGGACGTTTTTTCACCAACGGCAAGTACGAAAAGATCACCTGGGAGAAGGACGGGGAGTTCGGCGTCACCCATTACTACGACATGGACGGAGAGGAGATCACCTTAAACAAGGGAAAGACCTGGGTCTGCATCATCCAGACCGACAAATACAACAAGGCGGAAATCTACGGCAAATAGCCGCTTTCCGAAGAAAAACGGGAAAATATGTTTAAATTTCAAAAAGAAAGCAGATACTAACGGCAAAGGAGGAAAATCCGATGAAAAAGTATGTATCCTGCTTTCTTTTCTTTTTCTGCCTGACCTCGGCCTGCCTTGTGGGACTTTTCTACGTGACGGGGCGGGAAGAGGAATCCCGCGAGGCCATGGAGGTTCAGATGACGGAATCCGTGGACAGGCCGGTTTTTGCCGGCTCGGAGGCAGAAAGCCGTCCGGCGGAGTACAATCTGGTGCTGAATCAGGGGAAGGTGGATTCTGTATATAAGGAGAGTGAGACGGAAACGGAGGCCGAAAATTACTGTCTCGTGGCGGAGGAGGGCTATCTGATCGTCTACAACCGGGATCTTGTGACCGTAAACATGTTCACCCACATGCCTCTCGTGGACTTCCCCGTCGAAGAACAGGAAAAGCTCATGGAGGGGATCTGGTTTCCCACCATGGCCGAGATTTTCAGCTACATGGAATCTTACACCAGTTAAGGCTTGAAATTTCATCCCCTTCCCGATATACTATTGCATATGACAATACCAGGGTCAAGCGTGCTCGTCGGAGTGCGGAGCACGGAGCAATCCGGTATCATCGTGCACCAACGCTATTTTTCACAGATATCCGCCAGGAGGGAGCCATGGGCAGAGAAGGACTGATTATCGGCGGCGGGGCGTCCGGCCTTACCGCGGCCATCGCGGCTGCGAAGGGGGGCGCCCGCGTCACGCTTTTGGAGCATATGCCGCGGGTCGGCAAAAAAATACTGTCGACGGGAAACGGGCGCTGCAACATGACGAACCTGGCCCTTTCTGCTTCCTGCTACCGCTGCGGAGAACCGGATTTCCCGATGAAGGTCATCGGGCGCTTCCCGGTTCCGGAGACCTTGGCCTTTTTCCGGCGCCTTGGCATTGTAACGACGGAGAGAAATGGCTATGTCTATCCGGCTTCCGGCCAGGCACAGACGGTTTTAGACGCCCTCAGAGAGGAAGTAGAAAGCTTAAAGATCCGCGTGATCTGTGACTGCGGTGAGCTGACGGTTAAAAAAGACGGGGCGCGTTTTTTTGTCCGCTCCGATTCCGGGACATTTTCCGGGGATTTTTTAATCCTAGCGGCCGGTTCCATGGCGGCGCCTGCCACCGGCTCTGACGGAAGCGGCTACAAGCTTTCTAAGGCCTTCGGCCATTCGGTGAAAAAGCCCCTGCCAGCGCTTGTACAGCTTCGCTGCCGCGGAGATTTTTTTAAGTCCGTGGCCGGTGTCCGGACAGAGGCGAAGGTGAGCCTTTACGGAAACGGGGAATTTCTCTGCGAGGACCGCGGCGAGCTTCAGCTTACGGACTACGGAATCTCCGGCATTCCGGTGTTCCAGGTGAGCCGGTTCGCGGCGGAGGCCCTCGATAAAAAGAAAAAGGTCGAGGCTGTCCTCGACTTTTTCCCGTCCATAGATGAAGGCGCGTTTTTCGCGCTTTTAAGAGAACAGCAGAAATATCTTGCCGGCAGAACATGCGAAAGCTTTTTAAACGGGATTTTCCATAAAAAGCTTGCGGCCATGTTTTTAAAGCAGGCGGGGATCCGCCCGGCAAGGGAGGTTTCTGAGCTTTCCAAGCGAGAGCTTTCGGCGCTTACCTCCCTCATAAAGGGCTTTTCTATCCCCGTGACGGCGACGAATCCTTTCGAGCAGGCGCAGGTCTGCATGGGAGGCGTGAAGACAAGGGAGGTCGATCCGTCCACCATGGAATCAAGGCTCGTGCCGGATCTCTATTTTGCCGGGGAAATTTTAGACGTGGACGGCATCTGCGGCGGCTACAATCTCCAATGGGCCTGGTCCAGCGGGTACCTGGCCGGAAAAAGCGCGGCAGAGAAAGGGAAATAACTACATATGATTCGGATTCATCAACTGGCGCTTCCTGCCGGCCATAAGCCGGAGGCCTTAAAGAAAAAGGCGGCGAGGCTTTTAAAAGTCCCGGAGGACGCCATTGCAGAAATAAAAATTGTCCGCCGTTCCATCGACGCGCGGAAAAAAGACCAGCCGTTATTCAGCTATATTGCGGACGTGGCCTTAAAGCAGGGGAAAAAAGAGGCGGCCGTCGTGAAAAAGGCGGCCAGTGCAAATATTAAAATCGAGACAGAAGAAGAGTACCGGTATCCCGCCTGCGGGGAAACGCCTTTAAAAGAACGTCCCGTCATCATCGGTGCAGGCCCGGCCGGTTTGTTTGCTGCCCTTTCCCTTGCGGAAAACGGCTTTGCACCTCTCATTCTGGAACAGGGTGACGACGTGGACACGAGGGCAGAGAAGGTGAGGAACTTCTGGGAGAACGGCGATTCCGCCCTGGACATCCGCTCCAACGTCCAGTTCGGCGAGGGCGGCGCAGGCACGTTTTCCGACGGAAAATTAAATACTCTCGTAAAAGATACTTATGGAAGAAACCGCAAGGTGCTTTTGACCTTTACTGAGGCCGGCGCCGCCCCGGCCATCCTTTACGACAGCAAGCCCCATATCGGGACGGATGTGCTGCGGGAGGTAGTGAAAAACATAAGAAAGCGGATCCAGGATGCCGGAGGCGAGGTTCGCTTCGGCGCTGAGGTCTCGGATTTTCTCATCGAGGGCGGAAGACTTCGCGGCGTTATTCTGGCAGGCGGGGAAACGATCCGAACACCGCATGTCATTCTGGCATCAGGCCACAGCGCAAGGCCGCTGTTTGAGACACTTTTGCGCCGCGGCGTTATCATGGAGCCGAAGGCCTTCGCCGTGGGCTTCCGCGTCCAGCATCCGCAAAAGCAGATCAACCGTTCCCAGTACGGGAAAGAAAAGGAGCCGCTTTTCGGGGCTGCGCCATATAAGGTGACAGCGAAAACCTCCGGCGGCCGCGGCGTCTATTCCTTCTGCATGTGCCCCGGCGGCTTCGTCGTAAACGCCTCCTCCGAACACAGACGTCTTGCGGTAAACGGCATGAGCAACGCCGACCGGGGCGGAGAGAACGCAAACAGCGCCATCATCGTTTCGGTGACGCCGGAGGACTTCCCGGAGAGCGGGCCTTTGGGCGGCGTGGCGTTCCAGAGGTCACTGGAGGAAAAAGCCTTTTTGCTGGGCGGCGGAAAAATTCCGGTTCAGCTTTACGGGGATTTTAAAGAAAAGAGAATCAGCCGGGAATTCGGCGAGGTAGCCCCGGAGTTTTGCGGCGGCTATGCCTTTTCCGATTTGAGGGAGCTGATGCCGGAGGCGTTAAATGAGGCTTTTATTGAGGGCATGGAACAGTTCGGAAGGAAAGTAGACGGCTTTGACCGGCCGGATGCGATTCTAGCCGGCATCGAGAGCCGTACCTCATCGCCCGTGAAAATCCCGAGGGACGAAGCCATGGAAAGCAGCATCCGCGGCCTTTATCCCTGCGGAGAGGGAGCCGGATATGCAGGCGGCATCACCTCGGCGGCCATGGACGGGCTTAAGGTGGCCGAGGAACTGATCAGGCGTTTCCGGCCGGATTACGGCTAAGCGAAAACGCTTCCGAAAAAAGACGTGACAGAAAGGACAAAACAGCTATGAATCAGACAGCAAGAGAACTGCTTAAAAATAAAAAGAGAATCGTCATCAAAATCGGTTCATCCTCTTTGACGCATCCGGAGACGGGAGATTTAAACTTCATGAAGATCGAACAGCTGATCCGCGTCATCAGCGACCTGCGCGGCGAGGGGCGTGAAGTGGTGCTTGTTTCCTCCGGCGCCATCGCGGCCGGGAGACAGGCTTTGGGCTGCCAGAAGCCGGAAACCGTGGCCGAAAAGCAGGCTTACGCAGCCGTGGGCCAGGCCAGGCTCATGATGGTGTACCAGAAGATTTTTTCCGAGTACAACCAGACGGCGGCCCAGGTTCTGATGACGAAAAATACCATTGTCGACAACGTGTCCAGGGAGAACGCCCACAACACCTTCGAGGAGCTCCTGAAACTGGGGGTTGTGCCCATCGTCAACGAAAATGACACGGTCGCCACCTACGAGATCAAGTTCGGCGACAACGACCGGCTTTCGGCTATCGTTTCGGCCTTAATCGGGGCAGACCTCTTAATCCTGCTTTCCGACATCGACGGCCTTTACTCCGACGATCCCAAACGGAATCCCGATGCCGCCTTTATCGAGCAGGTGGATGAAATCTCCGACGAGCTTCTCTCCATGGGAAAGGCAACGACGGGAAGCGACGTGGGCACCGGCGGGATGGCGGCAAAGCTTTATGCGGCCAGGATTGCAGCTGACAGCGGCGCCGATATGGTGATTGCAAACGGCGACAATGTGGAATGCATCTGGGACATTTTAGCCGGTAAACAATGCGGAACGCTGTTTACGGCCCACAAGCGGCCGGAGTTTGAGTTAATCGACTACATACAGAGCATACACTAAAAAGAATGGAGAAACCATGAATCAGGAAAAAATCGACCGAATCAACACGCTTTACCATAAATCCCAGGCCGTCGGCCTCACGGAAGAAGAAAAGGCAGAGCAGGCGGCCTTAAGGAAAGAATACATCGCGGCCATCCGTGCCAACTTACGGGGTACCTTAAACAGCATTTCCATCAAGGAAAAGGACGGCACCATCACCGACCTGGGAAAGAAATACGGAAACGTAAAGGGCACAGAGCAGTAGCAGATACGGAGGCGCGGCATATGGATAAAACCGAGATACGGAGCCGGATGCGGGCCATGTTAAAGGGCCTTTCCCCGGAGGAAAAGGAGCAGCTCGACCACATGCTGTTTTTAAACACGTCGTCGCACCCGCTTCTTTTAAAGGCCGGCTGCATTTACGCCTATGCCTCATTAAGCCATGAAGCCGGGACAGGAGAGCTTCTTTCCTGGATCCTTTCGTCAGGAAAGCGGCTGGCGCTCCCGCGGGTGGAGGGCGCGTCCATGGCGTTTTATTACGTTTCATCGCCCAAAGACCTGGTGAAAGGCGCTTTTGGAATTTTGGAGCCGAATGAGATGTGCCAAAAGGCCTGTGAAAAAGATGCACCTGTCCTCGTCCCCGGCCTGGCGTTTACGGCGGCGGGGCAGAGGCTTGGAAAAGGCGGCGGCTATTATGACCGCTTTCTGGCCGGAGAACCGCTCCACCGGCGCATCGGCATTGCTTACGGCTTCCAGCTTACAAAACTGCTCCCGGAGGAACCCCACGATATGCGGGTGCAGGAGATCATCACGCCGGAGGGCACTGTAACGCGTCAGATCAATACAGCGAAGGCAGTCACAGAAAAGAGGGAATCACATGTTAATGGAAATCGGAAAAAGAGCCAGGGAGGCCTCGTATCTCCTTGGGAAAATGGGAACGTCAGAAAAAAATAAGGGGCTTCTTGCGGCCGCAGAGGCCATTTTGGACGGCAGCGGGGAAATTCTTAAGGCCAACGGAAAGGACATCGAAAAAGCCGAGGCAAAGGGCATGGCCCCTGGGCTTATCGACCGGCTCCGCTTAACGCCATCCCGCATTGAGGGCATCGTCGAGGGCATGCGCCAGGTGGCAGATTTGGAGGATCCCATCGGGGAAGTCCTGTCCATGAAAAAGCGGCCCAACGGCCTTTTGATCGGCCAGAAGCGCGTCCCGCTTGGCGTTGTGGGAATGATTTATGAGGCGCGCCCCAACGTGACGGCCGACGCCTTCGCCCTCTGCTTTAAAACAGGAAACGCCGTGATTTTAAAAGGCGGAAGCGATGCCCTGTTTTCCAATGAGGCCATCGTGGCCTGCATAAAAAAGGGCCTTTCTTCCCAGGGGATCACGGAGGATGCCGTCCAGCTTATCACCGATACGGATCATAAGACGACGCAGGAATTCATGCAGATGCGGGAATATCTGGATGTCTTAATCCCCAGGGGCGGCGCAGGGCTCATCCGGGCCGTGGTGGAAAACAGCAAGGTGCCGGTCATTGAGACGGGGACGGGAAACTGCCATGTGTACGTGGACGAGAGCGCAGACCTTTCCATGGCTCTCGACATTATCTTTAACGCGAAAACGCAGCGGATCGGCGTCTGCAACGCCTGTGAGTCCACGCTGGTTCACAGAAAAGTTGCAGAACAATTCCTGCCGCTTTTAAAGGCCAGGCTCGATGAGAAGAATGTGGAGATCCGGGCCGATGAGGAGGCGAGGAACATCGTGCCGGCTTTTGCTGCCGCCTCCGAGGAGGACTGGGGGACGGAGTACCTGGACTATATCCTTTCTTTAAAACTTGTGGATTCCGTGGACGA
Source organism: Eubacteriaceae bacterium Marseille-Q4139 (assembly GCA_018223415.1). Classification (NCBI taxonomy): domain Bacteria; kingdom Bacillati; phylum Bacillota; class Clostridia; order Eubacteriales; family Eubacteriaceae; species Eubacteriaceae bacterium Marseille-Q4139. The sequence goes on along the minus strand of JAGTTQ010000001.1, from coordinate 3,692,615 downwards.
GGCCATCGCCCACATCAACCGCTACAACACCGGCCATTCGGAGACCATCGTGACCTCGAGTTATGAGAATGCACAGAAGTTCTTAGACGAGGTGGACGCGGCCGCTGTTTACGTCAACGCCTCGACCCGCTTTACCGACGGCTTCGAGTTCGGCTTCGGTGCCGAGATCGGCATCAGCACCCAGAAGCTCCATGCGAGAGGCCCCATGGGGCTATTGGCTCTGACCTCGACAAAATATATCATTTACGGAAACGGGCAGATTCGTCCATAATACGCTTTAAAAAGGCGGAAGTATTCCGGCGTTTGGCAGGAAAACTCCGCCTTTTGTATTGCTGGGGAAAAATTTTTATAGTATAATAATTTCTAAATTTAGCTAAAAAAGGAGCCGTTGCAAAATAGATGAGTAATCATCTATGGAGCAGCGGCTCCTTTTTTATGCCCTGAAAACAGAAAACGGACCCTGAAGAGCCCGTAATCCATGGTATAATAAGATATGACCAGTAAATTAAAATACCATAAAAATTATACCGAATTCGGTGAGCCTTATCAACTGGTTTTGCCATTAAATTTGGAAGGTTTGGTTCCTGATGATGATTCTGTTCGACTGCTGAGCCACGAATTGGAGGATTTAGATTACAGCTTGCTGTATCAGGCTTACTCTGCCAAAGGCAGAAATCCGGCAGTGGACCCAAAGACCATGTTCAAGATCCTGACTTATGCCTATTCCCAGAACATCTATTCATCCAAAAAAATTGAAACCGCATGCAGACGCGACATCAACTTTATGTGGCTGCTTGCCGGACAAAAAGCACCGGATCACAGCACCATTGCCCGTTTCCGAACCGGTTTTCTGGCAGATGCCTGTGAAAATCTGTTCTACCAGATGGTCTGCCGCCTGGAAGCAAGCGGAGAATTATCAAAAGAAACCGTATTTATTGATGGGACAAAACTGGAAGCCTGTGCCAATAAATATACCTTCGTCTGGAAGAAATCGGTGGGGAAATGGGAAGCAAAGATGTACGAACGGATTCAGGAGGCAGTCTGTCTTCTGAACCAGGATTATATCTGCGGGTTCCATGTGGGAGAGGAAAGCCGTACCCAGGATCTTCAGGAAATCTGCCGGTTTCTGGAAGAACGATGCCGTCTGGATGGGACGATTTTGGTACATGGAAGAGGAAAACGCAAAAGCCGGAATCAAAAATATCTGGAACTGTTCCGCCGGTTTCTGGAACGCCAGACGATCTATGACTGGCATACAGCTAGTTTCCAGGGCCGGAATAACTACTGCAAGACGGATCCGGATGCCACTTTTATGCACATGAAGGATGATCATATGAGGAATGCCCAGCTGAAACCTGGATATAACGTCCAGATCGCAGTGGACAGCGAATACATTGTGGCAGCTGGGATTTTTCAGGATCGGAATGATGTATGGACACTGGCGCCGTTTCTGAAAAACATGGAAGCGAACCTGGGATTTCAATATCCCAGCGTGACTGCGGATTCGGGGTATGAAAGCGAAGAGGCTTATGAATATCTGAAAAGCCAGGGTCAGATCCCTTACATCAAACCGCAGACCTACGAAAAATGGAAAAAGAGAAGTTTTAAGAAAGACATCAGCAAACGGGAAAATATGGCGTATAAGGAAGAGACAGACACCTACACCTGCCATGCAGGAAAAACACTGAGAGAAGTGTTTAAAAAGAAGCAGAAAAGCAAAAGCGGCTATCCGTCCGAGGTAACAGTATATGAATGTGAGGATTGCGGCGGATGTCCGTATAAGAAAAAATGTACGAGGGCAAAGGGAAATAAGAGGCTGTATCTTTCCAAAAACTTTTTGAAAAAGCGTCGGGAATCTTATGAGAACATCATAAGCGAAAAAGGGATCCAGTATCGGACAAACCGTTCGATTCAAGTAGAAGGAGCCTTTGGGGTGTTGAAAAACGATTATGAATTCCAGAGATTTCTGCTGAGAGGGAAAACGAAGGTAAAACTGGAGATCCTTCTGCTGTGCCTGGGGTATAATCTGAATAAATTGCATGCTAAGATCCAAAATGGCCGGACAGGAAGCCATCTGTTTGAAGTAAAAACTGCATAGAAAAATCATAAAACCGAAAGGTTTTATTAAAGTACGGCAAAAATCCGGCGATCTGCTCTGAAACCATAGGGAGCGCCGGATTTTTTGCTGTAACGAGCGGAAGTGCCGCTCAATCATCTATTTTGATGATTTTGCGACACTCCCATCATTCAGGAGGATATCATATGACGATCAACAAACAGACTGATGGCACTAAATTGACGATTTCCCTGGAAGGGCGGCTTGACACAACGACAGCTCCGCTTCTGGAGGCAGAATTAAAGCATTCCGTAGGTGATATAACCGAACTGGTATTCGATTTTGAGAAACTGGAGTACATATCGTCCGCAGGGCTCCGCGTGCTGCTTGCGGCTCAGAAGGTCATGAACCGGCAGGGGAATATGGTGATCCGGAATGTCAACGAGACCATTGCAGAGGTATTTGAGGTGACTGGTTTCGTCGAGATCCTCACCATCGAATAACGCATGATGAAAAGGGGGCCGCTTTATGGAGAATCCCATCTTCCGTAAAAAGAGTCTGGAGCGAATTTCTTCGCCGGAACAGCTGAACAACTATATCAAAGTGTCCAACCCCAGCGTCTGGATGCTTCTGGCGGCAATCATCGCGCTGCTCGCCGGCGTCTGCGTGTGGGGTGTTTTCGGGCACATGGACACAACCCTGACAGCGGCGGCGGTGGCGGAGAGCGGCGCCGTCACCTGTTATGTAAGGGAAGCTGATTATGCGTCCCTTCAAACCGGCATGACCGTATATATTGACGGGGCGGAAGGTACCATTAAAGAGACTGCCAGAACCCCGATAGCCGTAACGGAGGCCTTTGATGCCTATGCGCTGCATGTGGGAGGCCTTCAGGAGGGAGAGTGGGTGTATCCCGTCCTTTTGTCCGGCTCTCTGCCGGATGGGATCTATACGGCTGAAATTGTGGTGGAAAGCATTTCACCGGTTTCCTTTCTGCTGAATTGAGGTGCGCCATGGGAAAAACGATAAAGCAGCCGGTGACTTCCGGCTGTGCCAAAGTGCCGGTGATTATGCAGATGGAGGCCTTGGAGTGCGGGGCAGCGTCTCTTACGATGATTCTGGCTTATTACGGGAAATGGGTTCCGCTTGAGCAGGTGCGGGCAGACTGCGGCGTTTCCCGCAACGGATCCAATGCCAAGAACATATTAAAGGCGGCCCGCAGCTACGGGCTGACAGCCAAGGGCTACCGCTATGAGCCGGAAGGCCTGATGAAACATGCAAAATTTCCCTGCATTATCCACTGGAATTTTAATCATTTCGTCGTGTTGGACGGCTTTAAAGGCGGAAAGGCCTACTTAAACGACCCGGCAAAAGGAAGCTATGCGGTTTCCATGGAGACATTTGACAAATCCTTTACCGGGATTTGCCTGATGTTCGAACCGGGCGAGAATTTTGAGCCGGGCGGAAAGCCAAAATCCGTGCTTGCCTTTGCAAAGAAACGGCTGACAGGGGCAGGCGCGGCGGTGGCATTTGTGGTATTAACCACAGTCATCAGTTCGCTAATCGGCATTATCAATCATGCGTTCTCCCGGGTTTTCCTCGACCGCCTTCTTACCGGGGAAAATCCCGACTGGTTCCTTCCGTTTATCGCGGCGCTGTCGGGACTGAGCGTGATTCAAATCGCAGTGGCCTGGATACAGGCCGTTTATTCTTTAAAAATCAACGGGAAGCTGGCGATTGTAGGCAGCTCCACGTTCATGTGGAAGGTGCTGCGGATGCCCATGGAATTCTTTTCCCAGCGCATGGCCGGGGATATCCAGGCACGGCAGGGCACCAATGCCGCCATTGCCAACGACCTGGTAAACACCTTTGCACCGTTGGCCCTCGACGCCGTGATGATGGTCTTTTATCTGGCAGTTATGATCCGGTACAGCTGGCTTCTGACACTGGTGGGAATCGCGTCAATTTTCATTAACCTGTTCCTGTCCCGCATCATATCAAAAAAACGGGTGAATATCACACGCGTCCAGATGCGCGATGCCGGCAAGCTGGCCGGCGCCACCGTGGCCGGAATCGAGATGATTGAAACCATCAAGGCCAGCGGGGCGGAAAACGGATATTTTGAACGCTGGGCCGGCTACCAGGCCAGCGTGAATACGCAGCAGGTGAAATTCACGAAGCTCAGCCAGTATCTCGGCATGCTGCCGGGGCTTGTCTCTTCTCTCACGAATACGGCCGTCCTGATGTTAGGGGTATGGCTGACGCTTCAGGGAGAGTTTACGCCTGGTATGATCCTGGCTTTCCAGGGCTTTCTTTCCTCCTTTACTGCTCCGGCCATGACTCTGATTTCTGCGGGGCAGACCATTCAGGAGATGCGGACACAGATGGAGCGGGTGGAAGACGTGATGGAATACCCGGAGGATGTAAGCGGGGACGACGGCATTTTGGATGAAAATACATCTTATGATAAATTGTCGGGCAGCTTGGAAATGCGGAACGTGACCTTTGGCTACTCCCGTCTCGATCAGCCGTTGATTGAAAACTTCAACTTAAGCTTAAAGCCGGGAAGCCGTGTGGCATTTGTGGGCGCTTCCGGCTGCGGGAAATCTACGCTGTCAAAGCTGATTTCCGGGCTCTATAAGCCGTGGAGCGGGGAAATTTTATTTGACGGGAAGCCCATAAGCGAGATCGACCGCAGCGTCTTTACCGGCTCCCTGGCCGTGGTGGATCAGGATATCATCCTGTTTGAAGATACCATCGCCAATAACATCAAGATGTGGGACACCTCGATTGAGGACTTTGAGATGATTATGGCGGCCCGCGACGCCAGGATCCATGAGGACATCATGCGGCGCGAAGGCGGCTACCAGTATAAAATCACCGAAGGCGGCAAGGACTTTTCCGGCGGACAGCGGCAGCGCATGGAGATCGCCCGGGTGCTGACCCAGGATCCGACGATTATTATCCTGGACGAGGCCACCTCGGCCTTAGATGCCAAGACGGAGTATGAGGTGGTAAAATCCATCAAAGACCGCGGCATTACCTGTATTGTGGTGGCCCACCGGCTGTCCACCATACGGGACTGCGATGAGATTATTGTGATGGATAACGGCCGCGTCGTCGAGCGCGGAACCCACGATGAGCTGTATGCCAAAGGCGGCGTTTATACGCAGCTAGTGTCCAATGAATAAGGAGGTGCGGAAATATGGGCTGGTTTGATGAACAGATACGGCAGAGAAAACAGAGCGATGATGATATTTTCGCAGAATCCTTTCTTAAAATGGCCGGGGCTGTCATGGGCTCCAGGGTCTCGGCAGCCTTAAACGACCAGAGGCAGATTACAAAGGATGCCATCGACGAGATTCTGCGGTATTTTCATGTGAAAAGCCAGGAAATTCCAGACGGAATGACGGATATGAATGAACAGCTGGAGTTTTTGATGCGTCCCTACGGTATCATGCGCCGGACGGTTCAGCTGGAAAAAGGCTGGTACAAGGACGCCGTCGGCGCCATGTTAGGCGTCCGGAAGGAGGACGGCAGCGTAGTGGCCTTTATCCCGTCGGGGATTTCGGGATACAGTTTTTTTGACAAGGAAACCGGGAAACGCCAGAAGGTGAACCGGAAGAATGAGGGGTTGTTTGAAGAAGAAGCCATCGCCTTTTATAAGCCGTTCCCATTAAAAAAAATGGGGGTTGGGGAGCTGCTCCTCTACATTTTGCAGACGTTATCCATTTCAGATTATCTTCTGTTTGGTCTGGCGTCTCTTGTTGTGACGCTTGTGGGTATGATAACCCCCAAGCTCAACAGCATCATTTTTTCTGATATTGTGGAAAAAGGAAATCTCCGGATCCTTTCGGCCATGACAGTGTTTCTGGTATGCGTTTCCCTCAGTACGCTGATTCTTTCGGCGGTTAAGGAGCTTTTGCTGGCGCGGATCAACACCAAGCTGGATGTGTCGGTGCAGGCCGCAACAATGATGCGGATTCTGTCACTGCCGGCGGATTTTTTCAAAGAATACAGCTCCGGTGACCTGGCCAGCCGGGCCCAGTACCTCAACATGTTCTGCAATGAGATGGCAGCCATGTTTCTTTCCATCGGGCTGACCTCTCTGTTTTCCCTGGCCTACATATCTCAGATTTTTGCGTATGCGCCGGCGCTTGTGGTTCCGGCCATGCTTGTAATTGTATCGCTGCTGGTGCTCTCCCTGCTGACTGCTTTTATCCAGGCACGCGTCACGAAAAAGCACCTGGCGTCAGGAGCCAAAGAAAGCGGATTAAGCTATGCCCTGATTACCGGGGTGCAGAAGATTAAGCTGTCGGGATCGGAAAAGCGTGCGTTTGCCAAATGGGGAAACCAGTTTGCCGAGGCGGCGGCCTTAAGCTACAATCCGCCGCTGTTTTTAAAAATCAATACGGTATTATCCACGGCCATTTCCCTGACCGGCACCATCGTCATGTACTATGCGGCTGTCCGCAGCGGTATTTCTGTGGCGGACTACTATGCGTTCAATGCGGCCTATGGCATGGTCTCCGGCGCTTTCTTATCCCTTTCTTCCATTGCGATGATGCTGGCGCAGGTAAAACCGATTCTTGATATGGTAAAACCCATTATCGAGACGGTGCCGGAAATTTCGGTGGGCAAACAGGTGATCACACGGCTTTCCGGAGGGATTGAACTGAGCAATGTTTCCTTCCGTTACAGCGAAAATATGCCCCTGGTTATCGACGACCTTTCTCTGAAAATCCGTTCGGGACAGTATGTGGCGATTGTCGGCGCCACCGGCTGCGGGAAATCCACGCTGATGCGTCTGCTTTTGGGATTTGAGGCGCCGCAGAAGGGCGCCATTTACTACGACGGCAGGGATCTTGCATCCATTGACTTGAAGTCCCTGCGCCGGAAAATCGGTGTGGTGATGCAGAACGGAAAGCTGTTCCAGGGGGATATCTTTTCCAATATCATCATTTCAGCGCCGCGGCTCACGCTTAATGAAGCCTGGGAGGCGGCTGAGCTGGCGGGGATTGCCGAGGATATCAGGCGGATGCCCATGGGCATGAATACCATGATTTCCGAAGGATCCGGGGGAATCTCCGGCGGCCAGAGGCAGCGTCTGATGATTGCCAGGGCCATTGCGCCTAAGCCTAAAATCCTGATGTTTGACGAGGCCACGTCGGCTCTCGACAACCTGACCCAGAAGAAGGTTTCCGATTCCTTAAACGGCCTGAAATGCACGCGTATCGTCATTGCCCACCGTCTCTCCACCATCCGGCAGTGCGACCGTATCCTGTATCTGGAAAACGGGAAAATTGCAGAGGACGGCACGTATGAGGAACTGATTGCGAAAAATGGGAAGTTCGCTGAGCTGGTTGCGCGTCAGCAGTTGGAGGAGCCGAATGCCGCCACGTAAAAATTTCGGAATCACTGGCCCTTTTTCCGGCGGATTCGTATAAAGAACTGTAAGCAAAATATTCCACAAGAAAAGCATATTAGATGAAAACACTGGAAGCGTTGTATGAATTGGACAGCGTGGCCGGAGACGGCCGTTCCAGTTCCGGGCCACGCATGGGCAAAGCCAATGAAAGTTGTGGAAGATGCTTTCCGGAAGGGACAAGGCTATATAGAGTATCCGTATTAGGGGGGAAACATTTTTCGATGTATGCTCTGAATCAAAACCATCTCGCTATCCCTGCCGCTCAGGCGGAAACGCGGTTTTTTCTGCGCTATACTGCCGGTGCGGAAGAAAAATTGCGGCCGGATTTTGAAAGGGCCGTACCATTTTCGGAATCCGGAAAACGGCTTTTGTTTTTATCGTTCTTTGAGCGGCTGAGCTGGCTTACAAGAGGTGTACGGGACGATATCAAAGCGGCCTATATGAAAGAGAGAAATCCCGTGCTCGCCTGGGATCTGCGGCTGGCTGTCAAAGAAGAGAGGGAGAAAGCCGCAGAATGGCTTTTCGCTGAACTGGAGCGCACGGACGGCGGGATTCTCTTTCAGAAGGCACCGCTTCTGGAACAATGGATAAAAGAGCAGACCGACCGTTTTATCGACGTGACCCGTGAACTGCTTTTGCGTCTGACGGCGGACTGGACGGAGATCCGGCAGATTTTTTTTGCAGGCAGCGATCCGGGGCGGATCACCCAGATAAAGACCGATGGGGCGGATCTTCATTTTCATGGACGTTCCGCCTGCGTGATTGAGACCGAGGGCGGCGCGTTTGTCTACAAGCCGCACAGCTGTGAGATCGACGCCAGGTTTGGAGAAATCGTAAAGCGTTTCTTTGGAGATTTCCTGCGCGTCCCCCGCTGCATTCTGCGCCGTGATTACGGTTACTGCGAATTTGTGGAAGCCCTGCCTGTGGATTCCGAAGAAGATACCGACCGTTATTTTTATCGTCTGGGCGGGGCCTGCGCCCTGTTTCAGGCTCTTGGGAGCAGCGACCTGCACTCTGAAAACTGGATTGCCCAGGGAAGCTGCCCGGTATTGGTGGATCTGGAAACTGTGCTGACCCCTGTTCCTGCGGTATTCAGTGATCCGAACATATGGCCGGAAGCTGCTGCCGGACAGGAGGATTTTCTTTACGATGCCAACCGTTCCCTGCTGCAAAGCGTCCTTCTCCCGGACATCAAGGGAAACCGGGAAATCTCAGTTTTTCTGGATGATGGAAAGAAGTCTCTCTGCCTTCCTGTTTGGGACGGTGTGAAAAGGACAGTATTTGGACATGAAGAGGCCCTTTATGCCGGATTTTCGGAAGGCTATGACCGCTGTATGGAGATCCGCGGAGAGTTATGTCAGGCTTTGGAGGTTTTCCGGAAACTGCCGGTTCGGAGACTGCTCCGAAACACGAATTTTTACGCACAATTCCAGGAAACGCTTTTGAAAACACCGGCGCTCCAGTCAGAACAAACGCAGAGGGAAGCGGCCGGGAAGCTGAATGATTTTTTCATCCGCCATGGCGCCGGACATCTGGAGCCAATCGCCCGGTGGGAGGCGGACTGCCTGCTGGAAGGGGATATCCCGTATTTTAGCTCAAAGGGCGACGAACATGGACTCTACGGATACGGCAATCTTCTGGTTCCCGATTTTTTCAGGCAGAGCGGCATCGAACATGCGCTGGAGCGGCTGGAACGGCTTGGCGAGAAAGAAAAAGCATTTGAGCTTGGAATCCTGCGGCAGAGTCTTTGGATGGCAGTCGTGCCCGTTTCCGAGGAGGAAGCAGAGGAGGCGCTTCACAGGCCCATTCCGGAGTCTGATTCCATCACAAGGGAGCAGGCGCTCCGGGAGGCAGAAGCGATTTTCAGGCAGTTAAGCGATTCTGCACTGACTGGCCCAAGCGGAAAGGTTTCCTGGCTCATGTGCACGGAAAATGGAAATTCGTTAAAAGCGGCCATGCCTGTACTGGCGCAGGGGACGCTTGGACTGGGAGTATTTTTTTCTGCTGCGGCTGCCGTTTTTAAAGAAGATAAGCTGCACGAACAGGCTGTGAAGCTGGCCGCGGTCTGCACAGAACAGGCGGAACGCTCCATCGGCCATCTGGAACATGCAAAGTACATCCCGGAGGAAGCCATCCCTCTGGGGCTGTCTGGCGGAATCGGCGGTGTGCTTCGAGCCTTGACACTGATGGAACAGTATCTGGAAAAACCGGCGCCGGGGCATTTGGCCCAACGTGTGATTGACCTTCTTGGGAAAGTCCGGATGGAAGATGCAAAGCAAACCGATGTTTACTCCGGTGCCGCAGGCCTGCTTTTAGCCCTTTGCGGGCAGCCGGAAAGCCGGAATTCAGAAACGCTTCGCAGACATATCCGCCGTGCTGCCGACCGGCTTCTGGCATTAAGAAAGCCTTTGAAGCCGGGGGAGCCTGCGCTGTGGGATACGTTAGAAAAGGGCCGTCCCATCAGCGGAGCCGGACATGGAATGGCAGGAATCGCAGCCGCTCTCATGGGAGCAGGCCGGCTTCTTGGCGAACCGGCTTATCTGTCGGCAGCCATGGATGCCCTGGATTTTGAACGCCGTATTTATTCGGAGAAGCTCGGCACCTGGCCGGATCTTCGGGATTCTGCCTTTTCAGAGCAGGCCATGCACGGACTCTGTTCCGGTGCGCCGGGGATCGGGCTGGCATTCCTTTTTTGTCAGGAACAGGGGACGGCAGCCGGCATAGAGCCGAAGCTGGAAGGGGATATCGAACGGGCGCTGGAGGCGGTTTTCAGACATCCGCCTCTTTATATGGATTATCTGTGCTGCGGGAACAGTGCTGCCGTGGAATTCCTGATGGAGGCATCACTGGCTGTGCCGGAGCGGGCCAGGGCCTGTCAGGAGGCTGCCGGCCGGCTGTTGGGCTGGATGGTCAGGCGAAAAGAACAGGAAGGGGAATATATGTATCTGCCGCCGGAGTTCCGGCAGGCGTTTGCCCCGGATCTTCTGTACGGTGCGGCGGGGATTGGCTATGAAATGCTGCGGTTTGCGGCACCGGAGCGGATTGTACCTGTTTTGTTCTGATTAAAAACATAAAAAAATCTGTCCCTCCCGGCGGAAGCGTCGTATAAAAGGACAGAAAGATTTATCAATCATATAAGAAAATGGAGGTTTGACTATGAAAACACTGGAGACATTGTATCAGGAAGTATTGGCAAGCGAAGAGTTGAAGAGGGCTTTTTCTGAGGCGGTAAATGAAAACAGAGTGGAAGCGTTTCTGAAAGAGAATGGCTGCGAGTCGGGAGCGGAGGCGCTGGAAGCCTTCCTCATGGAAAAACAGGAGAAACAGGGTGAGCTGGCCGATGAGGAACTGGATAACGTAGCCGGCGGAGGCTGTACTGATAAACCGGCTTCTGTCAGGATTCTTTCCGGGTCTTCTGTTCCGGAAATTACAGAGATGAAAGTAATCGTAAGAAGATGCATTGTCCGAAAGACAACCTGAGATATCGATTTTAGTGGGCCGCAATGAAGTATCTTATGAAAACATTGGAATCCCATATAAGGATCAGGAAAGGGACTATGTCTATCTTCCGGCGGAAGCGTCGTATCAAAGAACAGAAGGATTTATCAAGCATATAAGAAAGTAAGAAAATGGAGGTTTGACTATGAAAACTCTGGAAGCATTGTATCAGGAAATTTTGGCAGACACAGAGCTGCAATTAAGTTTTGGCAGCGCAATGAAGGAGAACCGGCTGGAAGAATTCTTAAAGGAAAACGACTGTGAAGCCAGCAAAGAAGAGGCGGAAGCGTTCCTGAAGGAGAAACTGGAGAAGCATGGCGAACTGGCCGACGAGGAGCTGGATAACGTGGCAGGCGGCGGCTGCGGACATAGACAGAGGATGTGCCCTAAGTGTGGGAGTACAAACCTCAGTTTCGAACCGGTTTCAGGTGTGTATATGCCGAACCAGGATTCATATCTGGTTTACTTTCACTGCCACGCCTGCGGGCACGAGTGGTTGGGGAATGTGAGAGATACGGAGCTTTAAGGAAAATGGAGAAAGGGAGCTGGACAGCGTAGCCGGCGGATGCGGTTCAAGCTCCAGACGCCAAATTCCGCGTTATACGACGTTACTATTAAAAGAATAAAAAAAGCTTCGAGACAATGAATCGCCGGTAAAAAGGATGGGTTCCATATGAAATATGTTTTAAATGACAGAATTGCCCTGCGTTCCTGGCCGCGCATTCCTCACGCCTATTATATGTACGGATATCCATATGCACAGAAACTCAGCCAAGAGGCGTTCGAGCTGCTTTCCAAGTGCGACGGGAAGCAGGAGATTGCAGAATCCCCGCTGCTGACTCAGATGGAAAAAACGGGTTTTTGCCGGCCGGCAGAAGATGGCGAGACATGGAGTGCCTGGTCAGCGCCAAGAGCCTGTGATAACCGGTATTTCCCACACCTCAACTGGGCTGTGACCGGAAAATGCAACATGAACTGCAAGCACTGCTTCATGGCGTCGGACAATGCCCCGATGATGGGAGAATTTTCCTGGGAGGAATGTCTCTCCCTGCTGGACGAATGCGAGCGGTGCGGTATCCAGACCATTACCCTGACCGGCGGCGAGCCGATGCTTCATCCGCATTTTATGGACATTGTCCGGGAATGCGCCAGACGGCGGATTGATGTGGGAGAAGTGAACACCAACGGAAGCTTCCTGACAGAAGAGATGTTAGATGAATTTAAAGCCCTCGGGATGGACACGGAAATCAAGGTGAGCTTTGACGGGATCGGACATCACGACTGGCTCCGCGGCGTCCCCAACGCAGAAGAAATTGCTCTCCGTGCCATGCGGCTTGCAAAGGAAAAGGGGTTCCGCGTCCGCTCCCAGACGAATGTCCACAGGGGCAATCTGGATGTGATGTACGATACGGTAAAGCTTCTGGATGAAATGGGTGTCGAGGAGGTGCGGATCATCCGCACGACGGAAACACCGCGCTGGAGGGAAAACGGCGGAGATTCCACCTTGGGGATCCTGGAATATTACGATGAGATGTTAAAGCTGATTGAACGCTGCGTGCAGAGCGGTTTTCAAATCAGCGTGGATGTATGGCAGTTTTTGCATTACAATCCAGGACACGGAACGTATTATTTCCATCCGGTTCAGGTAGACTGCCAGAGGTACCGCGATTCCATTCCCGCCTGCAAGGGCGCAAGGGGAACGGTTGCCGTCTCCTATACGGGGGAGGTTTACCCCTGCAACCAGATGTCTGGTACCTTCGCCCATCTGGGCATCAGCTACGGAAACGTCAAAAAGCAGCCCCTGCACGATCTGCTGACGGACGGCGCATATTTAGAGCAGGTGACAATGCCAGTGTCGGAGATTTACGACGCCAACAAGGTGTGCCGCGCCTGTCAATACTGGAAGTGCTGTATGGGCGGGTGCAGGGCCATTGCCATGGTTTTCACCAATAAGTACCGTCACTTTGACCCGGCCAAATGTGCCTTCTTTAAAGGTGGCTACATGAAAAAGGCAGACGATATCTTTGCCGCCGCACCGATCCCGTACCGCTGTCTGTCGGAAACCGGAGATATGAGCCGGGCTGGAGAGCCGGAGGCCATGAAAAAGGTAGTCGCCGTCCTGGGAAGCTATGCATAAGCGCAGAAAGGCAGACATCAAAACAATATGACTGGAAAGAATCTCAGAAAATTATTCGATTACCAGAAGTTTCAAAACAATTCTACATTGGCATCCATGATTGCCGAGACAGAAAGCAGGTATGGGCAGGCCTTAAGCGACGACAGCCTGGAACAGGTTAGTGCCGCCGGAGAAGCAAGTCCTCGCCGGGATCATTTTCTTTTCCCGGAGGAGAAAGACCATGACTGAGGCAGCAAAAATAGAGCAGATTTATGAGGAATACCAGGAAAAAGTCCGGCGCTACATAAGCGGGAAAATCCAGAACCCCCACGACGCAGAGGATCTTGTTTCCAACGTATTTGTAAAGGTTTATCAGAAGCTGGAGACTTTCGATGAAACGAAGGCCTCCCTCTCCACCTGGATCTATACGATCACGCAGCGGACGGTGGTGGACTGGTTCCGGACAGCAAAAATTCACATGGAACTTCCGGAAGTGGTTCCCGGTTCAGAAGATGTGGAAACTTCCATGTTTCAGGAAGAGCTGCTGGGAGCCCTGGCACAGGCGCTCAAGTCCCTTCCGGAAAGGGAACGCGATCTGATTATTCTTCATTACTATACGGGATATACCTTAAAAGACATTGCCGGGCGCATGGGAATTTCCTATACCACGGCAAAGACAATCCACAATTCGGCCCTTGGCCGTCTGAAGGATAAACTGGCCAGGTACAGGTTTTAACATCGTTTTCCCATGGGACAGCCGGAAGTCCTTATGTGCCGGAAATGCCCGCCGCGGCGGGTTTTTCCGGTATTTTAGAGAGCAGGAGACAGGAATGCACATGAAGACTGTAAAGGATACTTTTACCGGAAAAATTTTTGCGCGCCTCTGGGCGCCGGCCATGGCTTCTTCGGTGGGATGGGCCTTAAGCGATATGGCGGATGCCGTCGTGGTGGGGCAGAAGCTTGGCACCACGGGGCTTGCGGCAATCGGGTTAATTCTGCCGGTCTACATGATCAACTGCATGGTAGCCCACGGCCTTGGGCTCGGCGGTTCTGTGCGCTATTCCAGGCTTTTAAGCGAAGGAAAAGAGGAGGAAGCCACAGAGAATTTTTCCCAGGTCATCTGCCTGGCGGTACTTTTAAGCTGTTTTACCGCCATAGCCGGAAGTGTGTTTATGGATCCGCTTCTTGGACTTCTCGGAACAGCGCGGGAGGATGGGGCGCTATATTTGGCAACAAGAGACTATCTTCAGGTTCTTACGGCGGCCACACCCCTGTTTTACCTGTCCAATATCCTGAATTATTACCTGAGAAACGACGGGAGCCAGCGCCGGGCGGGCATCGGTTCCATCACAGGAAATCTCTGTGACATTGCGTTAAATGTGTTCCTGGTGCTCGTGATCGGCCTTGGAACCCGCGGGGCTGCCCTTTCCACGGCCCTCGGTCAGATCATTACCATTGCCATCTATCTCCCCGGCGTCGTAAACAGGGGCCATGGGCTTCGCCTGAGGCTGCCGCGGGGACACTGGTTTGGGCCGGCGTTTTCCTCACTCTGGGCCGGGCTTGCCACGTCGGTGCAGTATCTGTACCAGATGATTTTTTTCCTGGTGTGCAACAATCTTTTGATCCGCCTTGGGGGAGAAACAGGTGTGGCTGTGTTCGATGTGCTGCAAAACACCTCTTACCTGATCCTCTATCTGTTTGAAGGGACGGGAAGGGCCATGCAGCCGATCCTTTCCACGTATCAGGGAGAATATAACCAGATCGGCAAACGGAACGCCGTCCGCCTTGGATTTGCAGGCGGGATTGCCGCCGGCGGCCTGTTGATTGCCTTCATCGAACTCTGGCCTGCTGGGATCGGGATGCTGTTCGGCATCACCGGGACACCCTCGGAATCCCTGGCATTTACGGCCCTTCGGATTTACGGCCTCTCGGCACTTTTTGCCGGGATCAATATTCTGCTTTGTACCTATTACCAGTCCTGCGGTCAGGAAAAGGCGGCTTTTATTTTGGAAACCCTCCGGGGCGCCGTCCTTTTGATTCCCATGACATTTCTGTTTGCCAGATTTGGCCTGGAGCGCTTCTGGTGGCTGTTCCCAGTCACGGAAGCCGGCGCGCTGGCTGTTTTTTGCGTTGCAGCGGCCGGCGGGCGCTATGGCACGGCGTCCATTGACAGTGAGCGGATTTTCCAGCGCACGATTATGAGCAGCGCGTCGGACGTGGTGTCTGTAAGCCAGGAGCTGGAAGCGTTCTGTGACCGCTGGGGCGCCGATGCCAGGCAGAGCTATCTGGCGACCATGACCATCGAGGAAATCGGTGTAGCAATTTTAAAGCACGGATTTCAGGGAAGGGACGATGGGTATATCCAGATCACGGCCCTTGCCGGGGAAGACGGAGGATTTGAGCTCCATCTGAGGGATGATGCCCTGACCTTCAATCCGTTCAGCCTGCCGGAAGACCGCGCAAAAAGGGACGGCGATTTCGACGTTGACAATATGGGCGTCCTGATGATTAAGAAGCGTGCAAAAGAATTTTATTACAGGCGCTACCAGGGATTTAATACCCTGATTATTAAAATTTAGCGGGGAAGTACGGACTATGAAAATCGTATATTTTGGAAGCGATGTATTTTTGTCATGCTTCGAGTATTTTGTATCGAATCATCAGGTTTTAGCGCTTTATACTTACCATAATGACGAGGACTTTTTCACGGAATATGCCATAAAAAAGCGCGCAGAATCGCTTGGCATCCCGGTTTTTTATGAATCCATTACGAAAGAGCGCATTCTGGATTATATCGGAGAGGGCTGCGGGCTGTTTTTTTCGGCGGAATATAACCGCATTCTTCCTGTGCCGGAAGGCGAGCCGTGGTTTTTCGGCATCAACATCCACAGCTCCCTGCTTCCTGAGGGGCGAAGCTATTATCCCATCGAGGCGGCCATGGAGCGGGGGCTTTCTGTGACGGGAGTTACGGCCCACAAGCTCCGGCCGGAGCTTGACCGCGGGGATATTTTAGGGAGCCGCACGATACGCATCACGCCGGACATGGACAGCGTGGATGTCTATATGCGGAGCGGGATTTACGCCAGGGAACTGCTGGAAGAGATCATGGGCAATCTGGAGGCGGCATGGGAAAGGGCAGTCCCTCAGACCTGGAAAAAACCCTACTGGCGCCGGCCGGAAGACAGCCTTTTGACCCTGCGCCACGATCTGACAAGGGCGCAGGCGAAAGATATGTTCCGCCGATACAACAGCATGACCCAGGTATTGGCAGAAAATGTCTGGTATTATGTGACGTCATTGGAGGATGGGTCTGCGTCCATGGCAGAAGAAATCCGGATGCTGGATGCCGGGCGCATGCTGTATCGGCTGGCAGACGGCCATCTTCGGCTCCATGTCCATCCGAAAACAGATAAACAGGGAGGTGGCTGACGCGATGAAAAAAGGGAAATGGAAGGTTCGCCTTCAGTTCAAGCTGCTTTTGGGGCTGGTACTCATGGCCTTCGTTTTGATGTTAATCCTGGCTCCTGCAATTTCCGGACTTTACCGGAGCCATATGGAGGACTATTATTCGCAGCTTGCCTTTAACCAGGCATCCATTGCAGCGGAAATCATTGACGGCGACACGATCAAAAAATATTACGAAGGCGGCGAAAAGGACACGTATTACGAAGAAATCCGTCAGTATCTTCTGACAGTCAAGCAGGAGATGGGACTTAAATATTTTTATGTGGTGGTGCCGGAAGAAGAACAGATGGTTTACATCTGGGACGCAGGAGTGGAAGGCGAGCAGGGCGTGTGCGATCTCGGGGATGCAGACGCCTATTACGGCGGCGGAAATGAACTGATGCACGCTGCGTTCACCCCGAATGCCGAAAAAACCATCCTGATTACCAACAACGACGCGTACGGATATCTTGCGTCGGCGTATGTGGCGATTTTGGACAGCGCAGGGAACCCGGCTGCCCTCTCCAGCATTGATATTTCCATGGACATGATCGAACAGCAGATCCGGCAGTTCATGCTTCTTGTGCTCGGCATCACGTGCAGCGTGCTTCTGATGAGTATCTTTGCCTGCTACTTCTATATTCGCCGTATCCTGATCCGGCCGCTTGGCGTGCTTCATCAGGCGTCCCTTGGGCTGGTGGAACATAAAATGGAACATCTGGATCAGTTTGAGGTGGAGGTGCATACCGGCGATGAGGTGGAAGACCTGGCCAACGCCTTTCAGTATATGGTAAGGCGTCTCGACGGCTATATCCGCAACCTGGCCAGTGTGACGGCAGAGAAGGAGCGCATCGGGGCGGAGCTTGATGTGGCCGCCAAAATCCAGGCCGACATGCTGCCATGCATTTTCCCGCCGTTCCCGGACCGACATGAGTTTGACATCTATGCCTCCATGCGGCCTGCCAAAGAGGTGGGCGGCGATTTCTACGACTTTTTCCTGGTGGATGACGACCACCTGGCCCTCGTGATGGCCGACGTGTCAGGAAAAGGCGTTCCGGCGGCATTATTTATGATGATTTCGAAGACGCTTTTAAAGAGCGCGGCCCAGGCGGGGCTTTCTCCGAAGTCTGTTCTGGAAAAGGTAAACAACCAGCTCTGCGAAAACAACGAAGCGGAGATGTTTGTTACCGTGTGGATGGGGATTCTGGAAATCTCCACGGGAAAAATGCGGTGCGCCAATGCGGGGCATGAGTACCCGGCCATTAGACGGCGGGACGGTTCCTTTGAGCTTTATAAGGACAGGCACGGCTTTGTCCTTGCCGGCATGGAAGGCACGAGGTACCGGGAGTATGAGCTGGAGCTGGCTTACGGGGATTCGCTGTTTGTCTACACGGACGGCGTGGCGGAGGCCACCAATGTCAGACAGGAGCTTTACGGGACGGAGCGGATGCTCGCAGCGCTAAACCAGGCGCCGGAAAAAGGCTGCCGGGAGCTTTTGGCTGCCGTCAGCGAGGACGTGGACATGTTCGCAGGGGAAGCGCCGCAGTTTGACGACATCACCATGCTCTGCCTGAAAATGAACCGGCCGGACGGCGACTGCATGAAGAAAAGAAGCATCCTTCCGCAGATCGAAAACCTTGGAGAGGCGACGGCATTTTTTGAAGAGCTTTTACGGAACGAAAAAGTGCCGGAAAAAATCATTTCCCAGGTGAATATCGCTGTCGATGAGATTTTCTCCAACATCGTCCATTACAGCGGCGCCACGACGGCGACCCTTGGCTGTGAGGCGGGAGAGCAGTTCGTCCGAATCCGCTTTTCCGACAACGGAAGGCCTTACGATCCCACCACAGAGGCGCCGGAACCTGACATCACCCTGGACGCAGAGGAGCGGGGAATCGGCGGGCTTGGCATCTTTATGGTAAAGAAGATGATGGATGAGACCGCGTATGAATATTCCAACGGCTTCAATGTGCTGACCCTGGTAAAACACTGGTAGACAATTTCCAAAATATTCTAACTATATTTTTCCTGTTTACTTTTATACAGGCCATGTTATATAATTATACAAAATTTGTCATCCCGGCAAAACCGCAGGTTTTTCCTGCGTTTTGCTGTGATGAGGACGAATTTTTTCGATTTCACTAAGGAAAGGGACGGAAATGGTCAGAATTGGGAACCAGGTATTTGACGCAGATAAAATATGGGCGGAGGCGCCGGAGAAAGAACCGGGCCGCCAGTATTATTTTATAGAAAAGACCAGGGAAGTTCTGAAGGCCAGGTTCGAGGCGGAAGTGGCCTCGGGCAGGGCCATGGAAAAATATGGGAAAGAGCTGCTCGATCAGATGCTCGCCGGGGAGTTTTACGGAACCATGTTTACTCAAACCTTCGGCTGTCAGATGAACGCCAGGGATTCGGAAAAGCTCATCGGCATTTTAGAGCAGGTCGGCTTTGTCCAGGGAAAAGACGAAAGCGCGGATTTTGTCCTTTACAACACGTGTACGGTGCGGGAAAACGCCAATTTAAAGGTTTACGGCCGCCTCGGCTATTTAAACGGCTTAAAGCGGAAGAATCCCGACAAGCTCATTGCCCTCTGCGGCTGCATGATGCAGGAGCCGGAGGTGGTGGAGAAGATCCGAAAGAGCTACCGCTTTGTGGACATTATCTTCGGAACCCACAATATTTTTAAGCTTGCGGAGTTAATCTGCCTGCGGCTTATGGAACAGCATATGGTGGTGGATATCTGGGAGGGCACCGACCAGATCGTCGAGGAGCTTCCCATTGAGAGGAAATATCCCTTCAAGTCCGGCGTGAACATCATGTTCGGCTGCAACAATTTTTGCAGCTACTGCATCGTCCCCTATGTGCGGGGGCGTGAGCGGAGCCGGAACCCGGAGGATATCATAAAGGAAATCGAAGGGCTGGCCGCCGACGGTGTCGTCGAGGTCATGCTTCTGGGACAGAACGTCAATTCCTATGGAAAGACGTTAAAGGACCCGATTTCCTTTGCAGAGCTTTTAAGGCGCGTGGAAAAGGTAGAAGGGATTGAGCGGATCCGCTTCATGACTTCTCATCCGAAGGATCTTTCGGACGAGCTGATCGAAGTCATGAGGGATTCAAAGAAAATCTGTCCCCATCTCCATCTGCCGCTCCAGTCCGGGAGCAGCCGGATCTTAAAGCTCATGAACCGTCATTATACGAAGGAACAGTACCTTGCACTGGTGGAAAAACTCCGGGCTGCTGTTCCGGACATTGCCTTAACGACCGATATCATCGTCGGTTTTCCGGGCGAGACGGAGGAAGATTTTGAGGAAACCATGGATGTGGTGAGACGTGTGCGGTACGACAGCGCCTTTACCTTCATCTATTCCAAACGGACGGGCACGCCGGCGGCAGCCATGGAAAACCAGGTGCCGGACGACGTTGTGAAGGAACGGTTTGACCGGCTTTTGACCCTTGTACAGGATATCTCCAAAGAGGTGATTGCAAGGGACCAGGGGAAGACAGAAAAAGTCCTCGTAGAGGAGATCGACACCCACCAGGCCGGCTATGTGACGGGACGTCTTGGAAACAACACGGTCGTCCATTTTGAGGGCGGCCCTGAGTTAATTGGACAAATCGTAGACGTATCTCTCGATGAATCCAAAGGCTTTTACTTCATGGGAAGCCGAAAATAACAGTAAGGAGAAGGATGCGATGAAACTGCCAATCAAGAAACTGACGGCTGCGGCTTTTGCTGCCGGCCTTTCCGTATCCGTAAGCTTTACGGCTGCGGCGGAAGACGGCTTTGGGCCAGGCTACGACCTTTATCCGGAGGAAACCCAGGCTGAGGGCGGCCAGGAAGAAAACGGACAGGGCGAGGGACAGCCGGAGGAAGGACAGACAACAGGGGAACAGACAGGAGAAGGAACCGGAGAACAGACAGGAGAGAACCAGACAGGAAGCGGCACCGGCGGGAGCGGACAGGCGCAGGCCGTCCAGTACCCGGAGGGCATGGTGCCGAACACCCACCTTTACGGCGGAAATGTGGACTGGACGCCGACCAACGGCCAGGCCATCTGGGACGCCGTTGAGGTTTTCGGCCAGCCGGCCAACGTGGCAGGCCAGTACACCTGGCTTTCCGCCAAATTAAAGGACGGCTTAAACGGCAAGCTTTCCTACCGCCCCTACGTCAACAACGGCGGCTGGTTAAAATTTTATTCCGACGGGGAGCCGGGCGGCGGCACCGAAGGTTCCACCTATGTTGAGGCAATTCAGATGCATCTGACAGGCGAGGCCGCCGAGACCTATGACCTTTACTATGCCGTTGCCACGGCGCAGAGAGGCCAGCTCGGCTTTGCAAAGGCCGGGGAAATCGCCGGAACCGTCGACCTCGGCGACTGGGTCACGGATTTAAAGGTTGTTCTTGTTCCGAAGGGGACAGGCGCTCCGGCCTCGACCCTTGACCGGTATTTCGGGCCGTTTTCCGGCAGGATCCAGTTTACGGAGACGGCTGCCACCTGCGTAAACGCAGACGGGACGCCTTATACGGGCTGGGCCGATTACGACGAAGTGCGGTACTATTTTAAGGACGGCTATACCTTAAGCGGCTGGCAGTACATTGACGGGTTAAAATTCTATTTCTACCCCAACGGCCAGCTCTGCCAGGACGTAGACGGGCTTATCGGCCCCCAGGCAGAGTATGAGCTGAAAGTCAACAAGACCTTAAACTGCCTGACCGTCTATGCAAAGGACGGTGAAAACGGCTTCATCATCCCGGTGAAGGCCATGCTCACCTCCGTCGGCGACGACACGCCCATCGGCACGTTTCAGACGCCGGAGAAGTACCGCTGGAGGCTCATGTACAACGACACCTACACCCAGTATGCCACAAGGATCCAGGCAGGGGCAGGCTTCTTGTTCCACTCCATTACATATGAGACCACGAATCCGCACACGTTAATCGCCAGCGGCTACAACGGCCTGGGCGTCGTCCGCTCTGCCGGCTGCATCCGCCTGACCTGCGAAAACGCCAAGTGGATTTACGATAACTGCAAAATCGGGACAAACGTGACGATCTATGAGGATCCCAATACGCCTTCCCCGTTCATGAAGCCGTATGTGGTTCTGATCCCCGACGACCAGAATTACGATCCGACGGATCCGAACGTGTAAGTTTCAGAAGGGACGACAGACAGTGGCACTATCACCAATGATGACGCATTACCTGGAGACGAAGAAGCAGTATCCCGACTGCATCCTGTTCTACCGTCTCGGGGATTTTTACGAAATGTTCTTCGACGACGCTTTAACCGTGTCGCGGGAACTGGAAATTACACTGACAGGAAAAGACTGTGGATTAGAGGAACGCGCACCGATGTGTGGCGTTCCTTATCACGCAGTGGAGGGATATCTGACCCGCCTTGTCCAGAAGGGATATAAGGTGGCCATCGCGGAGCAGATGGAAGACCCGAAGCTTGCGAAAGGGCTTGTGAAGCGGGAAGTCATCCGCGTGGTGACTCCCGGCACCATCACCAGCGCCCAGGCCCTTGACGAGACAAAAAACAACTACCTGATGGCAGTTGTCTACACAGGGAATAACTACGGCATAGCGACGGTCGACATCACGACCGGCGATTTTTTTGTTACGGAAGTATCATCGGAGCGGGCGCTTCTTGACGAGGTGAACCGCTTTTCTCCGTCGGAACTTGTTTGCAGCGAGGCGCTTTTCATGTCCGGTCTGGATATGGAGGAGTTAAAAAACCGCTATCACCTGGCTGTCACGGCGTTGGAGAGCCGGTTCTTTTCCGACGATACATGCAGGAAAATTTTAAAAGAACACTTTAAGGTGTTAAGCCTCGAGGGACTTGGCCTCGGCGACTACGAAAACGGGATGATTGCCTGCGGCTGCGTCCTCCAGTACCTCTATGAGACCCAGAAAAATGACCTCTCCCATTTAACAAAGCTGACGCCTTATACCACGGGTCAGTTTATGGTGATCGACACGTCCACGAGGCGGAATCTGGAGCTTGTGGAGACCTTAAGGGAAAAGCAGAAGAGAGGCACGCTTCTCTGGGTACTAGACCGGACGAAGACAGCCATGGGAGCCAGGATGCTTCGGACGTTCATCGAGCAGCCGCTCATTTCCGCCGCGGAGATCGAGAGGCGCCAGGCGGCCATCGAAGAGCTCAACATGAACTTCATTTCCAGGGAGGAAATCCGGGAATACTTAAATTCCATCTACGACCTGGAGCGCCTCATCGGCCGCATCAGCTACAAAACGGCAAACCCCAGGGATCTTCTGGCCTTTAAGAATTCCCTGTCCATGCTGCCTTATATTAAAAATCTGCTGGGCGAGTTTTCCGGCAGCCTCTTAAAGGAGCTGTACGATGACCTGGATGAGCTCTCCGACCTCTTTGATCTGATCGGCCGCTCCATCGTAGAGGAACCGCCCATCACCGTCCGCGAGGGAAATATCATCAAGGACGGCTATAACGAGGAGGTCGACAAGTACCGGAAGGCCAAGACCGAGGGGAAGAGCTGGCTCGCAGAGCTGGAGGCCTCCGAGCGGGAAAAAACGGGGATCAAGACCTTAAAAGTCAAGTTCAACAAGGTGTTCGGCTATTATTTTGAAGTCACAAACTCCTTTAAAGACATGGTGCCGGACTACTATATCCGCAAACAGACTCTCACCAACGCGGAACGGTACACCACCGACCGCTTAAAGGAATTGGAGGACATCATCATGGGAGCCGAGGACCGGCTCTACACGCTGGAATACGAGCTGTTCTGCCAGGTGCGGGATACCATCGCCGGAGAAGTCTTACGGATCCAGAAGACGGCGAAGGCCATCGCAGGAACCGACGTATTTACGGCCCTTTCCGCCGTCGCCATGCGGAACAACTATGTGAAGCCGCGAATCAATGAAAAGGGCATCATCAACATCAAAAACGGCCGTCATCCCGTGGTGGAAAAGATGATGCGGGACGACATGTTCGTCGCCAACGACACGTATCTCGACAACGGGAAAAACAGGATTTCCGTCATCACCGGCCCCAACATGGCCGGAAAATCCACCTACATGCGCCAGACGGCTTTAATCGTCTTAATGGCGCAGATCGGAAGCTTCGTCCCGGCCGACGAGGCCAACATCGGCATCTGCGACAGGATTTTCACCCGCGTCGGCGCCTCCGACGACCTGGCTTCCGGCCAGAGTACCTTCATGGTGGAAATGACCGAGGTGGCAAACATCCTGCGGAACGCCACGAAAAACAGCCTGCTTGTCCTAGACGAGATCGGCCGCGGCACCAGCACCTTTGACGGCCTTGCCATCGCTTGGGCCGTCATCGAGCACATCAGCAGTACAAAGCTTCTGGGCGCCAAAACGCTGTTTGCGACCCATTACCATGAGCTGACGGAGCTGGAGGGCGCCATAAGCGGCGTCAACAACTACTGCATCGCCGTAAAAGAACAGGGCGACGACATCGTGTTCCTCAGGAAAATCGTAAAGGGCGGCGCAGATAAGAGCTACGGCATCCAGGTGGCGAAGTTAGCAGGAGTTCCGGATTCCGTCATCGCCCGTGCAAAGGAATTGGTGGAAGAGCTTTCCAGCGCCGACATCACCTCCCATGCGAGAGAAATCGCCGAGGCGCACTCGACTGCGCCCCAGCATAAGGCCGTGACGAAGCCGGATGAAGTGGATTTAAACCAGCTTTCGATTTTTGACACGGTGAAAGACGACGACATTGTCCGGGAGTTAAAGGATCTGGAGCTTTCCACAATGACGCCCATCGACGCCTTAAACACCCTTTACAGGCTTCAGACCAAGTTAAAAAACCGCTGGGAATCATAAAAAGGAGGGACAGCCATGCCGATTCAGCTTCTCGATCAGAATACCATCAACCAGATTGCGGCCGGAGAGGTGGTGGAACGGCCGGCTTCGGTGGTGAAGGAGCTCATGGAAAACGCCATTGACGCCGGGGCCACAGCCGTGACGGCAGAAATCCGCGACGGCGGCATCGGCTTCGTCCGCATCACCGACAACGGCTGCGGGATCCCTGGGGACGAGCTTCCCCTGGCTTTCCTGCGCCATTCCACCAGCAAGATCCGGTCGGCGGCCGATCTGGTGGCCATATCCTCCCTGGGCTTTCGCGGCGAGGCGCTTTCCAGCATTGCGGCCGTGTCCCAGGTGGAGGTCATCACGAAGACAGCCGGGAGCTTAAACGGCTTCCGCTACCAGATTGAGGGCGGGAAAGAGAAGTCCCTCGAGGAGATCGGGGCGCCGGACGGCACCACCTTCATTTCCAGGAACCTCTTCTACAACACGCCGGCCAGACGGAAGTTTTTAAAGACGGCGGCCACCGAGGGCGGCCATGTGGCCGATCTGGTGGAAAAGATTGCCCTTTCCCATCCGGAGATTTCCATCCGCCTGATCGTCAACAACCAGACGAAGCTTCACACCTCCGGAAACCACAATTTAAAGGACATCATCTACACGGTTTACGGCAGGGAGATTGCCGCAAACCTGATTCCCATCGACGTGAAGACCGACTGGTTCACTATTTCCGGCTTCATCGGAAAGCCGGTGATCGCCAGAGGGAACCGGAATTTTGAAAATTATTTTATCAATGGAAGATATATCAAAAGCGGCATCATAGCAAAGGCCATCGAGGACGGCTATAAGAGCTATATGATGCAGCATAAATATCCGTTTACGCTGCTGCATTTTCAGGTGGAGCCGGAGTTCATCGACGTCAACGTCCATCCCTCAAAGATGGAGCTGCGGTTCAAGGACGGGGAGTTCATTTACCGCACCATTTGCCAGGCCGTTTCCGAGGCTCTTAGCGGCAGGGAGCTGATTCCGGCGGCGGAGCTTTCCGGAAACCGGGAAGAGAAGCAGGAGACAGACGGTACGCCAAATACCCCGGGGACAGGCGCGGCCGCAAAGCCGCAGAGAGGGCCGGAGCCCTTTGAGCGCCGCCGTTTAAACGCCATGGGAGTGGGAGAGAGCCCTGCCTCTTATGGGAAGGCGGCGGAGCGCGCTTTTCGGCCGGAAACGACGGCGGAACGTGCCGTCCGGCAGGAAACGGAAACGGGAAGCGGCGTGCCGGAAAAAGCGCCGGTTCCCGCAGACGGCGGGACAGGTTCCCTGGATGCAAAGCAGGAGCCGCGGCCAGCGCTGCCCGGCCCCTCAGCCGGTCAGCCGGTTTCCCGCCCGCTAGACAGTACGCCGGAAGCTGCTGCGGATACCCGGATTCCCAGTACGCCGGAAGCTGCGACGGATACCCGGACTCCCAGGACGCCGGCATCCGCCGTGCCTCAGAAACCTTCTGTCGCGCCCCAGCCCCTCGTTCCCGCGCCGTCAAAGCCATCGGAACCTGCAAAACCATCCACGCCCCCACAGGCGAAGGAAGCCCCAGGCGAACCGCTCGTCCAGCTTGAGATGTTCGATGACCGCCTTCTTTCGGAACAGTCCCGGTACTGGCACCGCCTGATCGGCCAGGTGTTCGACACCTACTGGATCATCGAATACAAGGACGCCATGTACATCATCGACCAGCACGCGGCCCACGAAAAGGTACTGTTTGAAAAGACCTTCGCCTCTTTAAAGTCCAGGGAGTTCACCTCCCAGAACATCAGCCCGCCCATTATCCTGACTTTATCGCTCCAGGAGGCGGAGCTTCTTCGCCGTTATCAGAGGGAATTTGAGACCATCGGCTTTGAAATCGAGCATTTCGGCGGCAACGAATACGCCGTCCGCGCCGTGCCCGACAACTTGTTTTCCCTGGCAAAAAAAGAGCTTCTTTTAGAGATGTTAGACGGCCTCTCCGAGGACACCGGCATTTCCGGCTCCGAGATGATCTACGACCGGATTGCCACCATGTCCTGCAAGGCCGCCGTTAAAGGGAACAACCGGCTCTCGGAGCGGGAAGCCAACGAACTGATCGACCAGCTTTTGAAGCTGGAAAATCCCTACGCCTGCCCTCACGGCCGGCCCACCATCATCTCCATCAGCAAATATGAGATGGAGAAAAAATTCAAGAGGATCGTTTAAATGAAGCAGCCTTTGATAATTTTAACGGGGCCGACGGCCGCCGGGAAGACGGCACTTTCCGTCCGCCTTGCAAAAGCCATTGGCGGCGAAATCATCAGCGCCGACTCCATGCAGGTGTACCGCGGCATGGACATCGGCTCCGCCAAAGCCACAAAAGAGGAGATGGGCGGCATCCGCCACCACTTAATCGACGTTTTGGAGCCGTCAGAGGAGTTCAACGTAACGCGGTTTCAGTCCATGGCGTTAGACGCCATGAAAGAGATTCAGGAGGCAGGCCATATCCCGATAGTGGCAGGCGGAACCGGCTTTTACATCCAGGCCCTGCTTTATGACATTGACTTTACGGAAAACGACGGCGACATGGCTTTCCGCCATGAGTTGGAGCGGCTGGCCGAAGAAAAAGGGCCGGAATGCCTTCATGAGCGGTTAAAACAGGTAGATCCGGAATCGGCCGCTGCCATCCATCCGAACAATCGGAAGCGGGTGATCCGTGCCCTGGAATTTTATGAAAAAACGGGGATGAAGATTTCCGACCACAACGAGGCGGAACAAAAGAAGGAATCGCCCTACCAGTTTGTCTATTACGTCCTCACCATGGATCGGGCGCGGCTTTATGAGCGCATCGACGCCCGCGTGGACAGGATGGCTGCGGCCGGGCTCGTGGACGAGGTGAAAGCCTTAAAGGACGCCGGCCTTACAAAGGATATGGTGTCCATGCAGGGACTCGGCTATAAAGAAATCCTGGATTTCCTGGACGGGAATATGAGCCTGGAGGAAGCCGTCTCTGTCATCAAGCGGGACACCAGGCATTTTGCCAAGCGCCAGCTCACCTGGTTTCGCAGGGAGCGGGACGTCTGCTGGCTTGACTGGGAAAAATTTGACTGGAACGAAGACAGGATGCTTCACTGGATCCTCTCGGATCTTACAGAGCGCGGCATCATAAAAAAGGAGCAGATACAATCATGGAATTAACGGAGATATATGGGACACTCGGCGTCACCGGGCCTGTCCTGGAATACGGAAAGCAGATCGAGGAGAGTTTAAAAGAACGGTTTGAGGCCATCGACGCCACGGCGGAGTACAACCAGTTAAAGGTCATCAAAGCCATGCAGGAGGCCAGGGTCAGCGACATCCACTTTGCCGGCACCACCGGCTACGGCTACAACGATCTGGGCCGCGACACCCTGGAAGAGGTCTATGCAAAGGCCTTCCACGGCGAGGACGCTCTGGTTCGCCCGCAGCTGATTTCCGGCACCCACGCCCTTGCCATCGCCCTTTCCGGGAACTTGCGGCCGGGCGACGAGATTCTTTCGCCGGTTGGAAAGCCCTACGACACCTTAGAGGAGGTCATCGGTATCCGGGATTCCGTCGGCTCCTTAAAGGAGTTTGGGATCACTTACCGCCAGGTAGATCTTTTAGAGGACGGAAGCTTCGACTGGGAGAACATCAGAAAGGCCATTAACGAGAAAACAAGGCTGGTGGAAATCCAGCGTTCCAAGGGCTATGCCACGCGCCCGACCCTTTCCGTCGGCCGGATCGGGGAGCTGATCGCCTTCATTAAGGCCTTAAAGCCTGACGTGATCTGCATGGTGGACAACTGCTACGGCGAATTCGTGGAGCGGATCGAGCCCACCGACGTGGGCGCGGACATGATCGTCGGCTCTCTAATTAAGAACCCCGGCGGCGGGCTGGCGCCCATCGGCGGCTATATCGTCGGAAGAAAAGACTGCATCGAGCGGGCGGCCTGCCGGCTTACGGCGCCCGGACTCGGAAAAGAAGTGGGCGCAAGCCTCGGCGTCAGCCAGTCCTTGTACCAGGGCCTTTTCCTTTCGCCGACCGTTGTGGCCGGCGCCTTAAAGGGGGCCATCTTTGCGGCCAACCTCTATGAGAGGCTCGGTTTTTCCGTGGTTCCAAACGGCAGCGAGAGCCGTCATGACATCATCCAGGCCATCACCTTCGGCACACCCGAGGGCGTGATCAAATTCTGCGAGGGCATCCAGGCGGCTGCGCCTGTGGACAGCTTCGTGACGCCGGAGCCGTGGGCCATGCCCGGCTATGATTCCGACGTCATTATGGCGGCAGGCGCCTTCATCCAGGGCGCTTCCATCGAGCTTTCGGCCGATGCGCCGATTAAACCGCCCTACGCCGTCTATTTCCAGGGCGGTCTGACCTGGTACCATGCGAAGTTCGGTATCTTAAAATCGCTCCAGAAGCTTCTCGATGCCGGGCTCATAAGCCTCCCGCAGGCATAAACATTTCAAAACTCTTAATAAACATTAAATTTTTCTGCCTGCGTTGTTTTGGGGCTGAAAATGTGGTATATTTAACTGATAGCATAAAGGGAAGGACAAGCATGTATGAGAGGGAAAAATTTTTGGATTCTGCTGATTTTCCTGCTGTCCGGCATCGTTCTGGGCGGCTTTATCGGGAATATGGCTGAGGGGATCCCCGGCCTTTCCTGGCTGAATTTCGGCCAGTCCTTTGGGATTAAAGACCCCATCGTCCTGGACTTCGGGCTCTTAATCATCACCTTCGGGCTGACAATCCGCATCACGATGGCCAGCATCATCGGCGTGGCCCTCGCCATTCTCGCATACCGCTACGTCTAAGGATCCATATTCCGGGGCCAGGTGCTTGGAGAGCGGAAAGGCCAGTATGGATCAGAAAAGAAAAACCGAAACAAAAGAAGAAATCACCATGAAGACGCTGCCGGCATCGGAACAGCCCTACGAAAAGGTTCTGGAGTACGGAGCCGCCTCCCTTTCGGACGCAGAGCTCCTCTCGGTGATCCTGCGGAGCGGTTCTAAAGGGATGCCGGCCAGGGCGCTTGCGGAAAAGGTACTGTCCCTTGGAACCCCCGACGGACTGGCGGGCCTTCTCCATCATTCCCTGGCGGATTACAAGGCTATCCGCGGAATCGGAGACGTGAAGGCCATCCAGCTTTCCTGCCTGGGTGAGCTTTCCAAACGGATCTGGCGGTCGGCTTCGGCTGTCCGTTCCCCGTCCTTCCATGAGCCGGAGGACATTGCCGCCTACTACATGGAAGAGCTCCGCCATATGGAGCAGGAATGCCTGCGCCTCATGATCTTCAATACGAAAAACCTCCTGATTAAGGAGCTGGAAATCTCCCGCGGCACTGTCAACGCGTCCATCGCCACGCCCAGGGAGCTTTATATTGAGGCGCTCCGCTACCGGGGAACCGGGATCGCCCTGGTTCACAACCATCCGAGCGGGGACGCGGCGCCAAGCAGGGAAGACTGCTTTTTTACGAGACGTGTGATGGAAGCCGGAAATTTAATCGGGATTCCGCTGTTAGACCACGTCATTATCGGGGATAATTGCTATGTGAGTCTCAGGGAACGAGGAATTTTAGAGGAATGAAGAACACCAAGTATTTTTTGGCCGGGCTGACCGTGCTCTGTATCTGCATGATCGGCGTCACTACCGTAAACGGTACTATTTTAAACCCGCTGCGGGATGCGGTCGGCTATGTGCTCGTCCCGCTTCAGACCGGGATCAATGCCGTTGGCGGCAGCATTTACAGCGAGGCCAGCAAAATCAAAGAACTCAGCACGGCGCTTGAGGACAAGGAAAAGCTCCAGGCCAGAGTGGACGAACTGACAGAAGAAAACACCAGGCTCCGCGCAGAACAGGAGGAGCTTTCCAGGCTCAGAAAGCTCTATGAGCTGGACGAGCAGTACATGCAGTATCAGAAAGTGGGAGCCAGGATCATTGCCAAGGATACCGGCGAATGGTTCCATGTGTTCCGGATCAACAAAGGCTCTGACGACGGCATCCGCGAGGGCATGAACGTCATCGCAGGCGGCGGCCTTGTGGGGATCGTGACCGACGTGGGCGCCAATTATGCCACGGTGCGCTCCATCATCGACGATTCCAGCCAGGTCAGCGCCATGGCCCAGGATTCCGGCGATTCCTGCATCGTTTCCGGCGACTTAAAGCTTTTCGAGGAAGGCCGCCTCAGGCTTTCCTACATGGAAAAGGACGACGATATCGAGGACGGCGACATGATCGTCACCTCCAATATCAGTGAAAAATTCCTTCCCGGCATCCTGATCGGCTATGCCGCGGATATTACGGTAGACTACAACGACAATTTAAGCAAATCCGGATACCTGATCCCTGTGGCCCAGTTTGACAGGCTCCAGGAGGTTCTGGTGATTACGGATACAAAGGATGCGGGGCCTGATTTCGATGAATAGCAATCTCAAACAGATCGCCATCAACCTGGTGTTAATCGTCCTGGCGTTTACGATCCAGAGCAGCGTGTTCCCGTTAATGCCGTTTCTCTCGGCATACCCGAACCTGCTTGTGATCCTGATTTTTTCCTTCGGCTTCATAAGAGGCAGCCGGTCGGGAATGGCCTACGGGCTCGTGGCAGGGCTTTTCATGGATCTTTCATCCGGCGGCGCCCTGGGCTTTTATACGCTGATCTTCGTGTGGATGGGCTACGTCAACGGGATCTGCACGAAATACTATTATGAGGACTACATCACGCTGCCCCTTGTGCTCTGCGTGTTAAATGAGCTGGCATACAACCTCTATCTCTATATGTTCAGCTTCTTAATCCGGGGGCGGCTGGATTTCGGCTATTATCTCGTGAACATCATTCTTCCGGAAACGATCTTCACGGTTGTCACGACTCTGGCTGTGTACCGGCTGTTCCTTTTCATCAGCCGGAAGTTAGAAGAGATGGAAAAAAGGAGAGACACAACGATTGTTTAATGACTTACTGGAAATTCTAAAGGATTTCGTGAAAAAACTCTTCGCCTCGCGGCTTTTCCTTCTGGGCGTGTTTTTTACATGCCTGTTTTCCGTCCTGGCTGTCCGGCTTTTCAACCTCCAAATCATCGAGGGCGAGACTTATCAGGAAAATTACATGGCAAAAACCGAGAAGGTCGTAAGCCTTCCCAGCACCCGCGGGAACATCTATGACAGGAACGGGAACGTGCTGGCCTATAATGAGCTGGCCTACAACGTGACGATCCAGGACAACGGGCAGTTTTCCACCACCAACGAGCGGAATCTGATGCTCCTTGAGCTGGTGCAGATTTTAAACCGCCACGGCGAAAAGATCCAGGGCGATCTTGCCATCGGCTTTGACTATACCGGGGAGCTTGTCTTTACAACAACCAGCGAGCTGGAGCGGAAGCGGTTTTTGCGGGATTACTACGGCTTAAGAAGCATCGACGAGCTGGACAACGAAGAGGGCACGACGCCGTCGGACGTGACGGCCAGGGAGATTTTGGAGAGCCGGAAGAAGGCCTACGGCTTAGACAAGCTGACGGATAAGGATGGAAATCCCATAGCCCTGACTGACGAAGAGGCGCTGGCCATCGCCAACATCCGCTATACCATGAATTTCACCGCATACCGGAAGTACGAGTCGACGACGGTTGCCGCCAACGTGAGCAAGGAGACTATGACGGATGTCCTGGAAAACTCTGCTGATTTAAAAGGCGTGAACATAGAAAAGACAACAAACCGCGTCTACAACGACAGCGTTTACTTCGCCCCGATCATCGGCTATATCGGGAAAATCTGGGACGAGGAGCTGGAGGAGCTGAAAAAATCGGACTCCGATTATGAGCTTACGGATCTGGTGGGAAAGACGGGAATCGAGTCCTCCATGGAGTCATACCTGAAAGGGAAAAAGGGCTCCCAGACCATGTACGTGGACAGCATGGGACGGATTCTGGAAATCGTCTCGGAGGAGGCGCCGGAGGCGGGAAATGACATCTACCTGACTGTCGACCGGGAGCTTCAGATCGGTATTTACCATATTTTAGAGCAGCAGCTTGCCGGCGTCCTCACGTCGAAGCTTGTGAACCGGGATCTGACGGACGCCGATTACACAAAGGCCTCTGACATCCCGATTCCCGTAAAGGATGTGTACTTCCAGTTCATCAACAACAACATCCTGGATTTCAACGCCTTTTCCGCCGCCGAGGCCTCCCAGGTGGAGAAAGATATCTATGCCAAATATTCCGCTGCCAGGGAGCAGGTTCTCGGGAGCCTGCGGTCGGAGCTGACAGACGAAAATGCCGTGCCCATGTCGGCGCTTTCCGAGGACATGTATTCTTACATGCAGTATATTTACACGTACCTGTCTGACCAGGGGATCGTTGTCTCTGACAAAATCCCCCAGGATTCCGAGGCGTATCTTTCCTGGCGCGAGGATTCCATCAGCCTCAGGGATTACCTCTACGCCGGTATCGCCGACAGCTGGATCGACACCACGAAGCTTTCCGTGGATACGAAATATTCCGGTGCCGACGATATTTATAACATCCTTGTGGAATATATCATGGAAGACTTAAAAACGGATACGGCCTTTGCAAAGAAAATTTACCGGTACCTGATCAACGCCGGGACCGTGACCGGGCGTGAGCTGTGTCTGGCTCTGTACTCCCAGAATATCCTGGCTTACGATGAGAACGAGTACCGGATGCTTGCGGCAGGCGGAGAGGAATACGCCTTCCAGTTTATCCGCCAGAAGATCTCCGACATCGAGATCACGCCGGCACAGCTTGCCCTGGATCCCTGTTCGGCCGGCTGCGTCGTCACCGATGTAAACACCGGCGAGGTGCTGGCGCTCGTGACGTACCCGAGCTATGACAACAACAAGTTTTCCGGCACCGTCGATGCCGATTACTACAATAAGCTGAACAACGACTTGTCGCTTCCGCTGTTCAACAATGCGACCCAGGCCCAGAAGGCGCCCGGCTCCACCTTTAAGCCGATCATCGCCGCAGCCGCCCTGGAAGAAGGCGTTGTGAGCCTTACGGACACGGTCACATGTACCGGCCAGTACCAGGAGATTACTCCGCATTTGAAATGCTGGATTTATCCCGGCGCCCACGGCGTACTCGGCGTGGTGGGAGGCATCCAGAATTCCTGCAATGTTTTCATGGCTGAGATGGGCCACAGGTTCTCTCTCCATGAGGACGGGACGTATGATCCGGAAAAGGGAATTGAGACCATCCGGAAATACGCGGCCATGTTCGGCCTCGACGAGACTTCCGGCATCGAGATCTCCGAGCGGTCACCCCACATGACGACGGAAAATCCCGAGGCATCGTCCATCGGGCAGGGCACGAACCAGTATTCCAACGTACAGCTTGCCAGATATATTTCCGCCATTGCAAACCGCGGCACGGTCTTTAGCTTAAGTCTTCTCGATAAAATGACGGATTCCCAGGGGAACCTGATTGAAGACTTTTCGCCTGAAGTCCGCTCCCATGCAGATATGGCCGAATCCACCTGGGATGCCGTACAGCTTGGTATGCGCCGCGTTATTTCCAACGGCTCCGCCAGACGGATCTTCAGCGACCTGGAGGTGGACATTGCCGGAAAAACCGGTACGGCAGAGGAGATTAAGAACGGCCATAAGATCAACCATGCGTTCTTCGTGTCCTTTGCCCCGTATGATAACCCGGAGATCGCCGTTACGGTCAATATCCCTTACGGATATTCGTCCTCCAATGCGGCGACAGCGGCAAAAAATATCTATCGGTTCTACTATGGCTATACAGGTCTGGAAGCAGTTCTGGACAACAGCGCGTCGAGCGTCTCCAACGTCGAGATCGGAGACTAGGCACGGAAGGGGGATTCTTTTATGCGAAACACGGTGGTAATCAAGGGGAACAAGGCCGGTATGACCGTCTATCTCGATCCCGGCGTCCCCTTTGAAGCGCTCCTTGGCGCCGTCAGGGAGAAATTTAAGGAAACCGCCAAATTCTGGGGTTCCGCCCAGATGACCCTGACCTTAGAGGGCAGGGCCCTTACAGCAGAAGAAGAATTCAGAATCGTCAATGCGGTTACGGAGAATTCAGGGATCGAGGTGCTCTGCCTCCTGGATTCCGACGGGGAGCGCATTGAACGGTGTGAAAAAGCACTGAACGAAAAGCTTATGGAGCTGTCCTCCCACACGGGACAGTTCTATAAGGGGAGCCTGCGGGACGGCGACGTCCTGGAGTCGGAAGCCAGCATTGTCGTCATCGGCGACGTGGAAAAGGGCGCCCGCATCCTGGCGAAGGGGAACGTCATCGTCCTCGGCGCCCTGCGGGGCAGCGTCACCGCCGGCCTCTCAGGAAACAGGAAAGCCGTCGTGGTGGCTTTGGAGATGGAGCCGGTGCAGGTGAAGATTGCAGACCTGACGCTCATGGGAAACGGCCGAAAACGCATTTTTGACCGCGGCCCGATGATAATTCTTGTAGAAAATGGTCGGATTTGTTCCGAGCCCATAAAAAAGAACTTCCTGAGCGCATTAAATTTCATTTAATACTGGAAATATTTTTAATTTTCATGTAGAATAGAAGAGTCAGGGACAACTAAATACAGGAGGATATTCTTATGAGTGAAGTCATTGTTGTTACATCCGGTAAAGGGGGTGTTGGCAAGACGACGACCTCTGCGAATGTCGGAACAGGTCTCGCCATGCTTGGTGAGAAGGTGGTGCTCATTGATACGGACATCGGCCTTCGGAACCTGGACGTGGTCATGGGACTGGAAAACCGCATCGTCTACAACCTTGTGGACGTCGTGGAGGGGAATTGCCGAATGAAGCAGGCCCTTATAAAAGACAAAAGATATCCGAACCTGTTTTTACTTCCGTCCGCCCAGACGAGGGACAAGTCTTCCGTGTCCCCGGGCCAGATGATGAAGCTGGTGGACGATTTAAGAGAAGAATTTGATTATGTACTGTTGGACTGCCCTGCCGGGATCGAGCAGGGATTTAAAAACGCCATCGCCGGCGCTGACCGCGCCTTTGTGGTGACGACGCCGGAGGTCTCCGCCATCCGCGATGCCGACCGGATCGTGGGCCTTTTGGAGGCGGCCGAGATCAAAAAGCTGGATCTGATCGTCAACCGGATCCGCATGGACATGGTGCGCCGCGGCGACATGATGTCCATTGAGGACGTGACGGACATTCTGGGGATCCCGATCCTGGGAGCCGTTCCGGACGATGAGGAGATCGTCATTTCCACGAACCAGGGAGAACCGCTCGTGGGGATGAATTCCTTCGCCGGACAGGCATATCTCAATATCTGCAAGCGTGTACTTGGTCAGGAGGTACCGATTATGGATCTTGAGTTAAACCGGGGATTTTTCTCGAGGCTGACCGGGCTTTTAAAGAGAGCGTAGGAGAGGCTTGAATCTTTTGGAAATCCTGACAAAACGGAATTCCGGAACCATTGCCAAGCGGCGGCTTCAGTTCGTCCTGATTGCCGACCGGGCTGGCTGTACGCCGGAAATCCTTGAAATGATCAAGGATGACATGATAAAAGCCATTTCAAAATACATGGAAATCGACACGAACGGCCTGGAAATCAAAATTACGCAGGTGGAGGACTCCCAGTCCGCGGCCGGTCTTCCGGTGCTGTATGCCAGCATTCCGATTCGTGTCCTGCTTACTAAGGGGACTTGCTTTTAATGTTTTCTGAATACAATTTTCGCAGCTTTAATATCCGGATCCTGCTCTATGTGATGGCTCTGACGGCCGTCGGGATTGTCGTCATCAACAGTGCTGTGGCCGGAGATACAAGCTATACGGAAAAACAGCTCATTGGGTTCGCGGGAGGGCTCTGCATGGCAGCCGCCCTTGCCTTTATCAATTACCGATGGCTCCTTAAGTTCAACTGGGTCATCTATCTTGGCTGTATCGTGATCCTTGCGGCAGTTATTTTAAACGGGGCTTTGGGCGGCGGCTCTATGCGGTGGATCGAACTCCCCGTCATCGGCCGCTTCCAGCCCTCCGAATTTGTAAAGATCGGCCTGATCCTTTTCTTTTCCTGGTATCTGGAAAAATACCAGGAAAAGATCAACCGGCCGCTCGTCCTTTTGTCTGTGGCGGTGTTTGCCGCGGTTCCGCTGTTCTTGATTTTGGAGCAGCCGGATCTTTCCACGAGCATTGTCATCGCCGTTTTCATTCTCTGCCTGATCTTTGCCGCCGGCATCGACTATAAATGGATTTTGGGCTCCATCGCCGTCGTTGTCCCACTGGGCGGGATCATGCTTTTTCTCGCAGAGCAGGGGATGGTCCCGTTTTTGCGGGGATATCAGGTAAACCGGATCCTGGCGTTTATTATGCCTGAGAAGTATGCGGAGTTAAACCTCCAGCAGGACAATTCGATGATGGCCATCGGTTCCGGGCAGCTTTATGGAAAAGGCCTGTTCAATGATACGGCAATTTCCGTTAAAAACGGCAACTTCTTATCAGAGGAGCATACGGACTTTATTTTTTCCGTTCTTGGCGAGGAAATGGGCTTTGTCGGCTGCATGGCTGTGCTGGCACTGTATCTTCTGCTCATTTACGAATGCCTGCGGACGGCAAGCCGTGCCAGAGATTTAAGCGGCCGGCTGATCTGCACCGGCGTCGCGGCGCTGGTGGGGTTCCAGGCGTTTACGAATATTGCAGTCGCCACCGGGGTATTCCCCAACACGGGGCTTCCCCTTCCGTTTTTAAGCTACGGAGTAAGCTCGCTGGTGAGTTTGTATATAGGAATAGGTATTGTCTTAAATGTAGGTCTTCAGCGCAGCACAAAACCAGAATATTAGGAGGTATGGCAATGAATGTCGGACTGATCGCGCACGATTCCAAAAAAAAGCTCATGCAGAACTTCTGTATTGCCTATAAGGGGATCCTCAGCAAACACACCCTTTATGCAACAGGCACCACAGGAAAATTGATCGAGGAAGTTACGAATCTCAATATACACAAATTTTTGCCGGGCCATCTCGGCGGGGAGCAGCAGATGGGGGCCCAGATCGAGAACAATGACATTGATCTCGTGGTGTTCCTCAGAGATCCGCTGTCTCCCAAATCCCATGAACCGGATGTCAACAAGGCCGTGCGCCTCTGCGATATCCACAATGTACCTTTGGCAACAAACCTGGCAACCGCAGAGCTTCTCATCAAGGCTCTCGACCGTGGAGATCTGGAATGGCGGGAAATGTACAAATAAAACGGTTCCTGCTCCTCGTTCTGGCGGCAGGCCTTCTGGTGTCCGGCTGTCAGAAAAAGCCGGCCTTTGAGGATGCCTATGTTTTTGAGGAGCGGGCAGAAAACTTTACCGCAGAGGGGCCCCGCACACCGGAGCCCTTTGCGGCAGACCTTGCTGTCATCACCGATGGGGACGACGTATCGCCTGCTCTTGACGCAGAGGCAGCCGCCGTGTTTTCCCTTGACGGCGGAGAGGCCCTGTTTCATAAAAACGCCATGGCACGGATGAACCCTGCCAGCACGACGAAAATCATGACGGCGATCCTGGCATTAAAATACGGGAATTTAAGCGACCTGATAACCGTGGGGGACGAGGTGATTATCACGGAAGCCGGTTCCTCCATGTGCGGCGTGAAGCCAGGTGATACCATGACCTTAGAGCAGCTTCTCTACGGCCTTATGATGCCGTCGGGAAACGATGCGGCCAATGCCATTGCCGTCTATCTGGCCGGTAGCATTGATTCTTTTGCAGATGCCATGAACGAGGAGGCCTGGAACATCGGGGCCACCGGCACCCACTACACCAACGCCAACGGCTTAACGGAGCCGGAGCACTACACGACGGCTTATGACCTCTATCTGATGTTCCACGAAGCCCTGAAATATCCGAAATTCCGGGAAATCATCGGGACGCATTCCTACACGGCCGATTATACGGGAGCCGACGGCGCAGCGAAAACCGTGACCTGGACAGTGGGGAATTACTACATGAACGGCAAGACGGAAACGCCTGCCGGGCTTACGGTTTTCGGCGGAAAGACGGGAACTACGAACGCTGCCGGCTACTGCCTGGTTATGGGGAGCCGCACGGACGACGGCCGCGAATATGCGTCTGTTGTCATGAAAGCAGCAAGCCGCGACAAGCTGTATGACAGCATGACGAAGATAATTTCTAATATTGTCAAATAGTCGTTGCATTTTTTGGATATTTAGTCTATAATCAAATCATATACAAACGATTTTTTTATACAAATCATATAAATCCAAGGAGGAGATCATTATGGTGCAGATTATCGCTGGAAAAAAGGGGAAAGGCAAAACAAAATATTTACTGGATATGGCAAATACTGCTATCAAAGAATCCAAGGGTTCCGTAGTTTATCTTGACAAGAGTTCCAAGCATATGTATGAGCTCAGCAATAAGATCCGTCTCATCAATGTAGCAGAATTTCCTGTACATAGCCCGGAGGGCTTTATCGGTTTCATCTGCGGCATTATTTCCCAGGATCATGACCTGGAAACGATGTTCCTTGACAGCTTCCTGAAACTGGCCAGCCTGGAGGGTGAAGATATCTCTTCCGTGGTTGCAGAGCTGGATGACATCGGCAAAAAATATCATGTAAACTTTGTCTTAAGCGTTTCCATGGACGGCGAAGAGCTTCCGGAAAATGCAAAGGGTATGATCCTTGTGGCGCTGTAAGAATACAGAAAACCTATGATATGGAAAATCAATGGCATAGACTTTCGTTTATGCCATTTTTTCTTGAATTTTCAGCCCGATGCTTTTATAATGAATGGTAGCCCGGCCGTACAGGAATCCGGCCGGGAAGTATCTGCCGGGAGGTTTTGGGATGGCGAAGAAAAAGACAAAGAAAGTCGTTCGGTATCGCCGGCCGTTAAATATCAATGTGGGCATGATTATTTTTGCCCTCATTTTTGCATACATGGCTTTTTATGTATATACCTACATCAGACGCGACAAAATCGAGTTTTATGAGGTGTCCGAGGGCGGCATCGTAAATGACCAGCGCCATACGGGCATTATTTTCCGTGAGGAAGAGACGAAGTACACGGACAGGGCCGGAAATATCAACTATTACCTCAGAGAAGGGAAACGGGCCGCCGTCGGGACAAGGATTTATTCCATCGACGAGACCGGGACGCTCTCTGAGCTTTTGGCCGCGCAGGCCGACAGCTCCGTGGTGCTTTCCCAGGAAAATTTGTCGACCATCAAAAAGCAGCTCTCTTCCTTCAGCCAGACGTTTACAGACGCCGCTTTCCACAGCGTCTATGACGCCAAATATACGCTGGATTCCGAGGTGTTAGAGTTCGTCAACGTGGATACGTTAAAAAATCTGGACAGCGTGGTTTCCGAGATGGGCGTCAATTTCAGCCAGGTGCGCGCCGATGCATCCGGCATTGTTTCTTACTCCATTGATTCCCTCGATGGGACAGCCCCGAACCAGGTAACGGCTGAAACCTTTGACCGTTCTTCCTATACGAGGACAAACATCAAATCGGGGCAGCTTGTGGAGACCGGGGCGCCGGCCTATAAGCTCGTGACTTCTGAGGACTGGTGCATCGTATTCCCGCTTACGGAGGCGGAGATCAGTTCCTTAAGCGGCAGGACGTCTCTGACCGTGAAGTTTTCCGGCGGCGGCCTTCAGACCACCGCGGCCTTTTCCATGTTTACCGGAGCCGACGGTGCCACATACGGGCGGCTGGATTTTACAAAGTATATGGAACAGTTTATTTCAGACAGGTTCGTGGATTTTGAGATTGTCACGGAGGAAGTCCGCGGCTTAAAAATCCCGCGGAGCGCCGTGACGGAGGAGCGGTTCTACCTGATTCCGAAGGAATTCCTTGTCCGCTCTGAAACAGGGGCAGCACGCGGCTTTTATAAGGAAACCTACAACGAGGACGGGACGGCCAGCATGGTACTGACGTCAGCCACCATCTATAATTCTGACGATGATTATTATTATGTGGGCGCCTGGGACAACAGCGAGTTCAGGGCCGGCGATTATATCGTAAAGGCAGATTCCCAGGAGCGTTACCAGATCGGCGCCACAGCGGCGCTCCAGGGCGTTTACAACATCAACCGCGGCTATACCGTGTTTAAGAGGATTGAAATTCTCTCTTCCAATGATGAATATTATACGATTAAAAAGGGTTCGGACTACGGCCTCTCCGTCTACGATCACATCGTTTTGGATGCTGCAGCCGTCGGACAGGAAGGGACAATCATTTATCAGTAGCTACAAGGAGGAAACAGTATGAGTATCAGCGAAAATCTTTCGCAGGTAAGAGAGCGGATGGCAGCCGCATGCGAAAGGGCAGGAAGGGAGCCCGGCGAGGTGACGTTAATTGCAGTCAGCAAGACGAAGCCGGTTTCCATGCTCATGGAGGCATATGATGCGGGCACGCGCGTGTTTGGAGAAAATAAGGTGCAGGAGATTCTGGAAAAGCTTCCGCAGATGCCGGAGGACTGCGTGTTTCATATGATCGGCCACCTTCAGACTAACAAGGTGCACCAGGTGGTTGGGAAGGTTTCCATGATTCACTCCGTGGACAGCCTCCGGCTGGCAGAAAAGATTGAAAAGGAGTCGGAGAAAAAGGGGATCGTCAGCGACATCCTTTTGGAGGTCAACGCTGCTAGGGAAGAGAGCAAGTTCGGGTTTTTCCTGGAGGAGACGGAGGAAGCCGTGAAAGCCATCGCAGCGTTTCCCCATGTCCGCGTAAAGGGACTCATGACCATTGCGCCAAATGTCGAAAATGCAGAGGATAATCGAAAAGTTTTTCAAGATTTATATCAATTATATGTTGACATCAAAAGTAAAAACATTGATAATGGTACTATGAGTGTTCTCTCGATGGGCATGACGGGAGATTATGAAGTCGCCATTGAAGAAGGAGCAACCATGATAAGAGTTGGAACCGGGATTTTTGGTTCCAGGCAGATTGGAGAGAAAGTATAATGAGCATTCTTAGCAAACTGATGGATACAATGCGTTTAAACGACGATGAAAACGAAGATTACTTCTTAGATGACGATTACGAGGACGAGGACAGGCCTGCAAGAAAGGGCTTTTTCAAGAAAAGTGACGATGACTTTGACGATGATTATGATTCCGCAGAGCAGGCGAGACCGCGGTTCCTTCCGCGCCCTGCCGGAAATAAGGTGGTTTCCATGCGGCGCAGCATGGAAGTATCCCTTGTAAAGCCCACGTCTATGGACGATGCAAAGGAAATCTGCGACTACCTGCTGGCCGGAAAGGCTGTCGTCCTCAATATGGAGGGCATCCACACGGAGGTGGCTCAGAGAATCATCGACTTTACGTCAGGAGCCACATATTCGATGAACGGCAATCTTCAGAAGATTTCCAATTAC
Organism: Eubacteriaceae bacterium Marseille-Q4139; assembly: GCA_018223415.1. Taxonomy (NCBI): domain Bacteria; kingdom Bacillati; phylum Bacillota; class Clostridia; order Eubacteriales; family Eubacteriaceae; species Eubacteriaceae bacterium Marseille-Q4139. The sequence goes on along the minus strand of JAGTTQ010000001.1, from coordinate 3,650,912 downwards.
ATCTTTATTGCGACGCCGCAGACCGTGGAGCTTTCCGGCGATTTCCAGGATATCCTGGCAGCCGGCGGCGCTCTGGACGTTTCCGGGCTAAATATCCATCTGTAAGGGACATGCCATGGAAAAAGAGGAGCAGATTTTCAGAAACAGAATACAGGAGCTTGCAGGTAATGCTTACCGGCGTGATGTTCCTGTCCATACGGATTTTCTGACCCTGAATGAGCAGACAATTTTCCAGACCATTGCCGGCTCGCTTCCGCCGGTGCGGTATGAACTGGCCGGCGGATACGAGGCGGCGGAGAGGAAGGTTGTTTGCTTTCTTCCGTCATATGAGGAGGTTTTATGGGAACCTCCTTTTGAATGTCTGAGGATTTCGCCGTTAAATGCGAAGTTCGCCGAGGCCCTGACCCACAGGGATTATCTGGGCGCCATCATGAACCTGGGCGTCGAGCGTTCTGTCATGGGCGATATCCTGGTGCACGGTACGGAGGCCTATGTGTTCGTACTGAAGGAAATGAGCCGGTACCTGGCGGAGAATCTCGTGTCGGTGCGCCATACAAGCGTCTCTGTGACGCCATGTGAGGCCGTGTCCGTCCCGGCTCCGGAGTACGACGAGATCACCGGCAGCGTAAGCTCTCTCCGTATCGACAGCATAGCGGCCCTTGCAGGCCGTCTTTCCCGCGCGAAGGCAGTTTCTCTCATCGAAGGGGAGAAAGTCTTTTTAAACGGCCGCCTGGTGCTTTCTGCGAGCCAGCCTGTCCATGAAGGAGATATTCTTTCCATCCGCGGGATCGGGAAATTTTCCTTTGCCGGAGAGGGAAGCCAGACGAAAAAGGGGCGCACGATGGTGACGCTGCGCCAGTACAAGTAACGGAGGATACGACATGGAAATGAACAGTTTGGAGCGGATCCCCATCCGCCGGGACGGGGATGTGATTTACGATATTGTACTCAGGGATTCCTTTGACGGGCTTGGGGAGGAGATCGCCGCACTGGGGCTTTCCGGGCGAAAATTCTGCATCGTGACGGATGCCAATGTGGCGCCGCTTTATCTTGAGGCCGTGCGTGCGGCCGTTGCGGACAAGGCTTCTGCCGTCGCAGAGTATGTGTTCCCGGCAGGAGAGGGGAGCAAGAACCTGGACACGGTCCGCGGGCTTTACGAGCACTTAATCCTGGAGCATTTTGACAGAAAGGATATCCTGATTGCTCTTGGCGGCGGCGTAGTCGGCGACCTCTGCGGCTTTGCGGCTGCCACGTACCTTCGCGGCGTGGGCTTCATCCAGATCCCGACGACGCTCCTTTCCCAGGTGGATTCCAGCATCGGCGGAAAGACCGGCGTGGATTTTGACTCCTATAAAAACATGGTGGGTGCGTTCCACATGCCGCGGCTCGTCTACATGAATATTTCCGTTTTAAGAACCCTTCCGGCCGAGCAGTTTACCGCCGGTATGGGAGAGGTCATCAAGCACGGGCTGATCCGTGATGCCGGATATTTTTCCTGGCTCATGGAAAATCATGAAAGGATACTGGCACTGGATCCTGAGGCCTGCCGTATGATGATAACGGGGAGCTGCATGATTAAGCGGGAAGTGGTGGAGATCGACCCGACCGAGCAGAACGAGCGTGCCACGCTTAATTTCGGCCATACCCTCGGTCATGCCATTGAAAAGCTTAAATGTTTGACGATGCTTCACGGGCACTGTGTGGCCCTCGGCGCCCTGGCTGCCATGGAGATCTGCCGGAAACGCGGCCTTGTGTCCCAGGCGGATATGGACGCTTACAGAAGGGCCATGGAGCTTTACGGCATCCCTTCCCATGTATCAGGCCTTCGTCCGGAGGATGTCATCCGCGCGACAAAAAATGATAAAAAGATGGAAGCCGGAGTAATCAAGTTCATCCTTCTTGATGGGATCGGCCATGCCTTTATTGACAGGACGGTGTCGGAGGAAGAGATGAAAGAGGCGCTTTCTGTCATTCTGTAAGACTTGAGAGGTTTTTCATGGATAAATTATGGAAACGGTACGGGCTTTTCGCTGTGCTCACGGCTCTCCTGACAGCCTTCGACCAGTGGACAAAGGCCCTTGCCTATAACGGCCTGCGTACCGGCGGGCCCATTGTGATATGGAACGGCGTATTTGAGCTTCTGTACTCGGAAAACCGGGGGGCAGCCTTCGGGATCCTTCAGGGAAAGCATGGCTTTTTCTTTCTCGTGGCCGGTGCGGTGCTCGTCGTTGTGCTCCTTTTTCTTGCCAGGCTCCCGTGGGAGAAGCGGTTTTTCCCGCTGTTTGCCTGCATGGTGCTTCTCGCTTCCGGAGCTCTCGGAAACCTGATTGACCGGGCAATGCGTGGCTTTGTGGTGGATTTTTTCTACTTTAAGCTGATTGACTTTCCGATTTTTAATGTGGCGGACTGCTTTGTAGTCGTGTCTGCCGCCTGTTTGATTCTGCTGGTTGGATTTTTCTATAAGGATGAGGAGCTTTCCTTCCTCTCAGACAAAAAGGAGAAGACGGATTGAGACAGGAAATTTTTGTGGAGGAGGACGGGACAGACGACCGGATCGACAAATTCCTTGCCGAACAGTGCGAGGAGCTTTCCCGCTCGTTCCTCCAGAAGCTTTTAAAGTCGGGGGAGGTATCGGTAAACGGCCAGGCCGTAAAGGCCAGTTTCCGGCTTTCAGAGGGCGATTTGATCGTTTTTGAGGTGCCGGAGGCCGCCAAGCCGGAAATCCTTCCGGAACCGTTTCCCCTGGATATTCTTTATGAGGATGAGGATGTGATCCTTGTCAACAAGCCGAAAGGAATGGTCGTCCATCCGGCTGCCGGGCATTATTCCGGCACGCTTGTCAACGCGCTCATGTACCATTGCCGTGACAGCCTTTCCGGCATCAACGGCGTGCTGCGGCCGGGGATTGTCCATCGGATCGACATGGACACCACCGGCGTCATCATCGCCTGCAAAAATGATGTTTCCCACCGTTCCATCGCGGAGCAGTTAAAGGAACATTCGATTACGAGGCGGTACCAGGCCATTGTCCATGGCCGCCTGAAAACAGACGAGGGGACGGTGGACGCGCCCATCGGGCGGAATCCCCAGGACAGAAAGAAGATGAGCATCAATGAGAGAAACGGGAAGCCGGCGGTAACGCATTACCATGTGCTGAACCGGTTTCGTGATTATACTCATATCGAATGCCGGCTGGAGACCGGGCGCACCCATCAGATCCGTGTCCACATGGCAAGCATCGGCCATCCGCTTCTCGGCGACGCGGTTTACGGCCCGGCCAGGTGTCCCTACCGGCTCGAGGGCCAGACACTCCATGCCGGTGTCCTTGGATTTGTGCATCCGCGGAGCGGGAAGTATATGGAGTTTTCGGCGCCGCTGCCGGAATATTTTGAAAAGCTTTTAAGGACTCTGCCGAGAGAGTGAGAGAGAAGAAGAATTTGTATTTATGTCTGAGCAAGGACAGTTGGCGCGGGAGGGCTGGCTGTTCTTTTTATTTTGGGGATTCCTTTGCTCGAAGAGATGAAATCACCTCGAAATAGGGCATAATTTCGGATAATTCAAATTCCATTTTTTCTAAATACATTCTTTGCAGCTGTTTCTCATGTCCAAGCAAAAAATAGGTTCTTGCGACGTCATATGCTGCCGGTCCCTTGCAGACATTCATCATGTCAATCAAAACCATATTTCTCGCCGTATCCACCATAAGATTGGCAGGGTGGAAATCACCATGAAGCAGGCGTATGTCGTCTTCCAGGCCTTTGATTTTTCTTAGGAGTTCCGGGGAATCCCCGGCGAGCAGTTTGAGGAAAGCCTTGTAATCCATTACATTGGCGACAGTTTTACTTATCATTTCTTTATGAAAATTGACGAATTTCTCAAGCCATATGTCTTGAACCTCCCTGTTTGATAATTTGGATAAGAGGGTTTCTCCATCGATTTTATCATAGATAATTCCAACACACCCATCAATGCATACCATTTTATAAGCAGTCGGAGTATTGATGCCTGATTTCAGTACAGCTCTCGCATTATTGAATTCATGTTCGGCATATTGTGAGGGGTAATTCCTATAAAATAATTTGCATATTAAATGACTATCATATTCAAATATTTCAGCTGTATTGCCGTTTGAAATCAAATCCATTATTATAGCCTGCCTTATATTAACTCTTTTACAGATTCTGATTTATTATTGTTTTTCCTACATATGCATTATAACATCTATGCCTATGTTTTTCCATCACGAACCTGTTCTGTACCAAAAGAGGAACAACTCCCTCTGTTGATATCAAATATTTTTCGCATTGTAGTTATGTTTCCGACTGGGATCCCAGTGTCATTTAGAACCAGCCACATGAATTGTACTTTTTATGATTTATGATTGCATTTTCGGAAAAATATTGTATAATATAGATAAGAGCATAAAATTGCCAGAAAGGAGCGGTATATTATGAGTGGAAATCTGATTATTACAATAGGAAGAGAGTGCGGAAGCGGCGGAAGACATATCGGACAGAAACTTGCAGAAGAAATGGGGGTTAAGTGTTATGACAAAGAGCTTTTGACCCTGGCGGCAAAGAACAGCGGGCTTTGCCGAGAGCTGTTTGAAACGCATGATGAAAAACCCACCAGCAGCTTTCTGTATTCCCTCGTAATGGATTCATATTCCATGGGATACACGAATTCCGCTTATATGGATATGCCGATCAATCATAAAATCTTCCTTGCCCAGTTTGATACCATCAAAAAACTTGCATCAGAAGAATCCTGCGTCATCATCGGCCGCTGTGCCGACTATGCGCTGGCAGACTTTCCAAACGTGGTGACGGTTTTCATTTGTGCCGACGAGGATGTCAAGCTAAAGACGCTCCAGGAGCGGTACCAGGTGACGGAATCCAAAGCAAAAGATATCATGATTAAAACGGATAAAAAGAGAGCTAGCTATTATAATTACTATTCCAGCAAACATTGGGGCGACTGCAAGAGCTATGACCTCTGCATCAACAGCAGCAAAGTAGGCATGGATGGGGCCATTCGGATTATCCGGGCGTTTGCAGAAGAAAAGCAGGCGTATGCGAAAAAATAAATCATCCTTTCAGGGAAGGAAAAAGCAGGCGGGACAGGCCTGCTTTTTTCTTGCGGCCGAATGGCCTTCGGCCTATTCGACGGTCACCGATTTTGCGAGATTCCGCGGCTGATCCACATCAAGCCCTTTTTGTACAGAGGCATAGTAAGCGATCAGCTGAAGGACAACAGCGATGGGGAATACCGTAAATTCGTCATCTGTTTTTGGGATGCGTATCACCGTATCGGCAATGCCGTTCTCCAAAGGAGTTTCTTCTCCGAGCAGCAGGATGACGTAAGCACCGCGCGCTTTTACTTCACGTATGTTGGAAAGCGTTTTCGCCAGAATGTGCTTTTGTGTGGCAATAGCGATCACCGGCATACCGTCTGTAATCAGGGCTATGGTTCCATGTTTCAGCTCTCCGGCGGCGTATGCCTCTGCATGAATGTAGGAAATCTCCTTTAGCTTCAGGGCGCCCTCAAGGGAAAAGGCATAATCCATGCCGCGGCCGATAAAGAAGGCATCCGGGGAAGCCGAAATGCGGACGGCAGTCTCACGGATGGAGTCCTTCTGGCCAATCATTTTCTCCATGGCTGCCGCACAGTCAAGAAGGTCGGCCGTGAATGTCCTCGCCTGTTCTTCTGTATATCTTCCGCGCACCAGTGCCATTTTGCAGAAGACAAGATACAAAGCGGCAAGCTGGACTGTGTAGGCCTTCGTGCTGGCAACAGCAATTTCCGGGCCGCCGTGTGTGTAGAGGACATAGTCGCTTTCCCTGGCGATGGAAGAGCCCTTTACGTTGACAATGGAGAGAACCGGCGAACCGCATTCCTTCGCAAGGCGAAGAGCCGCTAAAGTGTCGATGGTTTCACCGGACTGAGAAATCACGATAGCCAGCGTTTTTTCATTGATAAGCGGCTCTTCGTATCGGAATTCTGATGCAATGGAGACAGTCACAGGAATCCGAAGCCGCGGTTCAATTAAAGCTCTGGCAACCATTCCCGCATGCATGGCAGTTCCGCAGGCAATGACACGGATACTGTCCAAATTCTGAAACACATCATCCGGGATTCCGTCATCGGAAAAATCCGGGAGGCCTTTGTTCAGCCGCGGAAGAATCGTCTTTTTAAAGACTTCCGGCTGTTCATGGATTTCTTTCAGCATGAAATGGTCGAACCCGTTTTTCATGGCAGCATCCGTGTTCCAGGAGGCCTCCAAAAGTTCCGGCTCCCTGCGGCTTCCGTCCAGATCGCAGAACGTGATGTTATAAGCCGTCATTTTTACGATTGTTCCCTCCGGGACGACAAAATACCTGCGGGAATATGGAAGCAGAGCTGTCAGGTCCGACGCGATGAGTGCGCCAGACGCCGTATAGGCTGCCACAAGGGGGCTTACGTTCCGTGTTGCATAGATTTCACCTGGCCGGTCGGCAAACATGATGCAGAAGGCGTAGGAGCCTTTAATTTCAGCCAGAAGCTCGCGGATGGATGCTATGGGATCTTTTTTTATGCCGTAAATTGCATTGAGGGCCGCAGCCGCTACTTCCGTATCTGTCTGGGAGTGAAGAGCAGACTGGAGATGGTAGTTTTCCGTAAGCTGGTGGTAGTTCTCGATGATGCCGTTATGGATCATGACAACATCACCGACAATATGAGGATGGGCGTTTTCGCCGGTTACGCCGCCGTGAGTTGCCCAACGGGTATGTCCGATACCGCAGTGGGAGGAGACCGGCGTCTCCGTACAGGCGACTCTCAGAGCAGCAACTTTCCCGATTTTTTTGATAAAATGAATGTTTGAGGCTTCGTCAAAAAGTGCGATGCCGGCGCTGTCATAACCCCTGTATTCCAACTGGGTCAGCCCGTCCAGCAATAGCTTTTGGGCATCCAGCGGGCCGCAATATCCAATAATTCCACACATAGGCTGTCTCCCGTTAAATTTTTTTACGATTATAGTATTGTTTTATGTTTATGTCAATGGGGGGAGGGGAGTGCGGAAAGAATTAAGAATTTTGAACACGTGGATTGTACGATTGAGGGGGATGGATGATGGGGCAAATTGTTTGACAACCTATTATCGGATAAATATAATGAAGACACTAGAAAACAGTATCATGTCTGAGCTTGTAGAAAAGAAGCTAAAAACAGAGTTACAGCCTTTAAAAGATGATATTCGTGATCTTAAGCTAATGGCCGAAAATATGATAAAACCAAATATACAGTTATTAGCAGAAAATTATGTTCCAGCAGCGAAGCGATTTGAAAGAACATCAACACGAATTGAATCAATGGAAACTGATATTGCGTAGAGTCATAGCCCAGTGCCTAGCTGGGCTGTATTTTATTGCAGATTTAAATAGTTGTTTAAGGATACAGGATTATTGATGATTTCCGGAATGGAACAGCAGCAATTCAAAGAAAATCCAAGTTGTGTTGTGTGATTGCAAGCTTGTGGACATATGCATAACTATGCGCGAAAGACAGCTTTAACGAATAGTTCCATTTGATTGCATATACTTAAGATAGTTTCATCCCTATATGCATTCTCTCTGTCTCTCCTTCATAAAAAAAGGGACGACAGAGCCGCCCTTTTTCCGTGTTATGCTATCTGTTCAATTTTTCTTTTGAGCTGCCTAACCTCACTTTCCAGTGCCGTTACACGTAAGAGTAACATTTCCTTTTCATTTTCTACTTTCAGTGCGTCGTCGAGCTTACGGCTTAGGTCGAGGTGTCCTTCAGCGACTATGTTGATTCTCTTGTTGGTGTCATTCTCTAATGTGAGTTGGATTTCATGAATTTGTGATTTTACTTCAGTAAACCGTGCTTTAGTTTCCCGTTCAAAGGTCTCCAGCCTGTTTTCGAGGCCTTCCAACTTGTTTTCGAGGCCTCCCAACTTGTTTTCGAGGCCTCCCAACTTGTTGTTTATTGGCTGCAACAAGGTTTTCATTGTGTCTAGGATTTCCTGATCAGTCATGTTATCGCTGCTCCTTTCGGTATTGGCAGTACTCCTTAGGCTGTTTTGTTAAGCTTGTTAGAATGTTCTTCAATAACCTTTTTCATGATTTCGATATCGGCTTTCATGGCCTCGAGTTCTTCTATCCCGGTTTCATATCTCTTATACGTGCCGGTGTAGCCAGGCTTCGATATTTTGCAGCCTTGGAAGTATATCGTTTTCCATCATGATTTCCATTTTTTTCTGTCTTTCCTCGATGGGTTTTAATTTCTTGTCCATCATGCTGGAGAGAGCTAATAGTAATTCATTATCGCTCATGCTATCACTTCCTCGTTTTTATAGTAATTGAAAACGGGTAAAAAGTCAAATGGCTTTTACAATATGTTCTTTTAGTTAACATAATATTTTTATGTAAACTTTATTGCGATTATATATTTTTCATCGCTAACTTCTCCTGATATCTCGCCCAAAATCCCCAAGCATTCTTCTTCTCCTCTTGCTTTCCCAACCATTATCTGATATGATAAGAATGCTCAAAACTATTCGTTTTTTTGATATTTAACGCATAGTATAAAAAACACTCTCTCCATACTCCAACACATTTTATTTCCATCCTCACCGCAGCCTACAACAGGTATGGAAGGTAATACACAACAAATAAATACAGGATACAGACCACAATGGCAACAGCCAGGATTTTTTCAAACATTTTTCCCATTTCTGATATCTCCTCTCGGCATATGAAATCGAAACAGCGCGTCTCTGCTTTCTATCTTAGCATACCCTCTCCGCCTGTTTCAAGTTTTTCTTCGTGAGAAATATCAGACCAAGGTAATAGTTCAAATAAAAATCAGACAGGAGGCCTAAAAATACATATGAAGCTTCAAAGACTGCTGAGCCTAGTAAGAAAGGCGGCAGATGATTACAACATGATTGAAGACGGTGACAGAATCGCCATAGGCATTTCCGGCGGCAAGGACAGCCTTGCGTTACTCTGTGCACTTCAGGCACTTCAAAAATTTTATCCACGGCATTTTGAAATCCATGGGTTCACTGTGGATCTTGGATTTGGAAATCAGGATTTTGACGCTATTCGGACGTTTTGCAGCGGACTCAATGTGCCTTATACGGTGATTCCAACGGAAATCAGCCAGATTGTATTTGAAACCAGAAAAGAGTCGAATCCATGTTCCCTCTGTGCCAAAATGAGGAAAGGCGCATTAAACCAGGCGGCAAAAGATGCCGGCTGCACGAAAGTGGCTTATGCCCATCACAAGGACGACGTAATTGAAACGATGCTGCTCTCTCTGATCTATGAGGGCCGGTTTCATTCGTTTTCTCCGAAAACGTATCTCGACCGTATGGGGCTGACGGTTATCCGACCAATGCTGTATGTATCCGAATCGGACGTGATCGGCTTTAAAAACAAATATCAGCTTCCTGTATGTAAAAATCCGTGTCCTGTTGACGGAAAAACAAAAAGAGAATATGTGAAAAATCTGACAGCATCTCTGAACCGGGATGAACCCGGAGTAAAAGATCGCCTGTTCCGTGCAATTACAGAAGGAAACATCCCTGGCTGGCCAGAGAGAAAGCAGGCTGAATAAAACTGAAGGGAGGCCGACCTATGGCAACACTGACCTATCACGAACAAAAAGATGTAGAAAATATCAAACGGCTCCGGGGACTGATAAAAGAACTGCCCTATTACTGCGCGGATTTTTTCCGTGGAATTGAGCCGCGGACATCGACGCGAACCAGGATTGCCTATGCTTATGACCTGAGAATCTTTTTTGAATTCTTAAGGCGTGCCAATCCCGAGGCTGAGAAACTTGGAAAAGAGATTCCGCTTTCTTTTCTGGAAGATCTGAATGTCACAGATCTGGAAGAATATATGGAGTATCTGAAATGCCATCCAAGCATCACGGACGATGACGTCTTCAATACAGAGCGAGGAATTATGCGGAAAGTCTCTTCTTTGAAGAGTTTCTATAACTATTTTTACCGGACACAGAAGATTGAAAAGAATCCGGCAGCCCTTGTACAGCTTCCGAAGCTCCACCAGAAGGAAATTATCCGCCTGGAAATTGATGAAGTAGCAAAGCTTCTGGATCTTGTGGAAGACGGAGAAAAGCTGACAGAGCGCCAGAAACGCTATCATGAAATCACAAAGGTGCGCGATCTGGCACTGATGTCTCTTCTTCTTGGAACGGGGATCCGTGTCTCTGAATGTGTAGGGCTTAATATGAACGACGTGGATATGGACGCCTGCGGAATCAAAATCTATCGGAAAGGCGGAAAGGAATCTATCGTGTACTTCAGCGATGAAGTACGCGACGTCCTCGATAAATATCTGGAAGAGCGCCAGCATATAGAGGCATATCCCGGCCACGAAGAAGCCCTTTTCCTCTCCATGCAGAAGAAACGCATGGCTGTCAGGAGCGTCGAAAATCTGGTAAAAAAATATGCGTCCCTGGCAGCTCCTTTAAAAAAAATCACGCCGCATAAGCTTAGAAGCACCTATGGCACGAATCTTTACCGCGAAACAGGAGATATTTACCTGGTTGCCGACGTCCTTGGCCACAGCGATGTAAATACGACAAAGAAACATTACGCAGCTTTAGAGGACGAACGGCGCAGGATGGCAAGAAACCGTGTCAGGCTCCGGGAGGACTGACAGTCCTGCCGGAGGCAGTCCTATTCCGGAAGCGGTGTGTCCGTAAAATAGACGACTGCCAGAGAATCTCCTGCCAGGATATGATCGTTGGAAAGCTGATTCATTTTTTGCAGCTCTCGGACATACTCCCTGACATCCATTCCGGAATTTTCGCAGTACTGCTCTGCAATCGTCCAGAGGGTATCTCCTTCCTGAATTTCGATATTTGTATAGTAACGGTAACGCGGCGGATGGTTTTCTTCTGCATTTGCCATCACCAGCGTTTTGCCAAAAAAACATGAAATTACGATTACAGATACAATAAAAAGGACTAATGTTTTTTTCATTTTTCATACTCTCCTTTCAAACGTAGGTTCGAGAACATCTGTTCTGATTTGGATTATATACTCAGAACATACGTTTGTCAACATTTTTTTGATTTTTTTCGAACAAAGGTTTGCTTTTTTCTCGAACATATGTTAGTATATAGACAACAGGAAAATCAGCAGGCGTCCTGCTGAATCCAAAAGTCCCATCTGATATCTGAAACCGTTCTGATTTTATTACATAGATAAGGAGAGTCATATGAGTCAGGGAAGAATCACCGAAAAACAGAAAGAGATTTTAGAATATATTAAAGAAACCATATTAAAGAAGGGATACCCGCCGGCCGTGCGTGAAATCTGCGAGGCCGTCAACTTAAAGTCCACGTCCTCCGTCCACTCTCACCTTGAGACGCTGGAAAAGAACGGCTATATCCGCCGGGATCCTACCAAACCGAGGACGATTGAAATTCTGGATGATGATTTTGCACTGACGCGGCGGGAAATGGTGAACGTCCCGCTCATCGGGACGGTGGCGGCCGGCGTGCCGATCCTGGCACAGGAAAATATTGAAAGCTATATGCCGTTTCCTGCGGAAATGCTTCCGAATAAGGATATCTTTATGCTCCGCGTAAAAGGGGAAAGTATGATCGAAGCCGGTATTCTGAATGGAGATCAGGTGCTTGTATCCAGTCAGTCCACGGCAGAAAACGGGGAAATGGTTGTTGCTCTCGTGGATGATTCTGCCACAGTTAAAACCTTTTATAAGGAAGACGGCCACTACCGTCTCCAGCCGCAGAATTCTTCCATGGAGCCGATTATCGTTGATGATGTGCAGATCCTAGGAAAAGTCATTGGACTGTTCCGTATCATGAATTAAGGACAAAACTGTGCGGCAGCAGCATGTGGAAGTCTGGAAATGTGTCCGGCGGCACGGCCTTTACGGCAAATATCGCGCAGGGAGGATTTTCCCTGTTGCATCATCGCAGACAAACATTCCGCGTGATCGTGATTCATGTTCTTACGCCCGGCAAATGCCATTTCATATAAGTATGTTACTGCCTGCCGGGCCTGTGCAGCAAAACAGGCGGATTCCGGAAAACTCCGGCGTCCGCCTGCGTAAAAATTCTATATGAACTACTCTAATTCTTCCAGCGATTCCATGACCTTTCCGTCTCGCCAGATCCGCTCCAGATCATAGAACAGCCTGTCTTCTTTTGAAAATACATGAACAATCACATCGCCGTAATCCAAAAGCACCCATGTAGAGCTGCTGTTTCCTTCCTTCTGCCTGCATTCATAGCCGGCCTTGAAAAGCTGTTCCTCCACATTGTCGACAAGCGCCTGAGTCTGGTTCGTGTTGGATGCACTTGCCAGAACGAAATAATCGGCAATGACACTGACATTTTCAATGTCGATAATTTTTATATCTTCTCCTTTTTTCTCGGACAATGCCTCTACGGCGATTTTCACCAGCTCTTTTGACTGTTTCAAATGCAGTTTCCTCCTTGCTTTCCATTTGATTTTTGATATCCTGTATTTTTATATGCTTCCTTTTTTCTTCGACGGCACGCTTCATATCCTCGCAGGCGAGAACCGTCGCAGTATCAATAGAAAATTCCCGGGATCTTAAATAGGTCAGGGTACTTTCCATAATCGCAAGGCATGCCTCATCAAGATCCAGGAAAGCCAGCTTCCGCATCTCGGGAAGATTTCCCGCCTTATACCGGCGCGGCTCAATATAGTCGGCCGCGTACAGGATTTTATCGAGAAGCGTCATGCCGCAGCGTCCCGTAGTATGGCATTCAATGGCCTGAAGGATCTCCGGATCCTCGACGCCATACTTTTCTCTGGCCATGTAAGCGCCGAGCTTTGCATGGAGAAGGGACGGATCCCTCTCCTCTGACGGAGTTACCTGAAGATTCCTGGCAAGACATTTGGAGAGCAGGGTTTCCCCGTCGTACCGCTTGGCGCAGTCGTGCAGAAGCCCCGCCAGCTCTGCCTTGTCAAGATCATACCCATAACGCATGGCAAGAGCCTGACAGGTATAAGAGACCCCAAGCGTATGCTCATACCGCATGGGATCCAGCTTTTTTTTCAAATGTTTTCTTATTTCCGGTACTCTCTCATCCATCCTGTGCGATCACAGTTCCTTTCCGTCCCCGCCGGCCACGTAAAGGCGGCGGTCTCTGATATATTCTGCAACGGCTTTTGGCACGACTCCGCTTATGGACTTTCCTTCCCGTACACGCCTGCGGATATCAGCCGACGCAGCAGCGTTTTCTTCATTATGGAGCAGATGGACATCGGCGCCATAGGTTTGCTTAAGATGCTCGGCCTGCTCGGCCAGCGTGATGCCGTGGCTTTCATATTGCCTTCCTGCCGCAAGAATCGAAGCCAGGGCCATTACCTTTTCCGGATGGTACCAAGATTCAATCTGAAACAGGGAATCTGCCCCCACGATGAAGTAGAACCTTGTATTTGGATACTTCTCTTTCAAAAGTTCAAGTGTCCTGGCCGTGTACGTGTTCCCAGGCCGGTTCATCTCGAAATCCGAAACCTTGCAGTAAGGGATGTCCTTTAATGCCAGCTTAAGCATCTGGATCCTGTCTTCCCCCGGCGTAATCAGATGATCCTTTTTATGGGGCGGGATATGCGACGGCATATACCAGATTTCATCAAGATCAAACTCTTCATGAGCCTGCCGCCCTAAAAGCAGATGCCCGTTATGGACAGGATCAAAGGTGCCGCCCATGATGCCGATGCGTTTCATACAAAGCTTCCTTTCCCTGGCAGGCCCGCTTACTGCGGAAGGACGATTTTTCTGTCCTTTTCCTCTTTTGCCGGCTTATATAATACAATCATTTTGCCGATGACCTGGACAACCTGCGAATGGGTGCGCTCTGCCAGCATGGCCGCCAGCTCTTTCCCATCGTCGGCGCAGTTCTTTAAAATGTGGATCTTTATCAGCTCCCTGGCTTCCAGCGCCTCCGCCGCAGACTGGGTCACTTCGGGCGTCAGACTGGACTTGCCAATCTGGAGGATTGGGGTCATGTTCATTGCAAGCCCCTTTAAATAAGCCCTCTGTTTGCTCGTCATAGTTTTTCTCCTTTATTTGTAGTAATCGAATTCCAGCCCGTACATGCGGACAGTGTCGCCTTCTTCAATTCCAGCTTTTTCCAAATCGGCCAGGATTCCTGTCTGCTTCAAGAATTTCTGGAAGAAGTCAAAGCCCTTTTCGGAATCCAGATTCGTATATCCAAGCATCTTCTCGATCCTCGGGCCTTCCACCACATAGACGCCGTCCTCTGCCTTCTCCACCGTATAAGGAAGATTCCTGTCTCCCTGGTATTCGATTTCAAACTCTTTTTCAAAAATTTTCGGCGTCCGGTCGGCAGATTTTAAAAGCTGGAACAGATGCGCCAAAAGCTCTTCCACACCGTTTCCGCTGACAGCAGAAATTGCAAAAACCGGGATTTCCGGTTCAAATTCCCTTTTGAGGCGTGCAATTGGGCTCTCCTCTTCCTCATAAAACACGTCCATTTTATTGGCTGCGATCACCTGCGGAAGCTCAAGAAGGCCTGGATTATATGCCTCAAGCTCCTGCATGATCGTCCGGATGTCCTCCACCGGATCGCGTCCTTCGACAGAAGCCGCATCTACCACATGGAGAAGAATTTTTGTCCTCTCGATATGGCGCAGGAATTCGTGTCCGAGTCCGGCTCCGTCGGCAGCGCCTTCTATGAGGCCGGGAATATCTGCCATAACAAAGCTGTTTCCGTCTCCCATGTTCACGACGCCGAGGTGCGGGTTCAGGGTGGTGAAATGATAGTTTGCAATTTTCGGCCGGGCATTGGAAACCCTGGAAAGCAATGTGGATTTTCCTACATTAGGAAAGCCCACGAGGCCCACATCAGCGATTACCTTTAGCTCAAGCTGAACCCAAAGCTCCTGACCTGGCTTTCCAGGCTGTGCGTATTTGGGAACCTGCATGGTAGCCGTGGCATAATGCATGTTGCCAAGGCCGCCCTTTCCGCCCTTTAAAATGATTTCCCGGCGGTTCTCACCGGACATGTCGGTAATCACTTTTCCGGATTCCATGTCTTTAACGACCGTTCCTTCCGGAACCTTGATGATGAGATCCTTTCCGTCCGCGCCATGGCAGCGGCGCTTTCCGCCTTCCCCGCCGCTTTCTGCGACGTATTTCCTTACATGCCGAAAGTCCACAAGGGTGTTTAAGCCGTCGTCCACCTCGAAAATGATGTCGCCGCCTCTTCCGCCGTCGCCTCCGTCCGGCCCGCCGTTTGCCACATAGAGCTCGCGCCGGAAGCTCACATGGCCGTTTCCGCCGTTTCCGGATTTAATAAATACCTTTGCACTGTCTGTAAACATCAAAAGACCTGTCCTTTCCAATCTGTCCGCCGTCCACTCACATCTTTGCAGCCTCCTGCCGCAAAAGCCGTCCGCGCGGCTGTCATCCTGCTGCATAGCCGTCAAGCCATGCCATTCTGATCTGCTGCCATATTGCAAAAGAGCCCCATACAAGAAGTATGGAGCTCATTCCTATTATTCGTTGATTGCCTTCGGATATACAGAAACCTGCTTTTTGTCTCTGCCCTTCCTCTCAAATCTTACAACGCCGTCAACCTTGGCAAACAAGGTATCATCTCCGCCGCGTCCTACGTTAAGACCCGGATGGATTTTCGTTCCGCGCTGTCTGTAAAGAATATTTCCGGCTAACACGAACTGTCCGTCTGCTCTTTTTGCTCCAAGACGTTTGGATTCGGAATCTCTGCCGTTCTTTGTGGAACCGACACCTTTCTTATGAGCAAATAACTGAAGGTTCATCTTAAACATCTGTTACACCTCCCTGGATCGAAAGTTGATATATTCTGCTCCATATTCATCCCGGATGTTTTCCAGTCCAAGGATCAGGGATTTCATCAGGAGCTGTGACTCAGAACTCATTTTTTCCGGGAACGAAAAAGTAAAAGCACCATCATCCTCTGCAATACTGCCTTCAAAATGATCGTCTGTAAATGCCTCTACGGAGTTTGCCATGTTGAGAGCCAGTGCAGAAACAGCAGCACATATCACATCCTGTCCGTATTCTGCAAAGCCAGCATGACCGTTGATCTCGATTCCCCGCACGGATTCGTCCCTGCCACGAAGGATTGTTACCTGAATCATATGGGTTTAAGCATTGATCTTGTCGATCTTTACCTGCGTATAAAGCTGTCTGTGGCCGTTCTTCTTATGATAGCCGGTCTTGCTCTTATACTTGTAAACGATAATTTTCTTGCCCTTGCCTACTTTTTCCACAGTAGCGGATACAGTAGCACCGTCTACGGTCGGGCATCCGATTGTAAGCTCGCCGTTGTTCACAGCCAGTACCTGATCGAAAGTTACGGAAGAGCCAACCTCTGCGTCAAGTCTTTCAATCTTGATGCTGTCGCCTTCAGCCACCTTGTACTGCTTACCACCTGTTGCAATAATCGCGTACATATTGCACCTCCTATTATCATTACTCGCCAATTACGGTGGTTCCGGAGCCGGAACACTTGCGAAACCTCATTGTGCGGCATACTCTGATATAATAGCATCGCTTTGCCTGCATGTCAACCATTTTTTTCAAAAAGAAGCCTGATTTTACAAGGCCTTTCCTCGCCCCGGAACCTGCTCGTGGAGAGGCTTCTGGAGTTTTTTCCTCGTCACCTCCACAAGCCCCAGGGGCGTCATGTCCACAAGGCGCGCGGGGACGGGATCCTGAGCCAGAAATTTTCGGAGGGCGGAAAGGAGCGTCTGCCTGTCTTCCTCTGCTTCCATGTCGATAAAGTCGATGACAATGATTCCGGAAAGGTTCCGGAGCCGGAGCTGTACGGCAATTTCTCCGGCGGCCTCCAGATTTGTTTTTAAGACGGTTTCCTTAAAAGACTTCTTTCCTGCCGTCTTTCCCGTGTTTACGTCGATCACGGTCATGGCCTCTGTTGGCTCGATGAGGATGTTTCCGCCGGATTTCAGCCAGACGCGCCTGGAAAGGGCCTCGGAAAGGGCTGAGTTCAAGCTGTAAAGGGAAGAAAGCGGCAGGTTCTCATCCTCATAAAGCCTGGCGTCAATCCCCGCAGATAAAAGTTCTTCATAAATTTCCCTGAGATCCGTAAGAATTTCTCTGTATTCCGACGTATGGGTGTTTTTTACGGTCCGGAGCGGAAAACTTTCCGGGCTGTAAAGCAGGCTTAAGGCCGTGCGCGACATGCCTTTGGAAAGGACATCAAAATACTGGGAAGCCAGCTTCTCTTTCTCGCGCTTTAACGCCTCCATGCCGGCGGACTCGGCATTCGTGCGGACAATGAGACCGTAGCCGTCGTGTGTTTCCGTCTCCCACCACTCTTTTACGGCCGCTTTCCAGCCGGCATTCCGTATTTTCGAGGAAATTCCCAGCTTTGGGAGACCTGCGGTAAGGACTGCATATGTCCCCGCAAAGGAAAGGTTCGAGGTTAGAACGGCATCCTTTGTCTTTACGGCTGCCCGTGCCACCTGTACGAGGATTTCATCGCCTTCATGCAGGGCCGTATGCGGCTTTTTATCGGCAAAAATATGCGTCCTGTTTTCCCGAAGGCTGTAATAGCCGTTGATTCCCGGCTGGTATTCCACAAAAGCCGCCTGAAGGTTCGGGACGATATTTTTCACTTTTCCGACATAAATCCGGCCGGTTCTGGCCTCGGATTCCTCCGGCTCAAATTCCATCCAGACGGCCCGTTTCCCGGAAAGCAGCACAGCCGCCGTTTTTCCAAGCAGGCAGGTAAAAATTAACTTATTCAACAGCTTCACCTTTCTGCGTTGCAGCGTCAATCTCCGTGCCAAAAGCCTCTAAGGGCTGAAGCTTTCTGTCCGTTTGCTGGTCTGTGCCGAGATCCGCATAGACTTCTTCCCTCGTAATCTGGAAAGCAAAGGCCGGATATTCCATGCCTTCGGAGCGGTAAAATGCCTCCAAAACCTGTTCCGGCTTTACATTCACTGTGCTGCCGGAAGAGACCTGAAGAAAGAAGCCGTCCTCGCCGGCAAGGGGCCTGGCCTCATAAATCCATGGCCGGATATCCATCTGTTTTTCGCCTTTTTTCGTCTTCTTCGTGATTTCCAGGCTGTCACACTGAAGGAAAACGGAAAGCCTGTCAAAAAGTTCCGCTGCCGAAAGCCCAAGACCGTTTTCATATTCTTCTTTTAACCGCACCGTATAATCGCAGGCGGCTACCAGGGACATGGCGTTTACCGCGTTATCCGGCAGCTTTTTCCAGCTTAAGACCTTTATGCCATCCACCATGACATCGTTTAAACGGTTTACCATTTCTTCAGACGTCCCGGTGGATAAGACCTCGATGTCCATATATTCCCCGTTGCTTACAAGGCCGACGCCTAACGGAGACGCAAAGGACATGATCTGGTGCGGCGAAAAGCCTTCCGAATAACGGATGTCCACGTCGGCGCGGCGCATGGCCTTCTGAAAATAGCGCATCACATCCAGGTGCCCGATGAATTTCATTGCCCCATGCTTGGAAAATTTAATTCTGATCTTCAAAACAGACACCTCCTCCGAACTGTCTCACGCCGCAGCCGGAACAGCGTTCCCGGCAGTTGGGCGTCACATTTCCTGCCATGGCGTTTTTCCACTCTCTCTTTAAAAATTCCTTGGAAACACCGGTGTCGATGAAATCCCACGGGAACAGCTCGTCAAGGCTCCGCTCTCTCGTAGTATAAAAATCAATATCGACGCCGCAGGTTTCAAAGGCCTTCATCCAGACATCATTTTTAAAGAATTCCGACCATGCATCATAGACGGCGCCGTTCTTATACGCCTCCTCGATGACAGCGCCGACACGCCGGTCACCGCGGGCAAGGACGCCTTCCAGAACCGTCACGTCCGCCTCATGCCAGTTGTATTTTAAACTCTTGTGGTTTAACATTTCCCGCATTTTGTGGTTCACGATCCTGGCTTTTTCCAGGAATTCCTCTTTCGTGGACATGACGGCCCACTGGAACGGCGTGAACGGCTTCGGCACGAAAAAGGAAGTGCTGGCGACCACCTGAACCTTTCCGTTCCGCTGTTCCTTGGGAATTTCGTAATATCGCTCTGCAATCTTTTCGGACAGCAGCGCAATGCCTTCCATGTCTTCGACGGTTTCCGTGGGCAGGCCCAGCATGAAATAAAGCTTTACCCGGTTCCAGCCGCCTAAAAATGCTTCGTAGGCGCCGGTCAGGATTTCCTCCTCCGTAAGCCCTTTATTGATGACATCGCGGAGCCTCTGGGAGCCGGCCTCCGGCGCAAAGGTCAGGCTGCTCTTTTTCACGTCCTGCACCTTGCTCATCACGTCCAGCGAAAAGGCGTCGATCCGAAGGGACGGCAGGGAGACATTGACGCCTTTTCCGTGGAACTCTTCAATCAGGAAGGTCACAAGCTCTTCCAGCTCCCTGTAATCGCTGGAGCTTAGGGAACTTAAGGAAATTTCCTCATGGCCGGTGCTTTTTAGCATCTTATAAGCCAGATCCTTTAACCGCTCCACATTTTTCTCCCGGACGGGGCGGTAAATCATGCCTGCCTGGCAGAACCGGCAGCCGCGGATGCAGCCGCGCATGATTTCCAAGACGACGCGGTCCTGTGTCGCCTTGATGAACGGCACCAGGGGCTTTTCCGGATAAACGGCTTCCGTCATCTCCATGACGAGCTGCTTTTTCACCGTGGCCGGCGCCTCCGGGCAGTTTGGCGTAAAGGACTTTAACGTGCCGTCCTCGTTGTATTCTGTGTCATACAGGGACGGGACATAAATTCCCGGGATGGCGGCCGCCGTTTTTAAGAAGACTTCGCGGCCGGCGCCGGATTTTTTCCATTCTTTATAGGCGTCGATCAGGTCAAAATAGACGGTCTCGCCCTCTCCCATGTAAAACAGGTCGAAAAAGTCCGCAAGGGGCTCCGGGTTGTAGGAACATGGGCCGCCGCCGATGACGAAGGGATCATCCATGGTGCGCTCTGCGGCATGAAGCGGGATCCCGGAGAGGTCCAGAATCTGAAGGACATTGGTGTAGCACATCTCATACTGGAGCGTGATGCCCAGAAAATCAAAATGTTTTACCGGCTCCTGGGACTCCAGGGCAAAAAGCGGAATCTTCTTCTCCCGCATGATCTGGTCAAGATCCATCCACGGCGAATAGACCCGCTCGCAGTAGACGTCGTCCCTGCGGTTAAACATGTCATAGAGGATCTGGATCCCGAGGTGGGACATGCCGATGTCGTAAACATCCGGGAACGCCATGGCGAACCGGACATCCACCTTCGCCGGATCTTTTACCACCATGTTTACTTCATTTCCGATGTATCTGGCCGGTTTGTCGACGCGAAGCAGAATATCATCTGATAATGCTAATTTTCTCATACATTTCATCCTTATTTGGGGTAATCTTCAATGCTATGCGTAATTATAATAGATATTTTGGGTTTAGGCAATAGATATTCTTCCCCCATCACCGCCCCCGCCCCTCCAACATACAATGAAACTATCAGATTATATAAAAAAGGAGTTCTTTATGAGAAAAACCATCTATGGCGTGTCCCTGTGCGCGGCTGCGTTTCTTTGTCTTGCAGGCTGTGCCAGGGAAAGTGCGGACGACGGGCTTGTGCCCGTCACATTGAGCGAGGTGGCCCATTCGATCTTCTATGCGCCCCAGTATGCGGCCATCGAGCTCGGCTATTTTGAAGAAGAAGGGATCGACCTGACGCTTGTCAA
Organism: Eubacteriaceae bacterium Marseille-Q4139; assembly: GCA_018223415.1. Classification (NCBI taxonomy): domain Bacteria; kingdom Bacillati; phylum Bacillota; class Clostridia; order Eubacteriales; family Eubacteriaceae; species Eubacteriaceae bacterium Marseille-Q4139. Next base: position 3,630,143 of record JAGTTQ010000001.1, on the reverse strand, counting down.
CGGAAGCGGGGCAGACAAGGTCATGACTGCCCTTATCGCCGGTGAAGCCGACATTGGCTTCATGGGTTCCGAGGCCTCCATCTACACATATGCAGGCGGTGAGAAGGACTACGCCATAAACTTCGCGCAGCTCACCCAGCGGGCCGGCAATTTCCTTGTGGGCCGGACGGAGGAGCCGGACTTCCAGTGGGAAAACCTGGTTGGGAAGAAAGTCCTCGGCGGCAGGGCCGGCGGCCGCCCGGATAACAATGTGCCATCCGATCAGGAAGAAAAGCGAAACGGCTGCCAGTGAGAATTTTCCCTGTGGACAAGCTGCCGCGGATACGATATAGTTAAGGAAAAAGAACATTGGGAGGGAACCAAAGATGAGACAGATTTATTATAACGGCACAGTCTATACCGGCGAACTGCCCCTTTTGGAAGCCTTTGCCGTAGAGGATGGCCGCTTTCTTTTTGCCGGCACAAACGAGCAGGCCAAGGAGGCCGCAGGATCTGAGGACGAGCTTATCGACCTTCAGGGAAATTTTGTGTGCAGCGGCTTTAACGACAGCCACATGCACCTGCTTGGATACGGCAACCTGCTCCGCTCCGCCAACCTGTCCGAGCACACGAAAAGCCTTTCGGACATGATTGCATGTCTGAAGGAATTTTCTATGGCGCATCCGCCGAAGGAAGGCGGCTGGATCATCGGCCGCGGATGGAACCAGGACTATTTCGACGATGTAAACCGGATGCCGGACCGGTATGACCTGGATCAGGTTTCCAAGACGGTGCCGGTCTGCGCCGTGCGTGCCTGCGGCCACTGCCTTGTGGTAAACAGCCGGGCCATTGAACTTCTCGGCATCACAGCCGATACGCCGCAGCCAGACGGCGGTGAGATTGGCCTCATGGACAAAACGCCGGACGGCCGTTTCTTTGACAATGCCATGGATCTCGTAAATAAGGCCCTTCCTGCGCCGGATAAGGACGAGATCAAGGAGATGCTGATCCAAGCCTGCCATGCCCTCAACGCATACGGCGTCACAAGCTGCCAGTCCGACGATTTCGTCGCCTTTAAAAATGTGCCCTGGCAGATGGTAATCGAGGCCTATAAGGAATTGGAGGCAGAAGGAAAGCTTACGGTCCGCGTCAATGAGCAGAGCCATTTTACCAACGTGGAGTCTTTTTCTGCTTTCTTAGAGGCAGGCTATAAGACTGGCGTCGGCTCCGACATGTTTAAGATCGGGCCGTTAAAGGCTTTCGGCGACGGCGCTCTTGGTGCCAGAACTGCCTACTTAAGCCGTCCCTATGAGGACGAACCGTCCACTCACGGTCTTTCCCTGTACACCCAGGAGGAGCTTGACAGCCTTATCTCCTTTGCCCACAAAAACGGGATGCAGGCCGCCATCCACACCATCGGCGACGCCTGCCTCGACCAGGTGTTACATGCATACGAAAAAGCCATGACAGAGGATCCGGGAAAGGATCTCCGCCACGGCATCGTACACTGCCAGATTTCCAGAAAAGACCAGCTGGAAAAGATCTGCCGCCTGGGCCTTCACGTCTATGCCCAGAGCATTTTCTTAGACTATGACATCCATATCGTAAAAGAACGTGTCGGCGAAGAGCTGGCCTCCACCAGTTACAGCTGGAAGAGCCTGATGGAAGGCGGTGCCACGGTCAGCAACGGCACGGACTGCCCGGTGGAAATGCCGAATGCGCTGGCCGGCATCCAGTGCGCCGTGACGAGGCAGAACCTGGACGGTACCATGCCGCCCTATCTTCCGGAACAGGCCTTTACCGTAAAGGAAGCCCTGGACAGCTACACGAAGGCCGGCGCCTATGCAAGCTTTGAGGAAACGTCCAAAGGACAGATCGCCCCGGGAATGGCGGCAGATTTCGTTGTCCTCGGGAAAAATCCCTTCGAGGTGAAACCGGAGACCATCCGGGACATCCCGGTCTGCGCCGCCTATCTTGCCGGGAAAAAGGTGTACGGCTGATAAGCGCCAATCGGGAATAGGATAAGCCGCCCCGCACATAAGATACCATGACAAAAACTGCGGGGTGGTTTCCATGAAAAAGCAGAAACCCATCTATTATCTTCTCATGAAGCCGGACGCCAATCCGGCTTTGTTACATGAACGGAAAGACTCCCTGTGCCGGCAGGGATACCTCGTCATTACTGTCCGGGAAGGCAGACAGGACATGAAGGACGGACTCCGGGAGGTGATCCGGAATCATGTTTCCTGACACGAAACCTGTCATCGACGGCTATGTGCGGCTTTCCAGGGACGACAACCGGCGCAGTTATACCTCCATTGAAAATCAGAAGAAGATCATTCTTCAGTACGCCGCCCAGAACGGCATGACCGTCCGGCACATTTACGAGGACGACGGTTTTTCCGGCTATTCCTTTGACAGGCCAGGCTTCCGGGAAATGATGGACAATCTGGACTCCATCCGCATCCTTGCAGCCAAGGATCTTTCGCGGATCGGCCGGCACAACGCCAGGGTGCTGCTCTTTTTAGAGGAAATGGAGGAGCTTGGAAAGCGGGTCATTTTAATCGACGACAACTACGACTCCTTTTCCTCGGACGACGACATCATCGGCATCAAGACCTGGGACAATGAGCGCCATGTGAAAAGCACGAGCCGAAAAGTGAAGCGCATCAAAAAAATGGAACAGGAAAGCGGGACGTTAAAATCCGTACCGCCCTTTGGCTACACCTGGCACCCTTTAAACCACAGCCTGCTTCTCATCGACGAGGAGGCCGCTGCTATCCTGACTCTGGAGAAAGACCTGTACCTGGCGGGAAACGGGATCCGAAAGATTGCGGAAATCCTCACAGACCGCGGCGTCCCCACGCCCACCATGCTTAAAAAGGAGCGCTGCGAGGCCCTGGGGCTTCCTTACCGCCGGAAGGCCGCCGATGTCTGGAGTTACAGCATGGTAAAGGATACGCTGTTCAACGACTTCCACAACGGTGTCCTGCGAACCCACAAACGGGAACGCGCCACCATCAACGGCAAAGACAAAAAAGTGCCGGAAGAAAAGCAGTATGTCTTTCCCGGCCATCATCCGAAAATCTTTGACGACAGCACATGGAACCTGCTCTTAAAGGTAAAGGAAAGCCGCGGCCGCAATGGCTACCGGGGGCAGAAAAAGCATAAAAGCCTCTTTTCCGGCTGCCTCTACTGCAAGGACTGCGGCGGAAAAATGACGGCCATAAACCGCCCCGGGCGGAAAAAGTATTATGTCTGCGGCACCTACAACAAAAAAGGAAAGCGGTTCTGCGGCGCCTCCCATACAATCATGGAAGAAACTCTTGTGAAGGCCGTAATCCGTTATCTGGCGCTCTGCGGCGGCTGCATGGATGACGCGTTAAAGGACATGGATCTTTCCGCGATAACGCCAGGCTACTCTCCTGCAAACAGTCAAAAAAGGCTGGAGGGCGAACTGAAAAGGGCCAGGGAGGAGCTTAAAACCATGATCGCCCAGAAAACAAAAGAGCTTACGGCAAACCCGTCCGCAAAAGAGCTGATTGCCGAAACCTACGCATCTCTCCAGGACGAAAAAATAGAACAGATTTCAGCCCTGAAGCAAAAGCTTTCGTCCCTGGAGACGGACTTCCCGTCTCCCGTCCAATCGTCTGCTCCTGCCCTTTTTCGGGAGTTTCTGGAGAAAAAATCCCTCACACGGGCTGATATCGAAGTCCTTGTGGAAAGCATTTGGGTCGATCAGGACGGAAATGCCGACATTTTCTTACGGTACGGGCTCCCAGACAGGGACATTCCGGCTTTCTGCGGCACGGCAGACAGCCCGTCCGGATAAGAATCCCAAAACAGTCAGGCTTCTCCCCACGATCTGCCGCTTTCATGGCTCATTGGAGCCGAGAAGGCCGGCGGCATGCCGGAAATGGTCTTTGAATACATCCTGAAAAAACACGGCATCGACCCGAGAACCGACCTTACCATCGATCAGAGCATCAGCTTCGGCAATACGGCGGCGGCTTTCACCAACGACGACTCCGATTATACCGTGGAATTTGAGCCCTACGCCACAAGCTTAGAGCAGGAAGGCGTCGGCCATGTGGTTGCCTCTCTCGGGAAAGAATCCGGCTATGTGCCTTATACGGCCTACTGTGCGAAAAAAAGCTACATGGAAGCCAATCCGGACATCATCCAGAAGTTTACCAACGCCATCCAGAAGGGCATCGACTATGTGAACAGCCATTCCTCTGCGGAGGTCGCCGAGGTCATCGCGCCGCAGTTTAAGGAAACTGACAAAGAGACCCTGGCGGCCATCATCGACCGCTTCAAATCCGAGGACACCTGGAAGGACAATACAGTCTTCGAGCCGGAAAGCTTTGACCTTCTCCAGAATATCTTAGAGGAAGCCGGCGAGCTTGACGGGCGCGTCCCCTATGAGGATCTTGTGACGACGGAATTTGCAAAAAAGGCGGCAGAGGGAAACTAACGCTCTGCCCCACAAAGGAAAAATCCCTGCGGGCCATCTGAAACCCACAGGGATTTTTCTTTTTACACCATCATCGCTTCCCACACGCGCTTTAAATGATCGGGATAGGCTGCCTCCCTTGCATCCCCGCCGGCAACCACCGGCACCTTTCCCAGCTCCTCCCCGTTCAGGCGGTAGACGAGATAACCGACGGTATCGCCTGCGGCGACGGGAGCCATGACCTCATTTTCCAGCACCAGCTCCTTTTCGATGGCATTCAGATCTTCGCCGGACAGGCTTAAGTAGGAAAAAGTGTCTCCATATTTTAAAGGCAGTGTTTCCGGGATACCGTTTCGGACAGTAAGCTCCGGCAGGGCCGGCATCTCCTCGTCCCGGTACAGGCGGCAGTTGGCGTAGCCGTAATTGAGGAGCGTCACCGCATCGTTGAACCTGGTCTTATAATCCGGCGCTGCCATGATGGCGGCAATCAGCTCCACCCCGTCCTTTTTCGCCGTAGCTGACAGACAATATTTTGCAAGGCTGGTGGAGCCGGTTTTTAAGCCGGTCACTTCAAAATTCGTCGCCATCTTAAGGAGACGGTTGGTGTTGGAGAGGCCGAACTCCTTCGTCCCCTGCTTTGTCACATGGGTGATGTTTTCCATCCAGATGGTCGAGTAATTGGAAATCTGCGGGTACTTCGTGATTAACTCCCTGGACATGACGGCAATGTCCCTGGCCGTCGTCACATGCTCCGGGGAATCCGTAAGGCCGCAGCAGTCGATGAATTTCGTATTCGTCATCCCGAGGCCTTTTGCCCGCTCGTTCATCATGGCGACAAAGGTCTGTTCATCGCCGGCTATGTACTCGGCCATGGCCACCGAAGCGTCGTTCCCGGAGGCGATGACGATGCACTTGATTAAAGTCTCCACCGTCTGAATCTCCCCTTCCTCCAGGTACACCTGGGAGCCGCCCATGGATTTTGCGTAGGCGCTGGTGACGACCTCGTCCGACAAATGGATTTTCCCCGACTGGAGCGCGTCAAACGTCAAAATCAGCGTCATGATTTTTGTCACGCTGGCCGGGTTCCTTTTTTCGTCGGCATTTTTTTCATAGATGACTGTCCCGGTACTGGCTTCCATGAGGAGCGCCGACGGCGCGCCGATCTCCGGCCCTGCACTGGCGGCCGTCTCCAAGCCGTCTTCTGCCTCCGCGCGGATTCCGCCGCCGAAAAACATGGCAGCGGACAGAAGTACGGCAGCCGCCTGTCTCACACATTTCCTGCAAAATTTTTTCATACCATTCTCCAGCTTTTCTTCCTTTATAAAATATGGCCGGGACAGCGCACAAATTCCAGTATTTCGCGCCTCCCGCCGTGTTACAAAAATTGACACGAAATTTCCCAACGCGGATGACAGGCCGGGGGCTTTATGGTATAATGACCAAATAGCGGGCATTATACCAGCGCATACCGGTTTCCGCGCCTGCCGCGGAAAGCCGGGCGCTAAATTCCGCCGGAGGCCCATGGCCGGCGGACATGGTATATGTTCACGCGCCCCAAAATACCTCACAGCAACAGGAGTTGATACAATGCAGTACGAAGATGACTACAAGCGCCGCCGCGCTTACGTTTCCCGTTCCCGAAAGTACAGAAAACGCCAGCGTATGGTGCGGATTCTGATATTTTTCCTGGTTCTTGGCGCCGTGATCCTGGCAGTCGGGATCGGCGGCTATTTCCTGCTCCAGAGCAGGAAAAAACATAATTTCCTGTCCTCGCAGTCCGGAGACCCCCAATCCGGCGATCCGGTTTCCGCCGCAGAGGCGACCACGGAAGAGACCACCACAGACGACAGGGAAGCCAGGCTCACTGCCCTGCTCGCCGATGCAGAGGCTCTTGCCCTTACTTACGACTATGACGGAGCCATTTCCCTTCTTACCGAAAGCGAATTTTCGGAAGAACAGGCTGTAACCGATGCCATCGCTTCCTATGAGGAGACGAAGTCCACCCTGGTGCGCGCCGACATAAGCACCATTACCCACGTGTTCTTCCACTCCATCATCATGGACAATTCCAAAGCCTTTGACGGCGACGCCGACGAGGCCGGCTACAACCAGGTGATGACGACAAAAAGCGAATTCTTAAAAATCCTGGAGCAGATGTACGAGCGGGGCTATGTCCTCGTAAAGCTTCATGATATCGCCTATGAGACGACGGATGAAAACGGCAATGTGAAATTTGTGGCAGGCGACATCATGCTGCCGCCCGGAAAGAAGCCCTTTGTCATGTCCCAGGACGACGTATGCTACTATGACTACATGACCGGCGATGGCTTTGCGACCCGTCTTATCATTGGTGACGACGGAAAGCCCACCTGCGAGATGACGATGGACGACGGCACGGTCTCCGTCGGTTCCTATGACCTGATTCCCCTCTTAGAGGATTTCATTACCGAACATCCGGACTTTTCCTATAAGGGCGCCAGGGCTGTCATCGCCTTTACCGGCTATGAGGGCGTCATGGGGTACCGGACGGATCCGTCCTACGAGGGTACGAATCCCAACATCGAGGCAGACCGCCAGACTGTCCGTGAGCTGGCCCAGTGCCTGCGGGACAACGGATGGGAGCTGGCCTCCCATAGCTGGGGCCACATCAACATGACCTCCCGCTCCTTAGACACCGTAAAGACGGATACGGACAAATGGGATAATTATGTGGAGTCCCTGATCGGCGATACGGATATTATTCTCTATCCTTTCGGCGCCGATGTGGGCGACTGGCATGCCTACACCATGGACAACGCCAAATTTGCCTATCTCTACGAAAAGGGCTTCCGCTATTTCTGCAACGTGGATTCCGCCCAGGCCTGGGTACAGCTCGGGGACAAATACCTCCGCCAGGGACGGCGGAACCTGGACGGCTACCGGATGTACTACGACCTTCCGGAGACGAATCCGAAAAAGGATCATCTGAGCGACCTGTTCGATGTATCCGAGGTCTTTGACAGGGAACGGCCGGTGCCGGTACCGCCGATGTAACGGACAAAGAATATATTTTAATTCCCCCGAATTCGGGGGAATTAAAATTATTTCAAAACCTTTGTAGTCTGTTCTTCCAAAATGGACATCTGGTGTATGGCGATCTTATTAAGTTTTATTAAGCGTTCTTTTTGGCATAAGCCATCTTCAATCAGCACTGCATTGATATTTTCCATATTAGACAGGCATATCAGTTCATTTATACTTGCATAATCCCGAATATTGCCCTTTTTATCAGGATTCTTATCTCTCCATTGTTTTGCAGTCATGCCAAATAATGCCATATTAAGGACATCTGCCTCAGACGCATAAATGATAGAGGTCTGTTGCGGTGTAAGTTCTGGCGGAATGAGATTAACCTTAATTGCATCGGTATGTATCCTGTAATTGATTTTTGCTAGTTCCCTCTTGGCACTCCATCCAAGTAAAGCCTGCTCTTCCTTCTTTAACCGTTCAAATTCCTTGATAAGATATAATTTGAACTGCGGAGATACCCAGCTTGCAAACTCAAATGCAATATCTTTATATGCGTATGTCCCTCCATATCGCCCCGCTTTTGCCACAATTCCTTTTGAATTTGTGCGGGATACCCATTGCTTAACAGACATAATAAAACGGTTTAATCCCGCCTCCAGCATGATTTCTTCATAGGCGGAGATATTAAAATCCGCATTATACATTTCTTCCCATATGCCAAGAAATTCTATCGTATTTTTATTTCGCAACCATTTTTCTATTAGGGCAGGTCCATTGTCAATTTTCCTTACCATATCGGTTAACGAGATATAATCATCTTCGTCAATTTGCAGTACCTGTATTTCCGTACCATCGACATTAAGTTTCCCCATAAGCACAATCCTTTCGTTTATTATGTATCAACATCTTTCCCCTATAAGCCCTTTGCAGTACTGCAATAAATACCCATAAGAATTTTTCTCGTCGCTCGGATAAATTCGAAGCCCCAGTGTTCCCTGCTGATTTCCAAATTGGTTACACGGCCGCAGACATCCCTACGTCTCAGCCATCCGCCAGGTACCGCTTCGTGTACGGGCACACCGCAAAGCATAGCCCGCAGAGATCCGTCTCAATGCCGGTGGCCTCTTTCATCCTCCGCACCTGCATGTCCTTGCAGGCCTTCCGCTGAAGAATCTCCTCCCGCTCCACCTTCGGATTCCAGAGCACACCGTTCAGGGCATGGGCTGGACACTGGCTCACGCAGACCGTACAGCCGCCGCAGCGGCTTTCCGTTACGGGCGTGCCGCAGGGAAGCGGGGCATCGGTCAGCAGGGTAGACAGGCGCACGGCACTCCCATACGTTTCTGTCACCAGCAGGCAGTTTTTCCCGATCCAGCCCAGCCCGGCCCGCGTCGCCGCGGTTTTATGGGGCAGCGGCGTCCGCCACTCCTCGTTCATGACGACCGCATCCGTCGTATTTGCCATGGCCTGATAGCCCTTTCCTTTCAGGAACTCCGCACCACAAATCACGATTTTGTTCAGCTTCGCATTCAAAGAATGGTACGCCTCATAATACTCCTTTGTCGGCGCAGTCTGCAAATCCCTCACAATCGTTTTCGGAACCGGGACGGCCACCGATACGCCGGTCTTCATGGCTCCGGAAACGATGCCATTCAAATCTGCGATTCCCATAAGCACTGCCCCTTCCGCTTTTAACAGGCTGAACAGTTCCTCTTTTAGTTTCTCCATCTCTTCCATAAGTCCTCCCCCAGAAATGTATCTCCAATGAAAAACCAGGCGGGGATATGCATCCCCGCCCTCTGTCTTTCTAAAACTGTACGATTTCCTTGATCTCTTCTGCCGGTTCCACAGACTCGGCGTATAGAACCGGGCCGACGCCGTCATAGTCCTGCCAGAATTCATAGGCCATCTTCGCGCGCACTTTGACCCACTGGCCGGTTTCCAGGTGTCTCGCCTCTCTGGCCTTGCAGATAAAGCCTAAAAACGTCATGTCGGCCTCACAGCATGTCATGGCCATCCGCCCCGGCACGAAATAATTCTTCGGGAATTCCGGCGATTTTAAAACCATGGCCGTGAATTCCACCACCTTACCGCTGTACCGGTCTTCCTTGTCGAGAGCGTCAATGTACCAGATTCCGAAAGCATCCGGGGAAATCTCCACCACGTCAGCCTTCAGATCATACGGCAAATCTTCCTCTAAAACCTCCTGCTCGATCTCCCCTTCTGCGTCCTCGAAGATCAGCTCCGCCTGCGGGTTCAATGCCTTCAGGCCGCGGCGGTACCTCGTCAGGTTCTCGTCGGTCACGTCGTCGCAGCGGTTCATGATAATCAGCTCCGACTGTCTCACAAGAAGGGACAGAAGCGGCTTCATGTTGTTTAAATAAAGCTCAAAGGTCGAGCCGTCGATAATGGTAATCTGCTGGAAAAGCTGCCAGGTATCCGGAAGCTTTAACTGATCCTGGGGCCACATGCCGTTCCACTCAATTAAGACGCGGTCCGGGTCATAGAGAGCCTCCAGGCGTCCGAAAAAGTCCTCGTCCAGCTCATCAGCGCTCTCCACGGTGACAAGCTTTGTCTTCGTCTTCTTTAAAAGCTCTTTGTCATATTCCGTATCGCCCTCCTCACAGAGGATCAGCACTGTCGTCCCGTCAGACTGGAAATATTCCTGGGTCAGGGTAAAGGAAATAAACTGGGTTTTTCCTGCCTCCAGAAAGCCGTTGATAAGAAACACCGGCATTTTTTCTTCATTATATCCGCTCATATGGTCTCCTATTTCTCAAAAGCCGCCTTCAGCTCGTCTTCCTTTAAATTGGAACCGATCACGCAGACCTTGCCGGTATAAATCGGCTCGCCGGTGCGGATTTCCGTCTCCTCGGGAACAAGATCAAAGTAGTACCATGTCCCGTCCTCGCCCGGGAGCATTCCCTTGGCGCGGAGTACCTGGCCGTACTTCTCACTGTGGGCCAGATCGGATAAAAGCGTCTCCAGCTTTTCTTTCCCGATGGTGCGGTTCGTCTCCAGGCCCCAGCTTGTGAAAATCTCATCGGCATCATGGCCATGGTGATGATGGTGGTGATGGTCGTGGTCATGGCCGCAGCAGCACTCTTCGCCGTCCTCGTGATGGTGGTGGTGATGCTCATGGTCATGATCGTGGCCGCACTCGCATTCTTCGCCGTCTTCATGGTGATGGTGGTGATGCTCATGGCCGTGGCCGCACTCGCACTCCTCATCGTCGTGGTGATGATGATGCTCATGGCCATGGCCGCACTCACACTCTTCCTCATCATGATGGTGGTGATGGTGCTCATGGTCATGGCCGCAGCAGCACTCCTCGCCGTCTTCGTGATGGTGGTGATGGCCCTCTCTCACTTCCTTAAGAAGCTGCTCTGCCATATCGTCCGCCGGTTTTTCGATAATCGAAAGGAGCTGCGCTCCCGTAAGCTCGCTGCACGGCGTCGTCACGATGGCTGCCTTCGGGTTCTTCTCCCGGATTAACTCCACGCACTGTGCCACCTTATCGGCATCGGCCACATCTGTCCTGCTTAAAACGATGGTGCCGGCGCTCTCAATCTGGTTATTGAAAAATTCGCCGAAATTCTTCATATACATTTTACATTTCATGGCATCCACGACGGTCACGGAGCCATTTAACTCCACCGGAATCTCACCGGCCACGTCGCAGACGGCCTTCATAACGTCGGAAAGCTTGCCGACGCCGGACGGCTCGATGATTACCCGATCCGGCTGGTACTTCGAGAGCACCTCTGACAAAGAACGGCCGAAATCGCCGACTAAAGAACAGCAGATGCAGCCGGAATTCATCTCACGGATCTCGATGCCGGAGTCCTTCAAAAATCCGCCGTCGATGCCGATCTCACCAAACTCATTCTCGATTAAAACCACCTTCTCGCCGGCGATGGCTTCCTTCAGAAGCTTTTTTATAAACGTCGTCTTTCCGGCTCCCAGGAAACCGGAAATAATATCAATTTTTGTCATGATAACTCCTTCCCGGAACATGGACGGAAGTCCGCTCCATGTCCATGTGAACGCGCGCAGGCGCAGCAACTCTTTTCATTGTAACTTTAGCACAATTTTTTTTATTGTCAACCGGTTCCCCGGATTTTTGCGGCATCAGCCCACTTTCCGGACGGCCCGGATCAGGGAAAAGATCCCAAAAGCCGCCATGTTTACCACTACCACACTGGCCCCGGCCGGGATGGAATACTGGTAAGAAAGGACTAACCCCACAAAAAAGCAGGCGACGGCAACGACACCCGAGGAAATGATGACGCCGAGAAAGCTCTTAAAAATCCGCATGGAAGTCAGAGCCGGGAAAATAATCAGGCTGGAAATCAGCATGGCCCCCATCATCCGCATGCCGAGAACGATGGTAACGGCCGTGAGGACGGCGATCACCATGTTGTAAGCCGGGACATTAACCCCGGTGGCCCTTGCAAAATTTTCATCAAAGGTGACGGCAAACACCTTATTGTAGCAGAACAGAAACATGCCGAGGACAACGGCCGAAAGCGCCACGGAAAAGATGACGTCCGTCCGGCTCATGGCTAAGATGCTGCCGAACATGTAGCTGCTGACGTCGGTCGTCATGCCTGTGGTTAAGGACGTGACAATGATTCCGACGGCCAGGGAGCCGGCCGAAATCATGGCGATGGCCGCGTCGCTTTTGATCTTCCCGTTTCCCGTAATCCGGAGCAGCAAAACGGCCGCTGCCACCACCACCGGGATCGAGACGGCAAGAGGCGCCCACCCGAAGGCGACGGCCACCGAAAGGGCCCCGAAGGACACATGGGATAGCCCGTCCCCGATCATGGAATACCGCTTCAGGACAAGGCTGACGCCAAGAAGGGCCGCGCAGAGGGACAGCATAAGCCCGCCCGCCATGGCCCGGACGATAAACGGATAGGAAAACATTTCTGAAAGAACCTGGATCATTCGTCTCCACCTCCCAGGAATTTTCTGCCGCAGTCAGACAGCCGGTACTCCTCTACTGTGCCGTAAAACAGCACGGTCTGCCCGAGATGCAGGATCTTTTTCGCCTGCCCCACAATATTCTGGACATCGTGGGACACCATCAGGACGGCCACGCGGCTCTCGCGGTTCAACTGGCGGATCACATGGTAAAAATCCTGCATGGTGGCCGGATCCAGGCCGGTAATCGGCTCGTCCAAGATCAAAAGCTTATCCGTGGCACAGAGCGCCCTGGCGATCAGGACGCGCTGCTTCTGGCCGCCGGAGAGGTCGCGGTAGCAGCTCTTTTTTAACTCCGAAATCCCGAGCCGTTCCATATTGAGAAGCGCCGTCTTTTTCTCCGCCTGGGAATAAAACGGCCGGTTTCCCCGCTTCCCGAGGCAGCCGGAAAGTACCACCTCAAACACGGTCGCCGGAAAGTCCTTCTGGGAACTGGTCTGCTGGGGCAGATAGCCGATGCCGGAGCGCTTTAGCTCCTCTGACATGGTGATTGTGCCGCCCGTGGGCTTTAAAAGCCCCAAAAGGCCTTTCATCAGCGTACTTTTCCCGGAGCCGTTTTCCCCGACGATGCAGAGATAGTCGCCGGGCCAGATTTCCATGGACACGTCTTTCACCACGTCGTAGTTTTCGTATCCAAAATCCACATGTTCACAAGTTATCAAAGGCTGATTCATTCACACAGTCCCTTCCGAAGATTTTTCACATTGGTTTCCATCAGTTCCAGGTAGGTGACGCCGGCGTCAAACTCCCGCCTCGTCACGTTATGGCAGGAATGGAACAGAAGCGGTTCGGCTCCTGTCTCCTCGCCGATGATCTCTGCCACACGTGGGCTGGAAAGCTCCAGATAGTAGACGGCGGGGATATGTTCCTCCCGAACCTTGTCGATTAAATAGGCGATGGTCTTGGCGCTGGGCTCCGTGTCCGTGGAGCAGCCGGAAAAGGCCGCCCGGTATCGAAGCCCGTATTCATCGGCAAAATACCGCAGCGGGAACTTGTCGCCGAAAATCATGATATCGCGCTTTGCCTCCGCCACCACGCCGGCAAATTCCGCATCCAGCTTTGAAAGCTTTGCAAGGTACGCTTCTGCCCCGGCCTCATAGTCTTTTGCATGCTCCGGATCTGCTTCCTTTAAGGCAGCGGAAATCACATTCACAATCTCCATGGCATTGGCCGGCGACGTCCAGATGTGCTCGTCGTATTCAATCTCGTAGAGGGACTCGTCTTCCGCGTCATGCCCGTCTTCCCCGTCTTCGTCATGGCCGTGCTCATGCTCATGGCCGCTCACTTCCATGCCTTCGACAATCTCCTCTTCCACCACATCCACATGGTCCATCATCGTGACGACGGTCATGGACGGCGTATCGAGGGAGGAAAGCACCTGGCTCACCCACTGTTCCATGTGGCCGCCGTTGCAGATAAACAGGTCGGCTTCCTCGATCAGGCGGATGTCGGCCGGCGTCGGCTCAAAGGAATGGCTGTCCATACCGGCGGGGATCACCATGGAAAGCTCGATGTTTTCGCCTGCAATCTGTCTCGTAAAGTCATAATACGGAAAAAGCGTCGTCACCACCTTAAGGGGATGTCCCGCTTCTGCCGGAACTTCCGCTCCCCCGCCTTCCCCGCTTCTCCTGCACCCGGAAAGCGCCAGGCAGGAAACAGCGGCTGCCAGTGCAAACATGAACACGCCTTTTAAAAAGCCAGATCTCATTCTGCATCCCTCATGGCCTTTAAGATCTCTGTCATGTCCTCCGGCCGTTCAATCATGTAATCGGGCGAAAAGGCCAGAAGCTCTTCCCGCGTCCGGAAGCCCCAGAGGACGCCCACCGTCGCCATACCGGCGCCTTTTCCCGTCCGCATGTCGGTGTTGGTGTCGCCAAAGTACAGGCATTCCTCCGGCTTCGCCCCAAGAAGCCCGGCCGCCGTCTTTGCGCCTTTGGGATCCGGCTTTTTCGGTATGGTCTCCGACTCGCCGATCACCACCTTAAACAGGCCGTTTTCAAAGACTCCGTTCACCGTGTCCTCCGCCTGGGCCTGTGGTTTGTTGGAAACAATGCCGAGGCCTAGGCCGCAGGATTTCGCATAATGCAAAAATTCCAGGATTCCGTCGTAGGCATAGAGATCGTGGAGACAGTTCTCAGAAAAAATCTCCATATAAATCGGAAGAATCTCTTCATAATGGGAAAGCGCTTCATCGCCTGCCAAAAGCAGGGCGCGCTTCATCTGCATCTTGTAGCCGTCGCCGACGATGGTTTTCATCTGGTCTTCCGTAAGCGGCCCCAGGCCAAATTTCTCAAGAGCCAGATTGGTGCAGTAAGTCAGCGCATGGATGGAATTTACAAGTGTCCCGTCCAGATCAAAAATACAGCATTTATATTTCATAAGTTCACTCCTGTCTTTTCTTAACAGCCCCAAAATGCCTGCATTCCCGGGCTGCCAGCGCATTTTATTTTAGCATAAGCCTTCCGGAATAGCAAGGAAAGGATTCCCAGGGATTGTTATTATTTTGTCATTAACAGGCGTTTCCCTTGCCATTTCCCGCGAGTTATGGCAGAATACGGAAAAATGAGCTGCCAGTACGGTTAAAAAGGAGAATCGCCATGAAAACTGTTAAAAATGAGCACCGGGAAACCTGGAAGGAATTCCTGGAAAGAAAAGAAATCCGCATCACACCTCAAACGTATCTGATCGACGCCCTTGGAGCCATGGCCTTCGGCCTCTTTGCCTCGCTTCTTATTGGAACAATTTTCTCCACCCTGGGAGAAAAATGCGGCGTCGGACTGTTCCTCACCATCGCAAATTATGCAAAAAGCGCCACCGGCGCGGCCCTTGGCGTCTCCATCGCCTATGCTTTAAAGGCGCCGCAGCTCGTCCTCTTTTCCGCGGCCGCCGTCGGCATTGCCGGAAATGAGCTGGGCGGCCCCGTCGGCGCCCTGGTCGCTGCTGTGATTTCCACAGAGCTTGGAAAGCTGGTGTCAAAGGAAACCCGCGTGGACATCCTCGTAACGCCCGGCGTCACCATCATCACCGGCGTCCTCGCCGCCCAGTTCGCAGGGCCTGCTGTCTCCCGATTCATGACGCTGTTCGGGGATCTGGTAAAATCTGCGACGGAAATGCAGCCGTTTTTCATGGGAATCCTCGTTTCCGCGCTGATCGGCATCGCCCTGACACTTCCCATCAGCAGCGCGGCCATCTGCATCATGCTGGGCCTCGACGGCATCGCAGGCGGCGCAGCCACGGCCGGCTGCTGTGCCCAGATGGTAGGCTTTGCTGTTTTAAGCTTCCGCGAAAACGGCTGGGGCGGCCTCTTCGCCCAGGGCCTCGGTACTTCCATGCTCCAGATGGCAAACATCATAAAGAACCCGAAAATCTGGCTCGCTCCCACCATGGCTTCCATGGTGACGGGGCCCGTTTCCACCATGATCTTCCGCCTGGAAAACATCCCGGCCGGCTCCGGCATGGGAACCTGCGGCCTGGTGGGCCCCATCGGAATCTATACGGCCATGCCGGACGGCGGCATGAACATGTGGATCGGGATTTTTCTCGTCTGCTTCCTTCTTCCCGCTGTTCTGACTCTCGCCTTCGGCGCGGTTTTCAGGCGGATCGGATGGATTCGTGAGGGCGATATGAAGCTGGACTTATAACCTT
This sequence comes from Eubacteriaceae bacterium Marseille-Q4139, assembly GCA_018223415.1. Taxonomy (NCBI): domain Bacteria; kingdom Bacillati; phylum Bacillota; class Clostridia; order Eubacteriales; family Eubacteriaceae; species Eubacteriaceae bacterium Marseille-Q4139. The sequence continues at coordinate 3,614,065 of JAGTTQ010000001.1, read as the reverse complement.
ATTAGAAAAAATTATTAAATATTCTAAAAATACCCCCCCCCACTATATATTGACTACATTTTATCTCCATGCTATGATTGATTTTGTACAAAATGTCAAATTTTGTATAAAAAATTTTGCAAGGAGGTTGAGTTATGAAAAAGGTTTTCGCAGCGGCACTGGCGGCAGTCCTGTCCATGAACACGGTGTGTACCGCCTTTGCCGCCACAAAACTGGAAGCTCCGCAGGTATGGTGGAGCGAGGAATGGGAGGCCGTGCCGGAATGGAGCCGGGTGGAGGACGCCGGCGGGAAGTACCAGATGGAGGCAGTAAGCGACAACGGCTGGACTTTTAGTTCCACCCACTCCACAAGGATCACATCTGCCCCTGATGTCTTTTCCTTCTATGGCTTCCGCAATCAGATTGAAGAAAGCGGCGCTTACAAATTCCGTGTCAGGGCTCTTGGGGATGATATCGAAACGAAAACCAGTGACTGGTCGGAGTATTCCGAAGAATGGAATTTCGCAATGCCGGACATTTCCTTTGGCGTCCCGGAAAATCCTCATTGGGAAGGCACCACTATCGTTTGGGATGAGCCTTCCGACGCACTTTCAGCCGAGTATTCCGAGTACATTGCCGGATATGAAATTGCGCTCTATGTGGACGGGAAATGGGATATAATCTACGACGATGCACAGGCTCCGGAACTCAATGTTGCCGAAGACATGGTGGAGGAAGGCGCAGAATATACCTTCGACATCCGCACTGTCAGCAGCATGCCGTCCAAGATTTTCCATAGTAAAGCCGTCTTCGGAGATACTTATGACGCTTCCGAAGAAAATGCCGGCGTATCCGGTACCATCGACGGAATCTTAAACTCCGATGACCCGGAAGCTATCACGACGGCTCCTGACAAGCTGGCAGAAAACCGCGATAAGGTTCAGGTTGCCATGCAGACAGAACCGGAAGTGGTAAAAAAGATTGCCGAACTGGAGGCCGCATACGCAAAGGAAAACGGCATTGTAACAAAGATTGACGCCTCCAACGACACCGGAATCGACGCAGGCAAGATCGAAATCGTCGGCGCCGGCCTCAACGCAGAGGCTCCCGGCAGCACCGTCAGCTTCCGCGTCACCAAGCCGGAAGAAGAGGTGATGGTAGACCACACCGCATACCGGAACACGGTGCAGGTGGACTTCTCTCTTGTTGGTGCTGCCGAAGAGTTAAAGGTTCCCGTCCAGATCACCATCCCGATCCCGGAAACCATCAATCCGAAGTTCTTTGCTGTTCTCCACTATCACGCGGACGGAAGCTATGACGCAATCCTGCCGCCGGATCAGCTTCGGTTAAACGGCGACGGCACGGCGACCTTCACGGTGACAAGCTTCAGCACCTTCGTGCTGGCAGAAATCGGCGCAGAGCCGGAGACTCCGGTCACGCCAGTCGCAACACCGTCCAATGCCACGGAATTTAAAAACCTCGTCAAGTCTCTTCCTGACGCAGAAAGCCTGGAGGATTACGAGGCGGCCGCTTCTGGCATGGCCATGCTCCGTGAGGCACTTTTAAATGACAAGGCAGATGCCGGCGACCTCGATGCTGCCATGGTTGAAAAGCTGGATGGGCTTGTCCAGGCTCTCGCCGCTTTCGACGACGAATTTTCCATGGATGTCGAGCTGGACGGCGAGCTGGTTGACGACGTCATCGGCGCACACCTGCTGGCTTATGTCATGGGCGGAGGCGATGCGGAGTCCGTATTCATCGGACACAAGTCCCTTGCGACGGCAAGCAACGCCACCAAGCTGAAATTTGACCTGGAAGGCATGCTCCGGATGAAGGACGGTTCCGAAAAGAAGCTTTCTTCTTTAAAGACACCGTTAATCCTTTCCATCGCAGCCCCTGCCTCCTACGATGAGGTACATAAGTCCTCCGATAAAATCTCCGGCGACGGAATCAAACAGGGGACGGTCGACTACGAGGACGGAATCATCACAGTCTTCACCACGAAGCTCGGAACTGTCATGGTGAAAGGCACTTCCTCCAGCTCCTCCGGAAGCGGCTCCGGCTCCGGCGGAAGAAGCGGCGGCGCACGCTCCGGCATCGTGAAGGAAAGCGATCTTCCGAAGTCTCCCATTGGCGGCTCCTGGAAGCTTGTGGACGGAAAGTATTCCTACTATTACAGCGATGGGACAAGAGCGGAAAACTGCTGGCTTGAGATCAATTCTGTCTGGTATTTCTTCGGAAAAGACGGAATCATGGCAACGGGCTGGCTCAAAGACAACGGAAACTACTTCTACCTGGATCCGGCCACCGGCGCCATGGCAACAGGCTGGAAGGAAATCGACGGAACCTGGTACTACTTCAATGACATTGGAAACGGCTTTAAAGGCATGATGTTCGCCGGCACAACGGTGGACGGCTATGTGCTTGATGAGAGCGGTGCCTGGGTGAGATAAATGGAAAAGGCGGCGGAAATTGGGAAATCCCGTTTCCGCCGTCCTTACTTTTTATGAATCCTTCTTTCTAATCCATCAATTCCCCTGTCCACCAAAGAGCTCCACTGCCTTTATGGCCATCCGCTCCCCGTATGTTAAAAAGGTCTCCACGCTCTCATCCAAACGGCTGCTCACGGCCACCGGCCCCAGATGGATCACTGGCTTTCCGTAAGCGCCGCCGCCGGAATACGTCATCATGCCGTACACCATCATATGATCGAGAATCAGGCGGATTCCCAGGTCGCCGCCGCCGTGTACATAATCCTCTGTCGCAAAGGCCCCGCCGAGCTTTCCGGCAAGCTGGCATTTTTTGCAGGGGCCGTCCAGCCAGTCCTTGACTGCGGCGCAGACGCTTGAGACGTAAATCGGAGAGCCCAGGACGATACATCTGCTCTCTGCTGCCCATTCCTCATCGACCTCCTCAATGGGGCAGACCTTCGCCGCGACTCCGTCGACACGTTCCATTCCCTCTGCGATGACCTTTGCCATCTTCTCCGTGTTGCCTGTCTTTGAGTGGTACAGTACCATCATTTTCATGTGCATTTCCTCCATTTCTTTTTTATCTCAAATGATGTATATACATCATTATGATACGGAAAAACAATCTCACAGCTCCTGAAGAAGTTCCAGAAGCTCCTCGAGCGCCTTTAACCGTTCCTGCCCTAACCTGGACTCAAACTGGCGCTGGGCGGCCGTCCAAAGGGCGGCCGCTTCCTGCAAAACAGCCGTTCCCTGTTCGGTCAGCTCCAGGACACTGTCCCTGGCCCCCTCTTTCCTGCCGTCCCGGATATATCCGGCCTGGATCAGGGGCTTTAAGCTCCTTGCAAGGGTCGAGCGGTCCAAAAGCATAACTTCCGCCAGCTCGCGGACATTGCAGCCCTGATGCCCAGAAACCGCATACAGCAGGGAATACTGCCTCGCAGTCACACCGGAAGGCACAAGGAAGCGGTCATAGAACGCTATGACATTTTCTGCGCTTCTTCTCATTTTCAGACAGTGGCAGGACGTATTGTCAATTCTCTTGCCCATGGATAGCCTTTCCCTTTCTCATTTTAGTGTATATACATCATATCGCAGAGATAAAAATTTGTCAAGGAAAGCTGCTTTCCGCTTTCCCTGACAAATTCCTTTTCCCTATTCGTACCGCAGCGCATCAATCGGATCTGCCTTTGCCGCCTTCGATGCCGGATAAATCCCGAAGAAAATTCCCACGATGGCCGAAAACGAAACAGCCATAAGAATCACCGACGGCCGTACAATGACCTTCATCTGAAGCGCCGCACCGCCTGCCATGACGATGGATACGGCCAACGCCACGCCGATGATGCCTCCGCAGGCCGAAAGGATGGCCGATTCCGTCAAAAACTGGATCATCACATCCCGCGTCCGCGCGCCAAGGGCCTTTCGGATGCCGATTTCCCTGGTTCGCTCGGTCACGGACACCAGCATGATGTTCATGATGCCGATGCCGCCCACAAGAAGGGAGATGGCCGCAATCCCGCCAACGGCCGCAGACAGGGCACCCATGACCTGATCCACGCTTCCCATTTCAGCAACCGCCGTCACCGTGTAAAAGTCCTCCGGATTCCTGTTTTTAATCTTTGCGATAAATGCCGTGAGCCGGTTCATGAAGTCTGTCATGTCCGTCCCGTCGGCCGCAAACAGGTGGCACTGGTAAAAATTGTCGTTGGGCCACGTTAAAAGCGTGTAGGGGAGAAACGCCGAACCGGTGCTGTCATTGCTCCCCATGAGCAGAGCCTGGAACGGGCTCATTTCCTTATGGTAAACGCCGACCACCGTGTACTCGTCCGTGTCTCCGTAAATGGTTGTCCGGAAGGTCATTCCCACGGCATTTTCCACGCCGAACAGGTTCTTTGCACTCTTATCCTCAATGACGATATTTTTCCTGCGTCCCAGGATATCGCCCTCGTTTAAATACCGCCCATACAGAATCTCAACAGGCTGGACATTCTGGTAGGTGTAGTCGATTCCCTGGAAATTGAACTTCATTTTCATCCGCCCTGCCTGGACGTCCGTAGAAACCGAAGCGCTGCTGTCCATATAGGCGATCTCGTCGCCGAACGCCTCCTCAATCTGATCCAAATCATCCAGGGTAAAATAATCGCTGGTTCTCACATCGTCGATCCAGTACCCGATGGCCACATACGCCTGGGTGATGCCCACGTCCTTATAAAGGTCAGAGAACATCCCGCGCATGGTATCACCGATGGAGACGATGGAAATCACGGAGCCGATGCCGATGATGATTCCGAGCATCGTCAGGAAAGCCCGCATTTTATTGGCCTTGATGGCATGAAACGCCATGAACATATTTTCAATTAGCATCCTGCGGCCCCCTTTCCCGTTTTCTTATTGCTGTAAAGCCCCTTGGTGTGGATCGTGCCGCTGCCCTTCGTCGGGTTGGGGTTTTTCGCATCCTCGATGATCTGTCCATCGGAAAAGCGGATGATCCGGTCTGTGAAGGCCGCGATATTCTCCTCATGGGTGACGACCACAACCGTGGCGCCCGCCTTGTGAAGCTCGGAAAAAATCTCCATGATCTCAATGGAAGCGGCCGTGTCCAGGTTTCCCGTGGGCTCATCGGCGAGGATCAGGGGCGGCTCGTTGGCGAGAGCCCTGGCGATGGCAACCCTCTGGCGCTGGCCTCCGGAAAGCTCATTCGGCATATGGAATGCCCTGGCTTTCAGGCCGACGCAGTCCAAAAGCTCCATGGCACGCTCCGTCCGTTTTTTCTTGGACAGCCTCGCATACGTCATCGGAAGCTCCACATTTTTTAAAGCTGTCGTCCTGGAAATCAGATTAAACGACTGGAACACGAAACCGATCTTTAAATTCCTGACAGCCGAAAGCTCATCAGAGGAAAGCTCGGCCGTGTCAATGCCATCCAGATAGTATTTTCCAAGCGTCGGCCGGTCGAGGCACCCCAAAATATTCATGAGCGTCGATTTTCCTGAGCCGGAGTGTCCCATGATCGCCACAAATTCACCGCGTTTAATCGTGAGGCTGATTTTTTTTAAACCAAGGACACGAATCGCCCCGGTGTCGTAAATCTTCACGAGGTTTTCCAGCCGGATCAGGTCTTCGTGAAGGTTCTCCGTCACATAGGGAGAAAGCCTGTTTCTTCCAAACATAAAAGCCCCTCCTTACTGACCGCCGGCCGTCATGACGGCCATACCCTCGGTGTATGCTGCATTGGGCGCCGATACAATCAAAGTAGTCTCGTCCAGCACCTCACCCTCGGCCGGGATAATTTCGCACTCCACATCGCCCTCGACGCCGACGGTAATGGGAATCCAGTGGATCATTCCGCCGTTTACCGCCTGGACATAAGTCTCCTCGCCCACGCTTAAAATGGCGGATACCGGGACGCTTAAGGCATCCTTTGCTTCTTCCAGAATAATCTGGGCCTTGGCCGTGATCCCTGCGATCAGGCGCGTATTGTCTTCCAGGATCCGGATTTTCGTGGGGATGACCCGTTCACTGGAACCGCCGCCCTTTTCCTCGCCGGTCGGGGAAATGGAGATTACTTCACCCTGTACCGTCTCACCGTTTAAAATATCGGCGCTGATCTCCGCCGTCTGTCCCACGGCCACCTTTCCGATGGAATACTCGCTGACCTTGATTTCCAGCTCCAGCACGTCCAGATTTTCAATGACAAACAGCGGTTCCTCGTTTTCCATTTTATCGGCAAACCGGCCCACCTTCGTGTTTACCCGGACGACGGTACCGGCAATGGGGCTCTTGATTTTTGCATCGTCCAGCTCTTCCAGCTTCTTCTCATAATCGAAACGCGCCTTCTCGATCTGGAGCCGGTAGGAATCGTCTGCCGCCGGCTGGCCGTTCACAAGGGTGTAGGACTCCATGGTCCGCCTTGCGTCGTTCATGGAATTGGCCGCCGACTCCAGTTCCACCTGGGACATGCTGCCGCCGTCAAACAGAACCTTCGTCCTGTCATAATTGGCCTTGGCCGTCTGGTAGTCCTGGACAGCCTTTTCATAGCCCTGGCGCGCCTCCTTCATTTTTTCATTGTATGTAGTCACGGCCAGGTCATAGTCGTTCTTTGCGATTTCCACTTCTTTCTTGATGTTCGATTCATCCAGAATCGCAAGAACCTGGTCTTCCTCCACCCGGTCGCCCTCTTTCACCGGGATTTCCAGCACCTCGGCGTGGAGATTCGACACCACGTCCACGCTGTCGGTTCCCGAAACAGGGCCGCTGATGGAAAGCTTGCTTTTAATGTCCTTTTTGACCGGGTTTACGGTTGGGACGATGGATGGCTGCGCTTTCCCGCCGAGGGCATTCATGGCGGCAAAACCAAGGACAAGGAGTACGGCTGCGCCGATCAGGATCCGCCTGCGCTTCTTCCCTGCCTTTTTCTTTTTTGGTTTTTCCCCGGCCGTATTCATCAAAAGCTCCAGCTCTTTATCCACATCCTCCGGATGGATTCTCTCGTCATTCATGTCATAGTCCTCCTGCTTATACTGTTTCCGGCCCCTCTTTTTTCCGCCGTCACTTTCTATAACGAGCCATAAAAAGAAAACACTACAAGAAATTTTATTTTTCATGCAGTGTTTTCAGTATAACAGAAAATATTCATGGAATATAACTTTTATCTTCCGGTTTTCTTTCGGATTTCTGAAGATTTTCTTATTTTGTAATCACATCATAAAGGTCTGACCGCCGGTTCTTTAAAGACGGCATCTGCCTGCGGACTTCTTCTTCATATGTCAAGTCAATTTCTCCATAGAGGATTCCAGGCTCCGTGCCGGCTCTGGCCGTCACGCGGCCCCAGGGGTCAATCACCATGCTGTTTCCGTAAGCCGTATAAGCCGGCTTTGTCCCGGTCTGGGCCGCCGATATCAGATAGCATCCGTTTTCAATGGCGCGGGCACGAAGGAGCGCCTCTAAATGGGCCTCGCCCGTCTCCTTCGTAAAGCTGGCCGGGACAAAGATGACCTGCGCTCCTTTTAAGGCCAGAAGACGGTAAAGCTCCGGAAACCGCACATCGTAGCAGATGGACATGCCGAAAACGCCAAGCTCCGTCGTGACTGTTTCCATGGATTCTCCCGGGCAGACCCTATCGGACTCCCGGAAGGCCTTCCCGTCTGCCAGCGTAATATCGAAGGTATGAAGCTTCCGGCATTCCGAAAGGATTCTGCCGTCAGGGCCGATGAGGACGCTGGTATTATAGGCGCGCCTTTCGCCCGGAATCTCCTCGGTGATGCTGCCTCCATGGATGAAAATCCCCTTTTCCTTTGCCTTTTCCATCAGAAGCTCCGTGGAATAGCCCGGCACCGGCTCACGGCCGCCGCCCTCTCCCACGTTTCTTCCGATCAGGTTCATGACCTCCGGGAAGCAGACGAGGAGAGCGCCTTCTTTCGCCGCCTCATCGGCGTACCGAAGGGCCGTCTCCATATTCTTTCCCTTGTCATTCTGCGTGTCCATCTGAACCAGCGCAATCTTGTATTTTTCTGTCATAGCTCTCCTTTTTAAGTTTCCCGGAACATGCTCACACCCGGGCCGTCCGGACATATTCTAAAATAAAACCAGTATGTTTTCGAGGTATCCTATGATTCCCAAGCTGGAAGTAAAAGGCCTTGGCTACTCCTACCATACCGAGGAGGGAGAAACCCGGGCCCTTTCCGATATATCCTTTTCTGTCGGTGCCGGAGAATTCATCGCCGTTGTGGGGCCCTCCGGCTGCGGGAAATCCACGCTTCTTTCCCTGCTCTGCGGCCTCATCGAGCCGGAGGAAGGCACGATCCTTTTCGACGGAAAGCCGGTCACAAGAGGGCTTTCCGGCATCGGCTACATGCTCCAGAAAGACCACCTGTTTGAATGGCGCACCATCGGCTCCAACGCCGCGTTGGGGCTGGAAATCCAGCATAAGCTGGATGAAAGCCATAAAAAGAAGGTTTCTGATCTCCTGACGGCCTACGGCCTCAAAAGCTTCGAGGACGCCCGGCCGTCAGAGCTCTCCGGCGGCATGCGCCAGCGGGCGGCCTTAATCCGCACCCTGGCTCTGGAACCGGACCTTCTCCTCCTCGACGAGCCATTCTCCGCCCTGGATTACCAGACGCGGCTCGCCGTCTGCGACGACATAAGCACGATCATCAAAAAAAGGAAAAACACGGCCATTCTCGTCACCCACGACCTTTCCGAGGCCGTCAGTGCCGCCGACCGCATCCTGATCCTCTCGAAGCGGCCGGGACGCATAAAGGCCATCCTTCCGGTCACGTTCTCCGATCCCGGCTTAAGCCCCTTAGGCCGCCGGAACTCACCGGAATTTTCTTCCTATTTCAATGAAGTCTGGAGGATCCTGCAGGAATAGCCGCAGGCTCCTTCCTCTTTTATTCGGAGGTGTATCATGAAACCAAACGAAACCCTGGCACAGCAGGAATTTCTGGCGGCCAGGAAGCGCAGGAGAAAACTCATCTCACTCCTTCGCGTCCTCGTCCTTTTCGCCTTCCTGGCGCTCTGGGAGCTTTCAGCCCGCCTTGGCCTCATCAACGACTTTATTTTCAGCTCCCCGTCCCGGGTCATCCTCTGCTTTTCTTCCATGATCCTGGACGGCAGCATTATTTTCCACACCGGCATCACGCTTTGGGAAACGCTCTTAAGCTTTTTCTTCGTGACGGCCTTCGGAATCCTGGGCGGCCTGCTCTTATGGTCGGCCAAAGGCCTTTCCGAGGTTCTCGACCCGTATCTCGTCATGTTAAACAGCCTGCCGAAGTCAGCCCTGGCGCCGATCCTCATCGTCTGGCTGGGAACCGGCACCCGCACCATCGTCATCGCCGCCGTCTCCGTGGCCGTCTTCGGCTCGGTGCTGACGCTCCATAACGGCTTTCAGTCCGTGGATCCCGACCAGGTAAGGCTCATCTATTCCCTGGGAGGAACCAGGCGGGACGTGCTCATAAAGGTTTTGCTGCCCGGCTCCGTCCCCCTCATCGTCAACAACATGAAGGTCAACATCGGCCTCTGCCTTGTCGGCGTCATCATCGGCGAATTCCTGGCGGCAAACCAGGGGCTCGGCTACCTGATTATCTATGGGAGCCAGGTATTCAAGCTGGACATGGTGATGATGAGCATCGTCATCCTCTGCATCGTCTCGGCCGTCCTCTATAAAGCCGTGGCATGGCTGGAAAAGAAAACCGGCCGCATGTCCGCCAAAACGCCTTAAAGAAGCGCCGCAAGTGTGCCTGCCACGAGAAGGAACAGGCCGGCCGCCGCCTTTTTCGTCAGCCGCTCTTTAAAGACGATCCGCGAAAACAGGATTGTCACCAGGATGCTTAACTTGTCAATGGGCGCCACGGCACTGGCCGGCCCTTCCTTTAAGGCACTGTAATAAAGGAGCCAGGACGCTCCCGTCGCCAGGCCGGAAAGACAGATAAAGAAAAGCTCCCTTCCCGGCACGGAAAAGGCCTCCTTCTGTTTCTTCTGGAGAAATACCATGACCCAGGCCATGACAAGGACGACGAGCGTCCGGATGGCCGTGCCCAGGTTCGACTCCACACCGGCCATTCCGGCCTTTCCAAGAATCGAGGTCATGGCCGCAAAAACAGCCGAGAGGACGGCAAAAAGGAGCCAGGAGCTGCCGCCCGCCTTCGCCGCCGCGTTCTCCGTTTTTTTCGGGGAAATCATAAGAAGCGTTCCCGCCGCAATGGCTGCCATGGATAAAAATTTCACGGCGCCGAAGGGCTCATGGAGGAACAAAACGGCAAATACCATCGTAAGAACCGTGCTGCTCTTGTCGATGGGGACAACTTTATTGATGTCCCCAAGCTGGAGCGCACGGAAATAGCAGAGCCAGGAGGCTCCGGTACTGAGTCCTGAAAGGAACAGAAACAACCATGTCTCCCCGGACAGGGACGAAATCCCGTCAAAGGAGCCAACCACAAACACCATGACCCAGGAAAAGATCAGGACGATGATTGTCCGGATGGCCGTGGCGACCGTGGAATCCGTCTTCCTGATTCCGCACTTTGCAAGAATCGACGTGAGGCCGGCAAAAAACGCCGAACCGAAGGCACAGGGAATCCACATTACGCCTCACCGCCCTTCTCTGCCATAAACGCCCGAAGGTTTGGGAAACCGGCCCGGCTCTCCTTTTTTGACCGCTCATAAAGGCCGTCTAATATCCGGCAGAACGCATCCCGCTCTCCTTCCTCCAAATCCAAAAGCAGCCACTCATAAAAGCCGGCCTCCAGGCCAGCCTTGGAATTCTTTAAACGCTCGGCTTTCTCCGTGGCAAAAAGGAGGCGGCTGCGGCCGTCTTTCGGGTTCTTTTCCTGGCGGAGATAGCCCTTGGCGATCAGATTGGCCGTCCGCCTGGCGGCCGCGCCTTTGTCGATGTTTAACTGCTTTCGGATTTCCGCCTGCGTGATGCCAGGATTGTGCCGCACAAGGTGGAGAAAGTCGTACTCCGCAGAGCCGACGCCCTCCGCCCGCGACTCCTGAAGCAGGAATGTGCTGGCTTCCCTTGCAATTTTTGTGATCTGGCGCTTTGTCCTGTCCATAAAACGTCCCGCCTTTCCTGTTGAAATTGGATGTATGTACATCTTTTTAATTGGATGATACTGCATCCAATTTCCGGTGTCAAGACTTCGGACGCATTTTTTTCTTTTTCAGATATTCCGCTCCAAAGGTCCAGATGGGCAGAAAATAAAGATAAAACGCCGCAGCCAGGCTGGAAAGGGGCGCGCCGACTGTCGCCAGGGGAACGGCGCCTGCGATGGACCAGGGAACAAGCGGCGACATCACGATCACCGAATTTTCCAGGTCGATGGCCATCTTTTCCCTGTCCGGCTCCATCTCCCGGCAAAGCTGGTGGGTCAAAATCGCCGCCAGCGTCTGGTTGCAGGAAACCATGGACGTGGCCGCCGACACGGCCATAATCCCGCCGAAGGGCGTAAGCCGCTCCCCGAGTCCGGAAATATATTTTTTCATGCTGGTTAAAAGCCCGGTGCCTTCAAAAATCCCGGAATAGGACGATGAAAGGCAGACGATAAGCGCCACGCTCACCATCGAAGAAAGGCCGCCGCCATCCATCATGGAAGAAAGCGCCGGGTCTTTCGCCCGGTAGCCGAAAATCATGGCGGAAAGCAGCTCCGCCGCCGGCGTTTTCTGAACGAAAAGCCCCAGGACAAACGCCAGCGCGGCGCTGACTGCCATGGTAGTCCGAACCGGGAGCCGGAAAGCAGAAAGCGCTAAAATCACGGCCGCCGGCAGGATTAAGCTCCAATGAAGCAGAAAACTTCCGGAAAACATGGCTCTCACGTCCATATTCTCTCCTTTTCCGCCGAAAAACATTCCCAAAACAGCGTAAACGGCACAGGACAGAAGAAACGGAAGCACCGAGGTTTTTATCATCTGCCGGATGTTTTCATAAATATCCGTCTTTGTCAGCTCGCTGACTAAAAGGGCGCTGGTGGACACCGGCGAGCAGCGGTCGCCGAAGAAAATCCCCGATACGATGGCGCCGCCGCAGAAAAACGGGCTGACTCCCATGGCCGACGCCATGGCCATGCAGATGACGCCCATGGTGGCCGCCGTCCCAAAGGCCGTCCCCGTGAGGACAGAAACCGCGCAGTTTAATAAAAAGGCGATCAGAAGGAAGGCCGACGGCAGGACAAAATCAGACGCATAGCAGACGATGACAGGGATCGTGCCGCAGGCACGCCAGAGCCCCGTCAGCATGCCGATCAGAAGAAAAATAAAAAGGATCTTCTGCACCGTGCGGACACCGGAAAACGACATTTTCACCACGTCCTTCAAGGCATGCCCCTTATAAACCCCATACAGGCAGAATACCGCGTATCCGGCAGCCAAAGCGAGCAGAATAGAGCCGCCGGATCCAAGGCAGACCATCAGGATGAGAATAAATGCAAGCATGGCAAACAGCTCCGGCATGGTTTCGGTTCCTCCTTATTTCCGGAATAATTCTTTCATTTTATTCATTCTCTCAACGACCGGCACAGAGAACGGACATCTCGTCTCGCAGCCGCCGCAGGCGATGCAGTCTTCGGCCGTGGCAGAAAGCGCATGGTAGTGGGCCGCCACCGATTCCGGCACTTCCTCCTGCATCACAGCCAGGTCATAGAGCTTGTTTGCCATGGCAATATCGATGCCGGCCGGGCACGGCGCACAGTGGCCGCAGTAGGTACACTGGCCGGAGAACGCATGGTGCGGCGCGCCGGCCAGGACGCTGGCGTAGTCCTTCTCCTCTTCGGATGCCGTCTCGTAAGCCACGGCCGCCATGACATGTTCCGGCGTATCGCAGCCAGCCATCACGCTTGCCACAGCCGGCCTTGTGAGGGCATAGTGGAGGCACTGCACCGGCGTTAATGCCACGCCGAAGGGCGACCGTTTTTCATCGAACAGGCGGCCGCCGGCATATCCCTTCATGACGTTGATGGCAACGCCCCTCTGCTCACAGATACGGTAAAGCTCCTCTCTCTCCGGTGAAATCCCGCCGGAAGCGTCCGCGTAGGTGGATTCCTCGAAATATTTTGTGATGTCCTCGTTGTCCGGCAGAAGGTCAAAGGCCGGGTTGACGCTGAACAAAAGGACTTCAATCTCACCGCTAAGGGCCGCCCGCTTCGCCACAGCCGGATTGTGGGTGCTGAGGCCGATATGGCGGATGGTTCCGTCCTTTTTAAGCTCTCTCACATACTCCATGAACTCGCCGGCGTAAATCTTCTCAAACTCTTCTTCCTTGTCGACGTAGTGGATCATTCCCAGGTCAATGTAATCCGTTCCCAGGCGGGAAAGCAGATCCGAAAAGGCCTCCTTTACCTTTATAAGCTCCCTGGTACGGACGTACTGGCCGTTCTGCCAGGTGGAGCCGATGTGCCCCTCAATGATCCATTTGTCACGCCGGCCTTTGATGGCCGCGCCGATGTTGGTGCGGACGTTTGGCTCCGCCATCCAGCAGTCCAAAATGTTGATGCCGTTTTCCTCGCAGCAGTCGATGACGGCCTTCACTTCCTCCGCATTATGGCGCTCCAGCCACTCGGCGCCGAGGCCGATCTCGCTCGCCAGAAGGCCCGTGTTCCCTAATTTTCTGTACCGCATAAATCTTTCCTCCTGTTCTCCATCCTTTTCCTCTGTTTTAACATGATGTTTCAGAAAAGACAACCCTTTGTTCGCAAAGTCCGCAAAAAAAGAGGAACAGGCACAAAATGTCCTGTTCCCCTCATGGTTCTTTCGATTACTGCTTGCTGCTTAAATACTCGTTTAAGAGCTCCTGGGATTTGCCTGCCGTGTAGGTGAAGGTATTTCCCGTGTCAACCATCGGGCTTAAGGTGCTGTATAACGGGAATCTTGTGCCGTCAAATACAGCCAGAAGCTCATCCTGGTTGATGGCTGCGGAAACAGCCTTTCTTAAGGTCGCATCCGTTGTCTGTGCGCCGTCCAGAAGGTTGAAGCGGATGTAGGATACGCCGTTGGACGGGAGCGTCTGAAGTCTCAGGTTCGCATCGTTCTCAACGATATCATAGCTCTTCTCCGGAACGGAATAAAGCACATGGATCTCGCCGCTTCTCAAAGCGGAAAGAGCGCTGTCGGCGTCCGCGATAAACTTCACGGAAATGTTCTTGATATGCGGATAATTGTCCGTTCCAGGCATGTAAGCCGGGTTTCTCTCGAAGGTAATCTCGTAGTCGTTCTTCTTAATTGCAACATACGGGCCGCTGCAGGATAAGGTATTGTTGTAGGAGCTTCCCTCGGTGATGGTGGACTGGTCGCCGTAGCAGATATCCTTGCTTACGTCGTAGGTAGCCACATCATACGTGGAGTTCACTTCTTCCACAACAACGCTGTCCACGATACCTGCGGACTGATGAGCCAGGTAGTTTAATACCTGCGGGAACGGCTCGGTGGTCGTCACCTTGATAACCTGGTAAGCGCCTGCCGCATTGTCCACGCTGTCCTTGTTGTCCACAAGTGTGGCAATCGGTGCTGCAAGGCCGTTCTCAAGTGCTTCGCGGATGGTCATGTCGCTGCCGGAAACGGTGGTTCCCTCAAGCTCTGCCATATCCGTTACCATCTGGACATCGGCGATGTGCTCGTGAAGGCTGTATGTCTGATGGTTCGGTACGGAATCTTTGTTCTTTGCACGGTTCAGGGAGAAAATAACGTCCTCGCCTGCTACCTTAACGCCGGAATCAACGGCATGGCCGTCTTCTACGCGTGCGAAGTTGATATCATCTCTTAAGATGAAGTAATAGTCGCTGTTGCCCTCTGCGATGGAGTAGTTGTAGGACAGGGAGCCGTCAGCAACAACCTGATCGTCGTCGGTCAGGTTCACGAGGCGCACATACATGTTGGTGCTTAACATGTTCATGGTACCGTCGTTGCCCTTGATCGGGTCTAACGAAGTGATGGCAGAGCCGGACTGCTGCGTGATGAGCGTCTCGGTCTCCGGGTCGCTTCCGTCAGAGAAATCGATAGTCTCCCATACCATCGAACGGGATTTGGAAATTCTTACGGAATCCGGATCCACCTTCTTGGTATATACACCCTGGGACTTGGTGTTCTGGAACAGCGGGATGATGTACGCCTGCTCTTCTACCATGTATTTTTCCAGTTCGGCGTAGGTTGCCACATAGTCTTCGGGAGTCTCGGTGGCAGCCTTGTTGATTAACTCGTCAACCTTGGGATCTGACAGCGGCTGGTCATTGCTGTCGCCGCCTGTGATAAACAGGGCTCTTACGGCATAGTCCGGGTTACCGGTTACGGTTGTCCAGCCGGAGATCTGGATATCATAGTTTCCAGCCTCGATCTGGGATTTGTAGCTGGAGTAATCCGGCTGCATGTTTAACTTCACATTGAAGCCTGCCTTGGAAAGCTGGTCACGGACGACGTTTCCTGCTTCCTCGTTGCTGCTCATGAACAACAGTGTCAGATCCGCGGAGCCTGCTGCGGTGCTTGTATTTCCTGCTGCCGCCTGGCCGCTTCCGCCAGCCTGGGTTCCCTGGGCGCTGTCTCTCGTCTGCACGCTGCATGCCGTCGTAAGGGCCATGACAGCAGCCAGAGAAAGGGCCATCAATCTTCTTTTTTTCATGCTTCTTCTCCTTTTTTCATTTTCTGCGCGGCCTTTGCCGCACGCCTCTATGTCTCAGGCACTTTTCTGATTAAAAGTGCAGAGATCCGTTCATCATTTCCTTGCAGCGGTGACATGCTACAAAGTGGTTCTCCTCCACCTCTTTGAGCTCCGGATTCACCTGACGGCAGATATCCTCGGCAAAGGGGCACCGCGGGCTGAACCGGCAGCCCGGTTTCGGATTGATCGGCGAGGAAATCTCGCCCTTTAAGATGATCTTTTTCTTCTTCTCCAGCACATTGGTGGACGGGATTGCCGAAAGGAGCGCCACCGTGTACGGGTGAAGAGGCCTGTTAAAGATATTCTTTTTCGTCGTCTTCTCGATCATCTGTCCCAGGTACATAACTCCGATATCGTTGGAGATATGCTTGATAACGGACAGGTCGTGGGAGATGAAAATATACGTCAGGCCCAGCTTATGCTGAAGCTCCATCATCAGGTTTAAGATCTGCGCCTGAACCGACACATCCAGGGCGGAAACCGGCTCGTCACAGACTACGAATTTCGGGTTGATGGACAGGGCCCTTGCGATAACGACACGCTGGCGCCGTCCGCCGTCAAACTCGTGGGGATAGAGGTTTGCCATGGCCGGGCTTAAGCCAACCAGCTCCATTAACTCCTGTACGCGTTTTTTCCGCTCCGCATCGCTCTTATAGAGCTTGTGAAGCTTTAACGGCTCCTCGATGATCTGGGAAATCGTAAACCTGGGGTTTAAGGAGGCGTAAGGGTCCTGGAAAATGATCTGCATATGCTGTCTCATCTTCCGCATCTCTTCCTTGTCAAAGGAAGTGATATCCATGCCGTTATAAATGACCTTGCCTGCCGTCGGCTCGTGGAGCCTTAAAATGGCACGGCCAAGGGTACTTTTTCCGCAGCCGGACTCGCCTACGATTCCGAGGGTCTCGCCTTCGTTGATGGTGAAGGACACATTGTCAACTGCATGGAGGACGCCGCCGTTTGCCACGTTGAAAAATTTCTTTAATCCCTGTACTTCTAATAATGGGCTGCTCATTCTTTAACCTCCTCCAGCGGGAAATGACATTTGCATCTGTGGTTCGTGCCGACAGTCTCCGGCACCTTCTGGGAACAGATGGGCTTTGCATACTTGCACCGCGGATGGAAGCAGCAGCCGGACGGAAGATCCGCCATGTTGGGCATCATGCCGTCGATGGGCATAAGCTGTTCCGTGTCTTCGTCGATCTTCGGGATCGAGTCGAAAAGGCCGCGGGTGTAGGGATGGAGCGGATGCAGGTAAACGTCCTTCACGGTTCCGATCTCCACAATCTCGCCGGCATAGACGATGGCAACGCGGTCACACGTCTCTGCCACAACGCCCAGGTCATGCGTGATTAAGATCATGGCCATCTTGTACTTCTCTCTCAGGTTCATCATGATGTCGAGAACCTGGGCCTGGATCGTAACGTCCAAAGCCGTCGTCGGCTCGTCTGCGATTAACACCTCCGGGTTGCAGAGAAGCGCCATGGTGATAACCACACGCTGCTTCATGCCGCCGGAAAACTGATGCGGATAGTCGTCGAAACGGTCGGATTTTACGCCTACGACCTCTAACATCTCCTTAACCTTTTTCTGAGCCTCGGCCTTGCCGATCTTCTGGTGCCTGATGAGCGCCTCGGTAAGCTGGTCGCCGACGGTCATGATGGGGTTTAAGGCCGTCATCGGATCCTGGAAAATCATGGAAATTCCGTTTCCGCGGATTTTCTGGTTTTCTGCATCCGTATTGTAAATCAGGTTCTTTCCTTCAAACAGGATCTCGCCTTCGGTGATGATTCCCGGCGGATCCGGAATTAACTGCATGATGGACAGGGCCGTCGTCGTCTTTCCTGCACCGGTCTCGCCCACAAGGCCAAGGCTTTCGCCCCTGTTTAAGGAGAAGGAAATGCCGTTGACCGCTTTCACCTCTTCGTCATCCGTCACATAGTGGACATGGAGGTTCTTCACTTCCAAAATTGTATCTTTTTCGCTCATGTGCCTTTACCTTCCTTATTTCAGCTTGGGATCCAATGCGTCACGCAGGCCGTCTCCTAAGTAGTTGAACGCCAGTACCAGCACGATGATTGCCAGACCGGGGTAGATTGCCAGGTAGGAATTGGTCTCCAGGTACTCGCTTCCGATCTTTAAGATATTGCCCCATTCCGGGATGTGCGGCTCAACGCCTAACCCTAAGTAGCTTAAGCTGCTGGTGGAAAGAACTGCACCGCCGATGCTTAAGGTAGCCCTTACGATGATCGGAGCCAGGGAGTTGGGGATAATGTGCTTGAAAATAATAATGTAGTCGCGGGCTCCGCAGGCTCTCGCCGCCTCCACGAACTCACTGCTGGAAAGTCCCATAACCGTGGCGCGGACGGTTCTCGCGTAAACCGGCACATTTCCAAGGCTCAGTGCCAGGATCAGGTTGAAGGTGTTTGCTCCGAAAGCCGCCACGATGGCGATGGCAAGCAAAATGCCGGGAACAGCGTAAAGAATATCAAGGACACGCATGATTGCGTTGTCAATCTTTCCGCCATAGAAGCCGGTAACAGCTCCAAGGACGCCGCCGATGACGATGGGCATAGCTGTGGACAGCATACCGACCACAAGGGAAATTCTGGCGCCGAATATGATGCGCGTGAAGACACAGCGGCCGTAGTTATCCGTACCGAAGGGGTACACGATGCTCGGGCTTAAAAGCAGGGCGCTGTAATCATTCTCTGTCGCCACATAGTAGTCGAAGGTCAGGTAGCTGCAGATGGACACGCTCAGAAGGAAGATTACGACGAAAAATCCGAGAGCTGCCATGTTGTCCCTGAAAATACGGCGGATCACTTCAATCCACTCAACGATTCCCTTCTCTCCGCGGCGTCTGATCTTGGTGAGCAGGATCAGGCCGAGGATCAGGCCGAAGATGTTTCCCGTAACGCAGGTAAGGACCAGGACATAGCCAAGCCATTTTAACTTCGGATCCACGTTCTTTCCCGAAACCATTCTGGAAATCAGGATCATGGACACGATGTCAAATACAAGCACAGCGATGAGAAGTCCCATGCCGATGAAAAACGTATTGGCAACGAAAGGCTTGAAAATATTGATTAAGGAAACGAAAAGCACCGAGATTGTGATGAGCGTCATATAAATAGAAAGAATATACTCGATAGTCTTTTCCTTTTTCACGGTCAGGAAACCTGCGATGCCGGCGAAAATGTTGCCTGTGAACAGGAGCAGGATCATGATAATCCCAAGCTTTCTCGTTCCTGCCGGACATTCTTTGTTTGCCACAATATCCTTTTTCATTTTCAGCCAGATAAGGAGCTGAAGGACTGCTGTTACCCCGTAGAAGACACCGGCGCTGAAAACAGCAGAATTAAAGGTCATCGTCTTCAGGCTGTATGAATTAAACAGGATAATGAGCGCAATGATGAACGTGGCGCCCATGGAGAAGCCGGTCGCCCTTACCTCCTGAAACTTTTTCAGGATGCGTCTGCTTTCTCTTTTTATGTAGTCTTTGTTTTCCATAACTGCTCCTTTACTGACTCTTGATCTTGGACTTGATACGCGGATCTAAGAACGCGTACAGGATGTCCACCAGGAGGTTTACGATACTGATGATGATCGCCACGTAGACCACGCCGGCCAGGACAATCGGGATGTCCGGGATGAACTGCTTGTCTACGATGTAGCTTCCGATACCGTTTACGTTGAAGACTTTCTCCGTAACGGCAGAGCCGCCGAGCATTCCGCCGAACTGAAGGCCGATAACCGTTACAATCGGGATCATGGCGTTGCCAAGGGCGTGCTTCAAAATCACCGTTTTCTTGCTGAGACCCTTTGCGCGCGCCGTCACGATATAGTCGGCACTGATAACCTCAAGCATGGACGAGCGGGTCATTCGGGCCACACTGGCCGCAAGAGAGGTTCCAAGGACAATGGCAGGCATGATAAGCGTCAGCCAGTTGGTAGGCGAGTATGTCGCCGGCAGCCAGCCAAGGTTGATGGAAAAGTTTAAGATTAAGATCAGGCCGAGCCAGAAGTTCGGGATGGAAAGGCCTAACAGCGCCAGGAGCATGAAAACGTAGTCAAAGCCGGAATACTGTCTTACAGCAGATACGATACCGGCCGGAATCGCAATGATGATGGCGATTGTCAGGGAGGCCAGGGTAAGCTGCAAGGTTACGGGGAACTTCCGCATCAATGCTTCCATAACGACTTCGTTGCCCTGATAGGAATTTCCGATATCCAGGGTCAGGATCTTCTTGAACCAGTTAAAGAGCTGGACAAGATACGGCTGATCCAGGCCGTAGATCTTATTGAAGTTTTCCACCTGTTCCGGAGTCGCGGTTACGCCGAGGATGTTGACGGCCGGATCCATCGGGGAAAGGTGAAGGATTGTGAATACGAAGAACACAACGCCGAAGATAACGAAGATCATCATGATCAGACGTTCCAGGATGTATTTTCCGTATGGGTTGGAATAAATGGCTGCCAAAATATACAGCGGGAATGAAGTCACGACAGACAGGACGAACAGTCCGGTATTCCCAAGCAGCTCTTCCAGGATGAAGGGGAAAGAAGATTTTTCTTTCCAATCGTGGATTTCTTTGTCGGCATCAAGACGCTGGTTCACAAGCTCTTCCAGCTCTTTTTTTACCGTCTTGTCCACCTGGCGCTTCATCTCATCCGGGGACATCTTCTTTTCAAAGAAGTCCAGCTTGTTTTTCAGATAGAGTTCGGCTTTTTTTCGAAGGGATGCGGCCGTGCCGTCGGCTTCGAGCGACTCCATCAGTTCCTTCCTTGCCTTTTCGATGGCGTCTTTTTTGCCGGAACTCAGGTTGCGGGTCAGCCAGACAGCCAGCGTGACGAGAAAGGTCGGCAGTCCCAAAATAAACATCAATATACGGTAGAGGGGACGCCGATACATTTTCTTCATGGCTTCTAAAATCTGGAGTTTCATCATATCCTCCCGTAGAAAATATTTTCCAATGCACGCAGGATGAAGTACCAATTACCGGCAAATACCCCCCCCCAATCAAAAATTGGGGGGAGGGTATTCATAGCCCCTGTTTCCAGGGGGTTTGACATTCAGTTGGTTTTACTTCAGGCTTTTGTGCATTTTTGCAGAATCACTTTATCATAGGACTCGAATCTTGTCAATAATGTTCTTTTACTGATGAGAAAAATTTTATCCGACAGCCATTATGTAGCGATTATAGGCATCTTTCATGCAGGCAATCAGTGGTTTTTGCGTCAGGGCGAAGTACCGGGAGCGGATCTCCTGCTCCAGCTCCTTAAGATCGGTACGCAGGCTTTTCCCGATGAAAATCGAGGCGATGAAATTCCTCGTGACAGACAGGATCGTGTTGCACTCCACATCCAGGATCCTGCCGCTCTCTTTTTCGACTACGAGGCTGATGTAAAATTCCCCGTGCAGGTTATAAATGGCATCCTCGCGGCTCGGCTTCGCCTGCCCCACCACAAGGATCGTATCGTTTCCGTACATGGCTCACCTCTCAGGCTTTTTTGATATGGCTATTATACCGTGTTTCCCGCATTTTTTCCACTTATTTCCGGCCGGCAAATGCGGCAATTTTTCGGTTGACAAACCGGCTCTTTTCTTTTAATATATGGATGGAAAACAGATACGGATTTTTTTATTTATCGGGACTCCTGCCCGGATGTTCCCACCATAAATAAGAGCCATGGATCCTTAAGAGGGATACGTGGCTCTTTTTGCCGTTCCCACAAAGACAAGGAGAACATACTTATGAACTTTTATGAAGAACTGGACGCCGTCATGAAACAGGACTTTGGAAACCGCGGGCTTCTCGCCTCGCTTCCGCCCTCTCCGGCTGCCGAGACGGCAGGTTCCCTCTGCGGCGCAAAGCGCGTCCTGCTGCTTACCGGCTTCCCGGTGCGGACGGGAAAAGACAGCTTCACCGGCGAAACCGACGGCCCCTCCGGAACCGCGAACCTGGCGGCGGCCCTGACAGGTGCCGGATGCCAGGCCCTCGTCGTTACCGATGCCGCCTCGGCGCCGCTTTTAAAGGCCGCCTTGGACTTTCGCGCGCCGAAGGCAGGGCTTTTGGTCTTGCCGGAAACGGGAACCGACGCTTTTATAAGAAGCTGCATCCGGGATTTCTCCCCCACCCACTTTATAAGCCTTGAGCGGCCGGGAAAAGCCGCCGACGGCCACTACCACAACATGCGCGGCGAAATCATCGACGACA
The DNA here is from genome assembly GCA_018223415.1 of Eubacteriaceae bacterium Marseille-Q4139. Taxonomy (NCBI): domain Bacteria; kingdom Bacillati; phylum Bacillota; class Clostridia; order Eubacteriales; family Eubacteriaceae; species Eubacteriaceae bacterium Marseille-Q4139. Next base: position 3,592,253 of record JAGTTQ010000001.1, on the reverse strand, counting down.
TGGTCACGGATTCCGCCCTTTTCCTCTCGGAGGCGGGAAAGTCCGGCGCCGTCACCATCTCCATCGGAGACGGCGGGAATGAAATGGGAATGGGCGCCTTTGAACGGGAAATTCGCTCCCACGTCCCCTGCGGCCAGTCCATCTGTGCGTCGGAAAGCGCCATGTTTACTCTGGCAGCCGGCGTCTCTAACTGGTGGGGATGGGGCATCGCCTCTCTCCTCTCCGTCATGTGCGGGAAAGACCTGCTGCCGTCGGAGGACGAGGAAGCTGAAATGCTCCGCCGCGTGGTGGCGGCCGGCGGCGTGGACGGCTGTACGAAACGGCCGGAGGCCACCGTCGATGCGCTTCCGCTCTCCCTGCATCTCTCCCTTTTAAGAACCGTCCGCAGCCTGACGGAAACGGCCATGAAAGGCGCCGCCAGGGAAACGGCCTAGAAAAAACGGCAGGGCGGCCCGAAGGAGGAACCAACCTCCCCGGGCCGCCCGTTTTTTGGCCGCACAGAACATCTATTTCTGTTTTTCTTTGTCTTTAAAGGACTTTAACACCCACTGCGCCGGATAGCAGTATGCATAAGTACAGCTTTTCATGAGCTGTACCTCCTCCGGCGTCTTGCAGACGCTTAAAATCATTTCTTCCTCTTCTTTCAGAAGGTACGCCTCGCCGTTTCCGCCTGGTTCTCTGAGATCTTTGTAAATCCGGAATTTCTTGCAGTAATCCGGACAGTTCCCCTTCTTCATGCGAACCGGCTCCGGGATAATCCGAAGCTTATATTTTTCCGACATCCTCGCCAGAATGTTGTTGACTGCGTTGCAGGTATCCCTGGAAACACGATCCATGTTCGGGACACAAAGCAAATAATCCATATATGTACCTGCCTCTTTTCTGTATCATTTTGTCTTCTCTTACACTGCTATTATGGCAAAGCGGCGGAAAAAGTTCAAGCCTTTTCTTATGAATTATGCGCGCTTTACATCCTTGAATTTCTCTGCCAGCTTAAGGAGCAGCGCCACCGTGTTCTCCATGGACTGAATGCAGACAAACTCAAATTTGCCGTGGGCATTGTGGCCGCCGGTGCAGAGGTTCGGGCAGGGAACGCCCATGTAGGAGAGCCTGGAGCCATCGGTGCCGCCGCGTACCGGACGGACTCCCGGCGTCTCAACGCCAAGCTCCTTAAAGGCCTCTGCCGCCACGTCCATCAAATACATGTTCGGACGGATCTTCTCTGCCATGTTGTAGTAGGTGTCGGAGATATCCACGTCCACGGTGCCTGCGCCGTATTTCTCATTTAAGAAATCGCCGATTTTCTTTCCGAGGGCCTTGCGGTTCTCGAAGATTCCCATGTCATGATCGCGGATGATGTAGTGAAGCTCCGTCTCCTCCACGCTGCCAGCCATATGGTTTAAGTGGAAGAAGCCCTCGTACATCTCCGTGTACTCCGGTTTTTCCGCCGTCGGAAGCATACTCTGGAACTCCATGGCAATCAGAAGGGAATTCTTCATCTTATTCTTTGCGCTGCCGGGATGGATGTTCCTTCCGTGGATTGTAACCTTCATGGCCGCTGCGTTGAAGGTCTCATACTCCATCTCGCCCCATGCGCCGCCGTCTACGGTATAGGCCACGTCTGCACCCCAGCCGGGAACGTCAAAGAAGTCCACGCCGTGTCCAACCTCTTCATCCGGCGTGAAGGCGATCTTGATGGTGCCGTGGGGGATTTCCGGATGGGAAAGAAGCGTCTCTGCCATCGTCATGATCTCGGCAATGCCGGCCTTGTCGTCGCCGCCAAGAAGCGTCGTGCCGTCGGTCGTAATCAGATCCATGCCCACATAATTTTTCAGATACGGGAAATCCGCCGTACACATATGGATGCCCAGGTTCTTATTTAAGATAATGTCCTTTCCGTCATAATTTTTGATGAGCTGCGGATGGACATTCTCCCCGGAGCAGTCCGGCGACGTATCCATATGGGCCAGAAAGCCCACAACCGGCCCGTCGGTCTCCACCGTTGCCGGGATCGTCGCGTAAACGTAGCCATGGTCGCTCATGGAAACGTCCTTTGCCCCGATATTCTTAAGCTCCTCCACCAGAAGCTTTGCCAGGGCAAACTGCTTTTCCGTACTCGGAACTGTCTCTGCCCCCTCTGCGGACTGAGTATCAACCGCCACATACCGTAAAAACTTATCCACTACATTCGACATATTCCATTCTCCTTTTTGCTTTATTTTCAGCCGCTGGATGCGGCCGGATATCATTGTTTTTGCTTTTTCAGGCGCCGTTTCCGTCCTTCCGGTCGAGATCCATCTGAAGCACCTCCAGATAATGCACCAGCATGTCCCTGTGGCTCCTGATTTTCCAGGAAAGCGGCACTACCTCTTCATAGGTGAAGCTCTTCCTGCCGCCGTCCTCCATCCGCTTCCAGAAGCCATCAATCACATCGAAGGGGATGTAATAAATCTCATTCTCCGCCGTAAACGACAGGATAATAAAGGCCACGCCCCCCTGGGCCTCAAACTCCTTCATAAACGCGATCTGGTGCGGGTGAATGTTCTGGAGCGGGAACGTCCGCACCGCGCACTCCTTTGCGTCGAAGCAGACGGGAATGCCCTGCACGGCCCCGATATAGTCCACCGTACTCTTCATGTCGAAGTACGCCAGCGTAATGTGGCGGCTCTCCTTGTCGATTTCGATGGGCGTGATCGGCGTCGGGATTTTCTGGATCAGCGCCAGCTTCTTTTCCCGGTAGCTGTCGTTGGTTCTGTTGATGAATTCCTCCAGTGTGGAGCCGCGAAGGCCCCTCGTCTTCCATGTTCCCATGGGTTCTGCCCTCTCTCTGATGTCTGTCTATCTTTTAAAGTTTACATAAATTATTTATGTAAACAAGCAAGCTGTTCTCCCTCTGCCATATTAAGAAATTCTGCCGGCGGGTCTGCCTCAAAGCTTTTCCCGGAAAGTCTCCGAAAGCTTCCGGCAAGCTCCGGGAACTCCAGGCGGTAGGAGTGGAGAAGCTGGGAGGTAACGCCGTAGCGCTCTTTTGCCCGCCTGTTTTCCGCCGCATTTCCGTATTTCCCGTCGCCGATGATCGGATGGCCGAGAGACGCCAGATGGGCGCGGATCTGGTGGGAGCGCCCCGTTAAAAGCGTCACTTTTAAAAGCGTGTACGCCCCGTTATTGCAGACCGGCTCATATTTTGTGCGGATCGGAAGCGGCTTTTCCCCGCCTTTTTTTAACATGCTTTCCGCCTCTTTTTTCCCGAGGATCCGCACCTGGTTCTTTGCCTCGTCTTTTAAAAGCCATCCATCCGCCGTCAAGCTTTCCTTCATAACGCCGGATACGATGCAGAGGTAATATTTGTGGACGCTCCGCTCCCTGAAAACTTCCGAAAGCATCTGGAGTCCGGCCAGGGTCTTCCCCGCCGCCACGATGCCGCTGGTGTTCCGATCCAGACGGTTGCAGACCGACGGACGGAAAGTCTTTAGCTCCTCCTCCGTGACGGCCCCGGTTCTTAAAAGGTAGGCAATCACGTATTCCACCAGGGACTCGTCCGTCTCCTTCGCCTTCTGGGAGAGCATCCCCGACGGCTTGTTGATTAAAAGGATGTCACCGTCTTCATAGAAGATGTCCAGGGCCGTCTCCCGGACTGCCGTCTTCTTCGTCTCCGAAAATTTTTCTATGGTCTCGTCCGAAAGAAAGAGCTTTAAGACGTCGCCTTCCTTTAGCAGCTCCTGCCCGGCGCATTTTTTCCCGTTTAAAACGATGTTCTTTTTCCGCATCATCTTATAGAGAAAGCCCTTTCCGGCCAGGCTCATGTATTTTCCAAGGAATTTATCGAGCCGCTGGCCGGCCTCGTTTTTTCCGATGTTGATCTCTCTCATGGCTTTCCGCTCCTACATGGACATGTTCTTTAAAAGGTTCACCGTATAGTCCACGCTCCCATCGTCCTCTTCTTCGGTCATGGGCTTTAAGCTGGAAAGGCGCTTAAAAAAGACATTTTCCTCCGTGATTACCCTGGCGTTTCCGTCCAACTTCCAGCTTTTTAACATGGAATTTAAAAACTGCTCGGCCTTTTTCACATCCGTCTTCCCAGGACAGTAAAGATAAACGCCGGAGGGATGGACGGCCGCCGCGTCCACGGCCAGGATCATCTCCTTTGACGTGATGATCAGCTCATAGAGCATCGGCACCTTCTCTTCATAAGGACGGCAGGCCTCGTAAAACTCCCGGCTGATGCTTTTGTACCGCCAGGCCGCAAGAAGCGGCGACGCCACGTTCGCCATCGGAAGGACAGTTAAGATTGCCGTCACCGTCAGCACATTTTTAAAGGACTGAGCCGCCGTAAGCTGTCTTGCGCCAAGCTGGATGAGAATGGCCGCAGCCAGCACGGCCACCACGGCGCACTGCATGTTTCTATGGTATTTCCGGTACCCGAAGGTACCTTTCTTTCTGTTGTATTTCAAGCTTCTGCCTCACTTTTTCCTTTCTTTTTTCCGTCATCCTGCCAGGAAATGAACTGCATCAGGAAGCTGTGGGGAAGAAGGCGGCAGAGGACGTAAAAGGCTTTCATGGGAAGTCCCGGAACCGACATGGCCTTTCCCATTAAGCTGTCGGCAATGGCCCGGCGAACCACCATCTCCGGCTTCACCGTCACCCATTTCTTATAGGAGGTCAGCTTCCCGCCGTTTAAGGCGATATCAAAAAATTCCGTCGCCACCGGCCCAGGACAGACGGCCGTCACGAAAATCTTCCTGGACTTTAACTCCGCAGACAGGGCCCGGCTGTAACTTAAGACAAAGGCCTTTGTGGCCGCGTAGACGGCAAAGCCCGGCTGAGGAAGGAAGGCGGCCGCCGATGCAAACTGGATAATCCGGCTGTTTGCGGAAATATACGGGAGCACCGCCTCCGTCACGGCCACAAGCGCCTCGTTGTTTAACCGCACCATGTCCATGGAAAGCTCTGACGGGATCGTCCCGCAGGCGCCGGTCTTTCCAAAGCCGGCCGCATTTACGAGCACCTTCACTTCCGGCTCCCGCTCCTTAAGCTCTGCTTTCAGTTTCTCAATATCCTCCCTTTTGGTAAGGTCGAGAGGGAGAATCCGCACAGCCGCTGTCACATGGCCGGAAAACTCTTTGAGCCTTTCTGCCCGCCTTGCGATCACCCAGATTTCCTCCAGGCCGGCGAACCGGTCGGCAAGCTGGTACACCATCTCGCGCCCCATTCCCGAGGACGCCCCGGTAACAACTGCAATTTTCATGCACGACTACCTGCCCTTCACTGATTTATGGATATTCCGTATGGTCTTTTTCTTCGCTGGTGCAGACGCCTTCTTCTGGCTGCCAGAAAAGCCGGCTGTCTTTCCGGCGGCCCCGGCACGGCTTCCCTTTCCCGGGACAGCGCCGCCCATGGCTTTTTTTGCGGCCGCCGCTCCGGAACTGCCGCTTCCTTTTAAGGCACCGCCCTTTGCGCCTGCGTTCCTGGCGGCCCCGGCCGCAGCGCGCGCTCCGCCGTCCATGGCTTTCCCGCCGCTCCGCTCCGGCCGTACCAGGCACCGCCTGTCATAGCCGATTAAGTCTTCGCGGCCGGCCTTCCTTAACGCCTCCCGCACCAGGTCGTAATTCTTCGGGTTCCGATACTGGATCAGGGCCCGCTGCATGGCTTTCTCATGGGGATTCGTCGGCACATAGACCGGCTCCATGGTGCGCGGGTCGAGGCCCGTGTAATACATGCAGGTGGAAATCGTCGACGGCGTCGGGTAAAAATCCTGTACCTGCTCCGGCATGTAGCCCAAATCTCTCAGGTACTCGGCAAGCTCGATGGCCTCATGTAACGTGGAACCGGGATGGGACGACATCAGGTACGGCACAAGGTACTGCTTCTTCCCAAGCTTTTCATTCATCCGGTTGTACTCGTCCACAAATTTCCGGTAAACAGCATTTTCCGGCTTTCCCATCCGCTTAAGCACATTGTCGGCCACATGCTCCGGCGCCACTTTTAGCTGTCCGCTCACATGGTACTCGCAGAGCTCCCTTAAGAAATCCTTTTTCTTATCGGCCAGCACATAGTCAAAGCGGATTCCGGAACGGATGAACACCTTCTTCACCTTCGGTAGCGCACGGAGCTTTCGCAAAAGCTCAATATAATCCTTATGGTCGGCAATAAGGTTCCCGCACGGCTTCGGGAACAGGCACTGCTTTCCGGGACATGCGCCCTTCGTGAGCTGCTTTTTGCAGGCCGGGAACCGGAAGTTTGCCGTCGGCCCGCCCACGTCGTGAATGTAGCCCTTAAAGTCCGGTTCTTCCGTAAGAAGCTTCGCCTCCGCCACGATGGACTCATGGCTCCGCACCTGGATAATCCGCCCCTGATGGAAGGTCAGCGCGCAGAAGCTGCACCCGCCGAAACAGCCGCGGTTGTTTATCAGGCTGAACTTCACCTCGCGGATGGCCGGGATTCCGCCGGCTTCCTCATAGGACGGATGGTACGTCCGCATGTAGGGAAGGGCGTACACGTCGTCCATTTCCTGCGTCGTCAAAGGCTTTGCCGGCGGATTCTGCACCACGAACACGTCGCCGTAGGGCTCCGCTAACCGCTTCCCGGAAAACGGGTCGGTGTTGCTGTACTGGATATAAAAGCTCTCCGCATACTTTCTCTTTTCCGCCTTCAGCTCATCATAATCCGGCAGGAATACGGCGTCGTAAATGCTGTCCTTTTTCTTTGTCTTATAAACTGTCCCGTCAATAAATGTAATGTCCTTTACGTCAAGGCCGGAATTTAAGGCATCGGCAATCTCCACAATGGATTTTTCCCCCATGCCGTAGGAAATGAGATCCGCCTGGGAATCTAAAAGGATCGACCGCTTCATCTTCCCCGACCAGTAATCGTAATGGGCCAGGCGCCGTAAGCTGGCTTCGATGCCGCCGATGATAACCGGCGTCTTCTTATAGACCGTGCGGATCAGGTTGCAGTAGACGACCGTCGCATAGTCCGGCCGCTTTCCCATGACGCCGCCCGGCGTGTAGGCGTCCTTCTCCCTTCTGTGCTTGGAGACGGAATAGTGGTTCACCATGGAATCCATGTTTCCGGCGCTCACCAGGAAACCGAGACGCGGCTCGCCGAGGGCCATGATGCTCTCCTTGTTTTTCCAGTCCGGCTGAGCTAAAATTCCCACCTTATAGCCATGGGACTCCAGCACACGGCTTATGATGGCATGTCCGAAGGACGGATGATCCACATAGGCGTCGCCGCAGACATAGACGAAATCGCACTGCTCCCAACCGCGTTTTTTCATATCATCCCGGCATACCGGAAGAAAGTCCTGTATCATAAAAACCTCACTGAAGTAATTCAAAATAGTCGCGGATGAAACCGTCCGCAAGCTCTCGTTTCTCTGTCTCCAAATCCTTTGAAAATTCATCCTGGACGGCCAGCACCGTCATACCGGCCCTCTTTCCGGCCACGATTCCAGCCGGGATATCCTCGAAAACCAGGCACTCCTCCGGCTCTACGGAAAGCCGTCTTGCCACCTCCAGATAGATATCCGGCTCCGGCTTCCCGGCCTCCACCTCGCAGGCCGTCGCTACCTCACCAAGATAATCCCCGATTTTTAAGGATTCAATCACCGCGTCCACCATGTCGCGCCCGTTGCTGGTGGCGACACCCGTGCGGATCCCGCGCTCCCGGCAGTATTTTAAAAACTCCAGGGCGCCGGGCTTTAACCCCACTTCCGTCCTGTATTTTTCGATGGACATGGCAATCCAGCAGTCCTTGATCTCCTCGACCGTCATCGGGAGCGAGAACCGCTCTTTAAAATAAGAAGCCGTCTCCGAAAAGCTCATGCCCTCGATCTCCCTCTGGAGATCCTCCGGCAAACCGTATCCGAACCGTCCCAGAAACTCGATGTCGATGTCCTTCCACATCCACATGGAATCCACCAGCGTCCCGTCGAGATCAAAAAGGACGGCTTTTTTCCCATTTAAAAATTCGTTCCTCATATCTGCTTTAAAAGCTCCAATTCTTCTTCATTTAACGGCCGGTACCCGCCGGGGGAAAGGCTTTCATCAAGCGTAAGCGGCCCCATGGAAAGGCGCTTTAAGTAGCGGACGGGGCAGCCGATGGCTTCCATCATCCGCTTCACCTGATGGAACTTCCCCTCGTGAAGGGTCAGGCGCACTTCTGCTTCGCCGTCTGTCCCGTCCGCGAGAACCTCAAGCTCTGCCGGCATACAGGAAAGCCCGTCGGGAAGCAGAAGTCCCTCCCGAAACTTGGAAACCGCATCCTCCGGGATTTTCCCGCCGCACCTGGCGTAATAGACCTTGTCCACATGGCGCTTCGGCGACAAAAGCCGGTGGGCCAGCTCCCCGTCGTTTGTGATGAGAAGGAATCCCTCCGTGTCCAGATCGAGCCGCCCCACGGGGAACAAGTCCTTCCTGTTCCGCCCGTCAATCAGGGAAAGTACCGTGGGATAACGGCCGTCCTCGGTGGCGCTGACGGTGCCGGCCGGCTTATAAAGCATGTAATATTCAAAATCCACATAGCCGACGGCATGTCCGTCAAACTCCACCTGGTCACATTCCGGATCCACCTTCATCTCCGGCTCTTTTACCGTTTCGCCTCCCACGGATGCCCGGCCTTTTTTTATGGCATCGCGGATCTGGCTCCTGGTTCCAAGCCCCATGTCCGCCAGATATTTATCGAGACGCAGCTTCTTTGCCATCTGCCTTTTCCTCCAATATCTCCCGCTGTCCTTCTATCATACCAGAATTAGGCGGAAAGTACAATTCCAAACGCGCTAATAGGCGTATTCCAGCCGGTATTTTTCCAGAAACCGCAAAATCCAGTAGGGATTTACGGAAAGCTCTTCATAGTGATCCGTCCTTAAATAGACGCCGAGATGGAGATGGACATCGAACATGCCCGTCGTTCCCTCTGGCCCGTAGCCGGAATCCCCCATGAATCCCAAAAGCTCCCCGGCGCGGACTTCATCGCCCTCGCTCCATTCCTTTTCATACCGGTACAAATGGGCATAATAAAAATAAGCCCCCGACGGTGCGCGGATGCCGATGCGCCATCCGCCCTTTTCCAGCCAGCCCACCTTCTCCACGGTGCCGTCGGTGATGCTGACGACGGGGTAAAACCCGCGCTCCCGCTCGCTTCCCATGATGTCGCAGCCCTCATGTCCCCGCTCGCCGCCGTAGCTTCTTTTCTCCATCCAGCCGTCGGAATAGGAAACGTCCGGCGTATCGGAAAACAGGCTTTTCGGCACCGGAAAATATTTGAGATCGTCAAACAGCATCCCGTATGCGGCAGAAAGCTTTTTAAAGCCTGCCGTCCTCTCCTTCGGATAACGGATGGAAAGCGGCGTCCGAAGCTTAAAGCCCGTAAGGTCAAAGCCATGTTCTGCCATAAGCGCCGCCACGGCATCGCCGTCCAGGTTCGCTTCTCCCGCAATGGCCTCACCGAGCTTTAAGGCGCGAAACTCGTCGCTCTCCCAGGCATAGGAAGAAAGCCTGTCATAGTTGGTATAAGAGTCCAGCCACCCGGCAAGGAAGCTGTTAAAAGCCGCCAGAAGGAAAAGGAGCAGAAGCCTCATACAATCGCCGCCGTTTTCATAAGCTTTATCAATGAGATTCTATTCAGGTGCCCATGAAAAAATCCGCCGCTTCCCTGGTTTCTTCTCTTCTCCTCTGCGCCCTCTGCCCACTCATGCTCCTTCATTCTGCCTATGTGACGGAAGGCGCAAAAAACGGTCTGCTCCTGTGGTACAGCTTCGTAGTTCCGGCCCTTTTTCCCTTTATGGTGCTCTCCGGCCTCATCGTCTCCGGCGGCGGCATCGGGATCCTGACGGCGCCCTTTCATCTTATTCTCGGCCCGCTTCTTGGCCTCTCAAAGCCAGGCGTCTACGTGCTCTTGGCCGGTTTTTTCTGCGGCTGCCCCATGGGCGCCAAAACATGCGCCGACTTTCTGCACGAAGGGCGGATTTCCGAAAACGAAGCGCGGTTCCTTCTCGCCGTCTGCAACCATCCGAGTCCCATGTTCCTGTTGGGGTACGTCTGGCCGCTTTTTTCCGGGCAGGCGTCCCTTTTTTCCGTCGTTTTCTCCATGTACGGGCCGCTTCTTCTCATCGTCCCCCTCGCCATGGTTCTCTATCCCGGACGTCAAAGAGAACGGAACCGTCCCGGCGGGCTTTTGCGGCCTGCGCCCTCCCAGACAAGCGACGAGGCGATCTTAAACGCCATGGGAATCCTCTGTAAAATCGGCGGGTATTTAATGATTTTTTCCATTGCCATCGTTTTCTTAAAAAGCAGCCGGGTTCTCCCGCCTCTTTTAAGGCTCCTTCTCATTGGCGCCATGGAAATGACGACCGGCATCAAAGAACTGGCCGCCGCCCTGCCGTTCCCCTTTTCCGGCGCCGCCTCCATGGCTGCGCTGGCCTTCGGCGGCTTTTCCGGCCTGTTCCAGACAAAAGCTGTCCTGGCCGTTCCGGATGCGCCAGAAACTCCGGCGGCAGACGAAAAAAAGGCCGGACTTTCCATCCGGCACTATTTTTTCTGGAAACTCCTTCACGGGGCGCTTTCCTTTTTCTTTTTCTTTCTTACTGTTCGCCGCTTTCCTGGCTTTCCTCTTCTTTTTCCGTGATGATGCCGGCGGAAAGCTCCTGACGGTTAGAGGAAACGATATCATAGCTGGACTTCATGGAATTCATGTAGGCGTCGAAACGGCTCTGAGCGCCTTCCATGGAGTGATTGATGATGGTCTGAAGGCTCTTTAACATGTCGTCCGTGTACTGGATGGAGCCCTGGCGGATGTTGTTGGCGTCGTTCACCGCGTTGTCCAGGATGGCCTGGGCCTGCGCCTGGGCCTGTTCAATGATCTCGTTGGCGTGGGCATATGCCTTCTGCATGATCTCATGCTCGTTCACAAGCTCGTTTGTCTGAGCCGTCGCGTCGGCTAACATGGCGTCGGCCTTTGCCTGGGCATCGGAGATAATCGCATCCTGATTGCTGATAATCTTCTGATACTGCTTGATCTCATCAGGGATCCGCAGCCGCAGCTCCACAAGAAGCTCGTCCAACTCCTCTTTATTTACAATGATTTTCGTCGTAGACAGCGGCTGGAATTTACAGCTGTCGATATATTCTTCAATTTCGGTGATTAACTGCTCGATTCTGCTCATAACCTCTTACCTCGCCCTTTCTTATTTTTCTATCCTTTGAAACTTTTCATGAACCCGCTCTTCCACATACGGCGTCACAAACGAGCTGATATCGCCGCCGTAGGCTGCCACCTCCTTGACGGAGCTGGAGCTTAAATACGCATATTTCAGATTTGTCGTGAGAAATACCGTGTCAATCTCCGGCGCAATCACCCGGTTTAGCTGGGCGAGCTGGAGTTCGTACTCAAAATCCGTGACTGCACGAAGCCCGCGCACAAGTGCATGGGCGCCGCATTCCCTGGCAAATTCCACCGTCAGGCCGCCGAAGCTTAAAACCTCTGTGTTGGGGATGTCCTTCGTGACCTCCTTTAACATATGTACCCGTTCCTCCACGGTAAAGAGCGGCTTCTTCGCACTGTTATTGAGAACGGCAATAATCAGGTGGTCGAAAAGCTCCGCAGAGCGCCTGATTATGTCGATATGTCCAAGTGTGACCGGGTCAAAGCTGCCCGGATAAATTGCATTTTTCATGGTTTTGCTGTCTGTCCTTTGCTTTTATCTTTTTTTAAAGAATACATGCTTATTGGTCTTATAGACCTTGCACCGCACAAGCTCGTACCCCAGTCCTTCGGCATAGGAGAAGTCCGTCTCCTTTGAGGCCTCTGCGATGATGAGGCTGTCTTCATCAATGAGCGGCGATGCTTTTAACGCCAAAAGGACGTTTTTTTCGTGCTCCATTCGGTAAGGCGGATCCATGAACACGAAATCGAACCGGAGCCCGCGCCTTTCCAGCTCACGAAGCCCCGAAAGCACATCCGAAGCCAGCACCGTGGCTTTCTCCGCCAGATGCGTCGTCTTAAGGTTTTCCCGGATGCAGGAAAGCTGTTCCGTGCCGTTTTCCACGAACACGGCGCACTCTGCGCCGCGGCTTAAGGCTTCGATGCCGATGGCGCCGCTGCCGGAAAACAGATCGAGGAACCGGCTCCCGTAAATGTCATCCTGAAGCATGTTGAATAAAGTTTCCTTGATTCGGTCGGTCGTCGGCCTGGTCTCCATTCCAGGGGCGGTTTTTAGCTGCAGCCGCCTCGCGCTGCCGGCAATTACTCTCATAGGCATTCCTTTCTGACGCTGTTTCTGTTTCATTATAATATCAAAAGCTCTGAGATACAAGCTGTTTTTCCCGAAATTTTCCGGCTTTCTCCCGCCGGCCGCGACATAGAAAATCCCCTTCCGAAATTTCTTCGGAAAGGGACCTTCTTCATGGCTTTTTATGCTTTATTTGCCAGCCATCTGCTTTTCCTGGGCCTCGATCATCTTCTTAACCATATAGCCGCCGACGCTGCCGTTCTGGTAAGACGTCAGGTTCCCATTATAGCCATTGGTAAGCGGCACACCTAACTCGGTAGCAACCTCCATTTTGAACTTGTCCATAGCCTCCTTGGCTTCCGGTACGGATACACGGTTGGAAGAACTGTTTGTGTTAGACATAAAAACGCCTCCTTTTTTAGTATTACCGGAGTCAGATTCAAGTGATTGCTCCGGTGCTTCTTGGTACATTCCTAGTATGGACGCAGAAAAAGAATATACACTAGAAGGTTTTTCGTTTTTTGTCATTAACAGGAAATTATGAACGATTCAAACAAAGGAACGCACAGAGGTTGCCGCGCTTTTCGGGGCTCCGCCTGTGGGAGAACAAAAGCTCCGGGTTGCAGTGGGTGCAGATATCCGTCACAGAAAGATTTTCTTCCCGGATCCCGGCGTCCGTGAGGACAATCCGGTTGGCCTCCCATAAATTTAACATGTACTTCCCATTTTCCTTTTTATAAAAAAGCCGGTCATGGACGGCTTCCGGAAATTCAGCCGCGAATTCCTCGATGACCTCGCCGCCGACCTCGTAGCAGTCCATGCAGATGCTGGGGCCGATGCAGGCGGTCACATCCTCCGGCCGCGTCCCGAAGGCCTCCGCCATGGTCTCAAGGGTCTTTTCGCCCATCCGCTTCACGGTGCCGCGCCAGCCGGAATGGGAAAGCCCGATGGCATGGTTCTTCTTATCCAGAAAATATAAGGGCACACAGTCGGCAAAAAATGTCACAAGCGTAACGTCCGGCATGTCCGTCACAAGCCCGTCCACATCCCGGTAGTCCCGCTCCTTTATAATCCCCTTCCCAAGGTCTTCCTCGGAGACGACACGCACATTCGTCGTGTGAGTCTGCCAGGTGAGAACCATCTTTTCCATGTCCACGCGGAGGGCTTCTGCCATCCGCCTGTAATTTTCCCTCACGGCCTCCGGGTCATCGCCGCGGGTAAAGGAAAAATTCATCGTGGCATACGGCCCTTCGCTTACGCCGCCCATCCTGGTGGAAAAGCCGTGGCGCACCATGCCGCTCTCTAAAAGCGCCGGGAACGCAAGATATGTAACGCCGGCGCTTGTGATCTCACGCATCGGCGTGCTGCTGTTGTCTTTTCGGATCCACTGATACATAAAATCCCTCCGGGTCAAAATGCGTCCTTCCTGTACGTGACAGTCTCCCCGTCAACTCCCGCCGCATCAAACCGGCAGGGCGTGTCCTCGGGAAGCCCTTTTTCATAGAGATAGTAAGCTGCGGTCTGCCTGACCTTCAAAACCTTTTTCGGCGAAATGGCTTCCAGGGCCGTACCGGCCGCGCCGCTTTTCCGGTATTTGACCTCAATAAACACAAGGTACCGTCCGTCCCTTGCAATCAGGTCGATCTCCCCGCTCCGGCACCTGTAATTTTTTTCAAGAATCACAAACCCGCGCTTTTCCAGATACGCGGCGATTTCTCTCTCGTAACGGCTTCCGGTTTCCCTGTTATTGTACCCCATTTTCCCTCTTTCGGCTTACTCGGAAACGAAATTTTTGATAAAGCTCTTTCGGTGGATCGGGCACGGCCCAAACTCCCTTAAAGCCGCAATATGCGCCGCCGTTCCGTACCCCTTGTGCTTTTCAAAGCCGTACTCGGGGTAGAGCTTCGCATACTCCGCCATCATATGATCCCTCGTCACCTTAGCTAAGATGCTGGCCGCCGCAATGGACACGCTTTTGGCGTCGCCTTTGATGATCGGCACCTGGCGCAGCGCAATGTCTGGAATCGTCACCGCATCGTTTAAAAGCACCTGCGGCTGTACGGAAAGCCCTTCGATGGCCTCCCGCATGGCCTCATACGTGGCGTTTAAGATATTGATTTCGTCAATCCGCTCCGGGGAGGCCATGCCGGTGCTCCAGGCCACGGCCTTTTCCTGAATCTCCAGAAACAGTTCCTCTCTCCGCTTTTCCGAAAGCTTCTTGGAATCGTTTAAATAAAGGATTGTGCAGTCGGCAGGAAGTATGGCCGCCCCGGCAACCACCGGCCCGGCCAGGGGCCCTCTCCCCGCCTCGTCGATGCCGCAGACAAGGCCAAAGCCCTCATATTCCCGCTCAAATTCCTTCATGGCGTCAAGCCTTAAAAGCTCTTTTTCCAGCCGTTCTCCCTTCAGTGTCCTTCCCATTGCCTACTCATCCGCCTTTTTGTATTCCTCCGGGAACTCCAGCGTAATCCGCCCCAGCTTCCCGTTTTTAAAATCCTCCAAAAGCAGCCTTGCCGCCCGTTCCGTGTCGAACTCCCCGCCTTTTTTTAAGCAGGAGCGCGCCTCTGCAATATCGCCAAGGACCTCAGCCGGGGCGCCGTTTTCATCCGGAAGGCCGTATTTTTCCGCCAGAAGGCCGGGATTCCGCCCGGAAAGCCATGCAATCAGCTCACATGCCAGCTCTTCCTTGTTTAAGATCTCCTCGTTGATGGAACCGAGAAACGCCAGTTTCAGACCCACGGCCTGATCCTCAAACTTCGGCCACAAAATTCCCGGCGTGTCGAGAAGCTCCACCTGCTTATTTAAGCGGATCCACTGGTTCCCCTTCGTCACGCCCGGCTTGTTCCCGGTTTTCGCGCAGGCTCTTCCCGCCAGGCTGTTGATAAACGTGGACTTTCCCACGTTGGGAATGCCGGCCACCATGGCGCGGACGGGACGGTTTAAAATTCCACGCTTCCTGTCCCTCTCGATTTTTTCCCGGCAGGCCGCCTGGACAGCCTGGCTGATCTGCTTTAACGTCCCCTTGGCGCGGGCGTCGATTTTTAAGACCTCAAAGCCAAGCTCCTTAAAATACCGGCTCCATGCCTCATTTCCCGCCTCGTCTGCCAGGTCAGATTTATTTAAAAGGATCAGGCGTCCCTTCCCCTTTCCAAGCTCATCAATATCCGGATTCCGGCTGGACATGGGAGCCCTGGCATCCACCAGCTCAATAATCAGATCCACAAGCCGGATATCTTCCTTCATGGCGCGGACCGCCTTTGTCATATGTCCCGGATACCACTGTATATGCATAAATTTCCTCCTAAGAATGGATCAGCCCGAATTCCGAAAAGGGTTCCAGTCGGAGCCAGACCTTTCCTAAAATCTGCTCTCGCTTCACATTTCCCGTCCCGGAAAACCGGCTGTCCTCGCTGGAATCCCGATTGTCGCCCAAAACAAAATATTCGTTTTCCGAAAGTTCCACAGGGAACTCCGCCGCGCCTGCGATGGAGACGGCTTCCAGACCGCTCTCCGCCTCCAGGCGCTCGCCGTTGATGTACACGGCCTGATCCCGGATCTGAACCGTCTCGCCAGGAAGGCCGATGACACGCTTGATGCTCACGGCCGAATCGCCCTGCCGGAACGCGATAATGTCAAACCGATCCGGCTTTCCCAGGTCATACGCCAGGCGGTTTAAAAGAACCACATCCCCCGAAGCCAGCACCGGCTCCATGGAATGCCCGTTCACTGCCGCCCGGCCGCCGAAGGCATAGACCGTATAGCAGGCCAGCACAATCATCACAACAATGTCCACGATCCAGTTCACGACGAGATGGATCCGATTCTGCTCCAATTCAAACACTCCTTCGCCGGTCTGTGCCGGCCTGTTGCATGCGTATATATAGAACAAGGGACAATTTGCATTGTCCCTTGAATCCGCCAGATCAATTACTTAACCAGTTCTTTTACCTTAGCAGCCTTGCCGACGCGGTCTCTTAAGTAGTAGAGTTTCGCACGTCTTACCTTACCTCTTCTTACGACTTCCACGTTCTCTACGGACGGGGAGTGAAGCGGCCAGGTCTTCTCAACGCCGATACCGTTGGAATTCTTTCTTACGGTGAAGGTTTCTCTTACGCCGCCGTTCTGTCTCTTGATGACAGTTCCTTCAAATACCTGGATTCTCTCGCGGTTGCCTTCCTTGATCTTTGCATATACCTTAACGGTATCGCCTACGTTGAAGCTCGGAACAGTCTCTTTTAACTGAGCAGCTTCAATATTCTTAATAATATCGTTCATGTTTCATGAACCTCCTTGATATAGTCGACGTTCTTACCCGCAAAATCAGGCGGCAGAGGAACATCTCTTGTTTCACGAGTTAAAATTATAGCATAAGGGCC
Source organism: Eubacteriaceae bacterium Marseille-Q4139 (assembly GCA_018223415.1). Classification (NCBI taxonomy): domain Bacteria; kingdom Bacillati; phylum Bacillota; class Clostridia; order Eubacteriales; family Eubacteriaceae; species Eubacteriaceae bacterium Marseille-Q4139. The sequence continues at coordinate 3,575,651 of JAGTTQ010000001.1, read as the reverse complement.
TTAAAAAAGTCAAGCCCAATTACGGCAAATTTTCCTTCTCCTGGGCCGTCTCTTCCTGCCGTCTCTCCTCCAGAAGCTTTTCTAAAAATGCCCGCTCTTTTTTGGAAAGCTCCGCCTCCGAAAGGAGCTCCGGCCGCCTCTCGAGCGTGCGGATAATCGACTGCTCCCTGCGCCATTTGTCAATGTTGGCATGATGGCCGGAAAGCAGGATTTCCGGAACCTTTCTCCCCATGAACTCCTCTGGCCTGGTGTACTGGGGATATTCCAGAAGATTGTCATGGAAAGACTCAAACTCCGCCGAATCGCCGTTATTTAAAACGCCGGGGATCAGCCTGGAAATACAGTCGATCATCATCATGGCCGGAAGCTCTCCGCCGGTCAGCACATAGTCCCCGGCCGACAGAGAATCCGTCACGATCATATCCAGAACCCGCTCGTCAACGCCCTCGTAATGGCCGCAGAGAAACACAAGCTCTTCCTCTTTTGACAGCTCCTCTGCGATTTTCTGGTTGAACACGCGGCCCTGGGGCGTCATGTAGACGACCCGCGGCCGCTTTCCGATCCGCCCGCAGAGCACCTCGTAAGCCCGGTAGATGGGCTCCGCCTGCATCACCATGCCTGCGCCGCCGCCGTAAGGATAATCATCTACCTGCCCATGGCGCTCCAGCGTATAATCCCGGATATTGACAGCCTCAAAAGACAAAAGCCCCTTGGAGGCCGCCCGCCCCAGAATGCTGGTGTTTAATCCGTTTGTCACCATCTCGGGAAATAAAGTCAGAACATGAAAATTCATCCCGTACCTCCGCTTAAAGATCCAGAAGGCCGTCCATCACATGAACGGTCATTTCCTGGGCTGCAAGATCCACCTTCAAAACGCATTCGCCGATGGCTGGAAGCAGAAGCTCCTTTCCCGCCTCCGTCTTCACCACATACACATCGTTGGCGCCGGTCTGGAGCACGTCCGAGAGCGTCCCGAGCCGCTCCCCGTCTTCATCCACAACCGAAAGGCCGATGAGATCCGCAATGAAATATTCATCCTCCGAAAGCTCCACTGCCTGCTCCCTCGTCACGAGGAGATCCTTTTTCCGGAAGCCCTCCACGTCGTTCATGGAATCGAGCCCTTTAAATTTCAAAATTACCAGGTTCTTAAAGAAACGAACCTGCTCGATCTCCAGCGTCCGTTTCTCCCTTCCAAGATCCAGGATCACGGATTTCAGTTTTTTAAAGCGTTCCGCGTCGTCGGTAGTCGGGAAAACCTTGACCTCCCCGCGGACGCCATGGGTCGTCGTCACGACGCCCACCCTGAGAAGCTGTTCCATCAAATTCTCCTTTATCAGAAAAAGAGCCGCAATCAAAGTGAACTCTGATTACAGCCCTCTGCGTTACTGAATTTCAACAATAACTTTCTTTTCCATCTTGGAGGATGCGGCCTTTACGACGGAACGGATCGCTTTGGCGATTCTGCCCTGCTTTCCGATTACCTTTCCCATATCGCCGGAGGCAACCTTCAGCTCGACAATAATCTCGTCTTCCTTCTCCGTTTCCGTAACCACAACCTCGTCTGGATTATCAACCAGTGCTTTAGCAATCACTTCGACCAATTCTTTCATCAATCACACCTCGCATTACTGGATGATGCCGGCTACTTTTAAAAGCTTGCCAACTGTCTCTGTCGGCTGAGCACCTGTGGATAACCACTTTTTTGCTGCTTCCTCGTTGAACTTCACTACGCTCGGCTCACAGTTCGGATCGTAGTATCCAACCTCCTCGATGAATCTTCCATCTCTCGGGGAACGGGAATCAGCAACGACAATTCTATAAAAAGGAGCCTTTTTCTGACCCATTCTTCTAAGTCTCATCTTTACTGCCATGTTATTTTCACCTCCTTGGAATCTGTTTCTATAAGCATGCGGAATGCATTGCTGTCTTCATTTTGCGGCTAGAACGGGAGCTTAAACTTGCCCATCATTCCGCCGAGGCCGCCCCTTCTCTTTCCGCCCATCATGCCGGGAAGCTGTTTCATGAGCTTCTTCGACTGCTCGAACTGCTTGACGATCCGGTTGACTTCGGCGATATCGACGCCGGCGCCCTTTGCGATCCTCTGCTTTCTCGAGGGGTTCAAAAGAGACGGATTGGTGCGTTCCTCTTTCGTCATGGACAGGATAATGGCTTCCACCCGATCCATGGACTTTTCATCTATATCAAGATTTCCCTTCATCTGGTTCATGCCGGGCATCATCGTTAAGATACTCGCCATGCCGCCCATCTTTTTGATCTGGCGCATCTGATCCAGGAAATCATTGAAATCAAACTCGGCCTTCCGGAGCTTCTGGCTCATCTCTTTGGCCTTTTCCTCGCTGACATCGAATTCAGCCTTTTCGATCAAGGACAGGATATCTCCCATTCCAAGAATCCTTGAGGCCATCCGGTCAGGATAAAACTGTTCCAAATCGGAAAGCTTCTCTCCCATACCGACGTACAGAATTGGCCGCCCCGTCACTGCGCGGATGGAAAGCGCCGCGCCGCCTCTCGTGTCGCCGTCCAGCTTCGTTAAAATCACGCCGTCGACGCCGATTTTCTCATTGAAGGTACCGGCCACATTGACGGCATCCTGGCCCGTCATGGCGTCCACCACGAGGATCGTCTGATCCACCGTCACGGCCGCCTTGATGTCCACCAGTTCATCCATCATGGATTCATCAATCTGGAGACGTCCGGCCGTATCGAGGAACACCAGGTTCATGCCCTCTTTTTTCGCATGCTCAATGGCCGCTTTGGCGATATTGACCGGGCTCTGGCTGTCTCCCATGGAGAACACCGGCACGCCCACCTTCTCGCCGTTGACCTGAAGCTGCTTGATAGCCGCCGGGCGGTAGATATCGCAGGCCGCAAGAAGCGGCTTCCTGCCCTTGGCCTTAAACTTTCCGGCTAACTTCGCCGTCGTCGTCGTCTTGCCGGCGCCCTGGAGACCAATCATCATGATGACCGTAATCTCGCTCTGGGGCTTTAAGGCGATTTCTGTCGTCTCGGAGCCCATGAGCTTCACAAGCTCTTCGTTTACGATTTTTATGACCATCTGCCCCGGCGTCAGGCTTGTCAGCACATCCTGGCCGACGGCCCGCTCCTGGACAGAGCTTATAAACTGCTTTACAACCTTAAAGCTTACGTCCGCCTCGAGAAGCGCCATCTTGACTTCCTTTAAGGCTGTCTTCACATCGGCTTCCGTAAGGCGGCCCTTGCCTCTTAAATTCTTAAAGACGTTCTGAAGCTTATCGGCCAAACTCTCAAATGCCATGCAATCTCTCCTTCAATGTCAAAGCTGTCCGATTTCCCCGGAAATCTCTTCGATGCGGTCGATCAGGCTCATATCGCCGGTTTCCTTATAAGCACCGGCCAGCGTCCTGATTTCCTCGACCATTTTCTTCGTCCTGTTGAACTTGTCAACAAGCCCGAGCTTTTCCTCGTAGCCGCCAAGAATCCTGTCACAGCGCTTCACCAGGTCATGAACCCCCTGCCTGCTGATCCCCTGTTCCTCGGCGATTTCGCTTAGGGACATGTCATTGAAGACCACATCCTCATAGATGTGCCTCTGATGCTCGGTCAGGAGCTCACCGTAAAAATCATACAAAAGCCCCTGTTCCACAATTTTTTCCATTTCCGATCACCTGCGTAATCATACTATAAAACAGGGCGGGTGTCAAGTGTTTTTTCTTTACGAACTTATGTTCTGTTTCTTCCTTCTCCTGCGCTGGTTTACTAAAGGAAATTCTGCACGTGACAGATCGGTTAAAAGAAAGAATCCGCTTGCACCATGCCGCCGGTTGTGTTATATTGATAATAGAAAGAAGGAAAGCCAGAAACACACGGCCTACCCTCAACAATAAGTAGCTTTACCTCACACGAGGTCAGCCGTCACTATTGCTGGTAGTGGCGGCTATTTTCTTCCCTTGAGCATCTGATAAATCAGACTTACAAGGGCTACAATGAATATTCCAATCTGGACTAAGTCCTGATATGTAACATACATTGGCTCGCCCTCCTTTCTTTCATCTGGAGGGTTAGCCCCTCCGATCTTGGGAGGGTAGGCCGCCATTATGATGTGCTCTGACTTTCCGTGTCACCAGTATAACACATTCTTTCCGGCTTCTCAATGACAGGATTCTGTTTTCCCTGTGTGCTGACAGAAATACCGACAAATTTCCCATCCCGTCACTGCGCCCGGTTCTCATGCAGTCGAATAAGAATCCCCGCTCCCATTTCAAAATACATGAGAGCCAAAAGCAAAACAGCCGCATCCGGCAAAGGAGCTGTCTTCGCTTCAAAATTCCTTACAGTAAGAGCGGCAACCAAAAGCATGCTGACAACCGGAAATCCGAACATCCTTTTTCCTTTCGGCAAAGCAGAAAGGATACCGCTCTGGGCATCCAGCGCAAATAAAAGCGCCATCGTAAAATGCATCAGAAAAACGAATCTCTCTAAAGGCTGAAACAGAGAAAACATTTGCGGGAAAATGCAGCCAAGCCATGCTCCCTCCGCTATGACATACATCCACAAAAGTGTGTTCTCCATGCTTTCCGCTTCCATCTCCCGCTTCCACACATGCCCTTTTCGGAGCATCAGGCAAAAATTCTCCCGATTTTTCCACACGAGGAAAAAGGCTGCGGCCCGAAGGATTAGAAAAAACGCCGCAAAAATGCGAAGCCATTCCTCTCCCGGTTCAAGAGGCCGAAGAAACTGCCAAAAGCAAATCAGCCCCAGCAAAAAGTACCATACATAAAGTTTTTTATACATTTTACTCTTCCGCAATCTCTCTCACCGCTCTTATGGCCTCATCGATCTCTTCTTCCGTATTGAACCAGGAAATCGAAAACCGCACCATCCCCTGTTCCACGGTTCCCATGGACTCATGCATGAGCGGCGCGCAGTGGGCGCCCGGCCGCGTGGAAATCCCATAAGTAAAGGAAAGCTCGTCGCTGATCTCCGACGAATCGTAGTCCCGGATATTGATGGCGATGACGGCCGCCCGGTGATCCGTGGAGAAATCGCCGTAAATCTTCACGCCGGGAATGTCCTTAATCCCGTCATAGAACCGCCGCATCAGCCGGACTTCCTTTTCATGGACCGCATCGGTGCCCGTCTCCATAAGGAAGCCTAAAGCCGCATGGAGCCCGGCAATGCCGTGGCCGTTTAACGTCCCGGCTTCAAGAGCCGTCGGCATCTCATGGGGATGTTCCTTTAAATATGTCTGCACACCGCTGCCGCCGGATTTCAGCGGCGCCACCGCAACGCCTTCCCGGACGCAGATTCCGCCGGTACCCTGAGGGCCGTAAAGCCCCTTGTGCCCCGTAAAGCAGAGGACATCAATGTTCATCTTTTCCATATCAATCGGAAGAACTCCTGCCGTCTGGGAGGCGTCCACCACAAAAAGCAGTCCGTGTTCCCGGCAGAATTTCCCGATAAACTCCAGGTCATTGGCATTCCCCGTCAGGTTCGACGCATGAGTGCAGACAACCCCCTTCGTCTCCGGCCGCAGCGCCGAGGAAAGCAAGTCTGTCCGCAGCCTGCCAAGCTCATCGCAGGGAAGGAACGTCACCGACGCCCCCTGCTTTTCCATACGGTAAAGGGGGCGCAGCACCGAGTTGTGCTCCATCACCGTGGAAATAATATGGTCACCGGGCCCGAAAAGCCCGAAAATCGCCGTGTTTAACGCCTCTGTGGAATTGCAGGTGAACGCCACCTGTTTCGGGTTCCCCAAATGGAACATGGAAGATAACCGCTCCCTTGTCTCAAAAATCACCCTGGACGCGTCGAGGGACGCCTCGTGGGCCCCGCGCCCGGAATTTCCCATATGCCTCATGGCTGACACCACCGCGTCAATCACACAGTCCGGCTTTTTCATGGTTGTCGCCGCATTGTCAAGATAAATCTCTGCCATACCTTTTCCTCCTCGTATAAAAAAGTGTGCGCTACGGCGCACACACGCGCCAAAGCGCGGCTGCGCCGGCAGCCATATTCCTCTGCGCGAAGTGCACATCCTCGCGGAGCGTTTTTGTTACATAGGACGCAATTTCCTATGAAACAAAAAGGGCATCCGGCCATTCCCCGGAAAGCCGGTGAAAACCATCTGCCCTTTCATCCTTAGTATAAAATCTCCGCCATCTCCTCTGACTCCAGGTTCAGGGAAGAAAGCAGCCCTTCCATCTTTTCCCGGCCCTCCGGCGCCATGCACCAGGCTAAACCGCAGCCGGCGGAAAGCTCCCTGGGAACCGGAATCATCCGTCCGGGGATTTCCCTTTCCTTACACGCCTTCTCCACCGCAATGGCATCGGCCGTCGTATGGAAGGTAACAATCAGTTTCAGCTCTTTTTTTCTCATGAAATCTCTTTTCTACTGGATCACCAGCTCAAATTCGTCGCCCTTTTCCGTCACCGTCACGGTACGGCCCTGGCTCTTTGCGAATTTCTCCACATTCGCACGTGTATGCGGCTCGCTGACAAGAACCTTGATGGCTTCCTTTCCATGGCTCTTTAAAGCCTGGGACGTCAGCATAACCGGCTCCGGGCACGACAATCCTCTTGCATCTACTTCATACATGGCAGTTACCTCTCTTTCTTTCCAAACCCGATGATGAACAGCACCACAATACAGATAATAACGGCTGCCTGTCCGTAGATTCCCGGGCCGCCTGCAACAGCCGCCGTCGTCTCCGTAGCCGCCGCGGCAGCAACGCCTGCCAGGCTGAAATTATGGCAGAAGGCAGCACCCACAAGAAGGCCTAAGAACGTCACGGCAGAGTCAGAGGAACCCTGACCGGCCAGAATCAGCTGTCTTAAGGGGCATCCGCCTGCCAGGACAGCAGCAAATCCTACGGCATAAAGGCCAAGGAAGTTCCAGATGTGCTGTGCATGGGCAACGGGCTGTCCGTCGAAGGAGAGCTTAAACCCGCCAGTGGCCAGGTTAAAGACTAACATCACGGCGAAAAAGCCGCCAATGATGGTAATCAGGTCGAAATTCTTCATTAAAATCACGTCGCGGATGCTTCCTGCAAAGCAGGTTCTGCATCTCTGGGCGATGGCTCCGAATACGAGGCCGCCGATCAGAGAAACGAGAAGCGGCGCATGCATGCTTCCGGGGCCGCTCTCACTGAAGGCAAATAACGGCGTGGCAACGCTTAAAATCAGAAGGAAAACAAGCACAATCGGAAGGATGGCTCCCGATGCCTTCTGGATCGTATAGGAACGTCCCAGGGAGAAGCCGCGCTTTAACGCCAGCGTTCCCGTAAAGATACCGGCCACAAAGCCCACGAAGCCTACATAAGCGTTCAAATCACCGGCAGACATACGGATCACCATACGCAGCGGGCAGCCAAGGAAGGCCAAAGACCCGATCATCATGATGACGCCGAGGATAAACCGGATCATCGGCGACGAACCGGCCGTCGAGCGGTACTCCTTCATGCAGACGGAAACCAAAAACGCGCCGCAGACAATGCCGACAATTTCCGGCCGCATGTACTGTACAATAGGCGCCGTATGGAGCTTCATGGCACCGGCCGAATCACGGATAAAGCAGGCGATACACATCGCCATGTTCTTCGGGTTCCCCATATAAGCGAGAACCGCGGCAATCACGCCGAGAATGACGCCTGATACAAGGAGCGTCTTTTTGTTAGCAGCTAAATTCATCTCAAATACCCCTTTTCTTTTGGCAAACTTGGACGGAACGAACGAAAAACGTCCCAGTCCGTACCGTCAATTTTACCAAAAGAACCATCTTTCGTCTAATTCAAAAAACCAATTCATAGGAATATTCGATAGAAAAATCCTATACCTGGCAATAACTGCCCTCCTGCACTGCCCTGGCCTCCCGTTTGACAAAGGTCAGAAACTCCTCGGCCGCCGGCGACAGGCAGCGGTTCTTATTGTAAGTCAGATAGAAAATCCGTTTTTTCTTAAGGCCCTCGATCTTAAAATACCGGAGTCCCTCGCTTTCCGCACAGTGGCGCACCGCCAGCTCCGACACGATGGAGACGCCAAGCCCCAGGCTCACGGCCTGCTTGATGGCCTCCATATGGTTCATCCGCGCCACAACGGCCACATTCTTAAAGACGGCTTTCCCGTCCACCAGCGCCTTTTCCATCTCTTCCTTCGTCCCGGAGCCCTCCTCCCTGAGGATGAACGGGCATTTTAAAAACATCTCCGCCGGCATTTTATCACCGTTCTTATAATCGGCATAGCAGGGCTCGTCCGGCGTAATAAGCACCATGTCGTCGGTGAACACCGGCTCGTAGGCCAGCCCGGAATTCCCCTTATAGCCGGTAAAGCCAAGCTCGCCCTTCTGGTTCAAAAGGTTCTCGTTGACGTTCCGGCTGTCCGACTGCTCCACGTAAAAGCGAACCTTCGGATTCTTTTCGTGAAACCCCTTCATGAGCCTGGGAAGAAGGTACTGTCCCGGAATCGTCGAAGTCTGGATATCCAGGATCCCGGAAAGCTCTCCGCTCCCGCCGTGTACCGAAAGGAGCGCCTTGGCTCTCGTATTTAAGAGGGACGTAGCGTAGGGATAAAACTCCCGCCCCTGGGGCGTCAGGGTAATTTCCCTGCCGTTTCTGTGGAACAAAAGCACGCCAAGCTCACTCTCTAAGTTGCTCACATGGGCGCTGATGGTGGGCTGGCTCAAAAACGTCGCATCGGCCGCCCGCGAAAAGCTTTTGTATTTTACGGCATTGACAAATGCCTCAAGCTGTCTGAATTCCATGGCCGCCCCCTTACTTTAAGAGCACCCGGACATCATCCTGCTTCTTCGTAATTTTCTGCTGATCCAGATACTCTAAAATCATCAGCACATACTTTCTCGACGTCCCAAGCATATCCCGGAACTCTGCAAGCGACATGGTCGCGTTCGTCTCAAAATGCTTGTGAAGAAGCGCCATGGCCCTGTCATAATGGGTCTTATGGATGTAGGCGCCGGGATTTAACTTCACAAGCGTTCCATCCTTAAACAGATCCATAAGCACCTGCTTCGCCTGCTTCTTATCCTTAAACTGCGCCATCACATCCTCCGTCGCCGGCGCCTCCACGCCTGCGTCCAGATACACCTTTAAGATCTTGTCACGCATGCCGGAATGCTCGTCTGAATACTTGGCGAGGAAGCCGGCCGCAGCCACGGTGCTTCCGGAAGCCGTAATGGTTCCGCGCTTGATTAACTCATTTAAAAGCACGTCGCCCTTTTTCGCATCCTTCAGATAGAAATGGTCGAGAAGGCGGCTCTTAAACTCTTCCTTCTCCATACCGGCCGCAATGGGATTTTCCTTATGGAATGCCGTCAGGATCGAAAGTCCTGCCGCCGTCACCTTATCCCAGAAATTCTTATGGAAGAAGTTGCCGTCGTTTAAAGACAGCGCTTTTTTCTTCTTCTTTAAGGTCTCCAGCATGTCTCCGGTTTCCTTGTCCGTCCAGTTCATCTTGGCTGCCAGCCAGTGAACGCTGGGGAAGCGGATGCTCTCCTCCTCCAGAACAAGCTCCAGGACTTCCTCGTCGGTGCCGGATTCCCGGATCGAAAGGCTCTTAATCAGCTCCTCCTGGTGTCTCTTATGCTTGGCCGGGCTGGCGTCTAAGATCACGCCGCCGCCGAAGGTCTCCACCGGCGAATAGAAGCGGATGATAAACCGGTCGGTACGCTTGACGGCCACCGGCTCGTCAAACCGGAGCTGCACAAAGGCGCCGTCGCCGGGATCCACCGCGTCCTTATCAAGCAAAACTGCCTTTGCGATGGTCTGCGCCGAACCGTAGTTAAAATGGATGCGGTCGCCGTTTTTAAGCTGGCGCTCCGTCGTCTTAAACAGGTTGATTTTTACGTCCAGGAACGTGCTGTTCGTGAGGGAGCCGGGTGATGCCAGCACCTCGCCGCGCAGCAGATCCTCTTTTTTCACATTCGCCAGGTTGATGGCCGTACGCTGGCCGGCAAAGGCCTCGTCCTCTTTCTGTCCGTGGCTCTGGATCCCGCGGATTTTAAGCACCCGCTCCTGGGGATAAACCATGACCTCCTCGCCGGCCTGACAGCTTCCCTCAAGAAGCGTCCCCGTCACGACGGTGCCGAAGCCCTCCATCGTAAAGACACGGTCGATGGGAAGTCTAAAAAGCTCCGGTTCGCTGCGCCTCATGCCGACGGAACGCACCTTATCGAGGATCATGTTCTTTAATACGTCAATATTTTCTCCCGTAAAGGAGGAAACGCGGATCCTGTCGGCATGCTCTAAAAAGCTGCCTTCCACAAGCGCCGACACATCCTCTTCCACCATCTCGGCCCAGTCCTCATCCACCAGGTCGGACTTGGTAAATACGATGATGCCCTGGCGGATATGGAGCATCTTTAAGATCTCAAAGTGCTCCACGGTCTGCGGCATGACGCCCTCATCCAGGGCGATCACCAAAAGCACCAGGTCGATGCCGCCGATACCAGCCAGCATGTTCTTCACAAACTTCTCATGGCCCGGCACGTCGATGATGCCGATATGGAGCCCCTCGTCATTGGGCAGGTTCGCAAAGCCAAGCTCGATGGTAATGCCCCTCTTTTTCTCTTCTTTAAGCCGGTCGGTGTCCACACCGGTCAGCGCCTTAATCAGGCACGTCTTTCCGTGATCCACATGACCCGAAGTTCCTACGATTACATTCTGCATCCGCCGCTACTCCCCCTTTGATCCGTTATCCTGGGCTGCCGCGAAAGCGAAAGCCTCCGCCACTGCCGCCATCTCCTCCTCGCGCACCGTTCTGACAGAAAGGACAATCTTATCGTGGGCGACCCGCACGATAACCGGCACGGCCGCCTTCCTGAGAAGCCGCTCCAGCCGCTCCGCCGTCATATGCTCCGACGAAACCGTCACCGCATAGCCGGAAAGCAGCGTCGTCGGCGCCGAACCGCCGCCGATCTGATCCTTACAGGGCTCCGTCCCGAGGGTAAACGCCTCTGTCTTCTCCGAAATCCGCTGTTTTAAAAGCTCTGCCCGGCTCTTAAGCTCCTCGGTGGATGTGGTAATCATCTTTAAAACCGGAACCGAGCGTTTTGCGCTCTCCATGTCCAAATACTCAAAGAACGTCGCCTCCAGAGCCGCCAACGTCAGCTTGTCGACGCGGAACGCCCTGGCAAGAGGATGCTTTTTCATCAGATCCACATATTTTTTCTTTCCGATAATAATGCCGCCCTGTGGCCCGCCAAGAAGCTTGTCACCGCTGAATAACACCACGTCGGCCCCGTCCTTTAAGGCGTCCAAAACCGTCGGCTCATCGACGCCGTAGCGGGAAAGGTCGGTCATCAGGCCGCTTCCCATATCATAGATCACCGGAAGCCCAAGCTCTTTTCCGAGAGCTGCCATCTCCTTCACCGTCACCTCCTCGGTGAAGCCAAGGATCCGGTAATTGCTTGTATGCACCTTCATAAGGGCACCGGTGTGCTCCGGGTCATAGGCATTCCGGTAATCGGCCATCTTCGTCTTATTGGTCGTTCCGACCTCCTTTAAATGACAGCCGCTCTGTTCCATGATCTCCGGCACCCGGAAGGAACCGCCGATTTCCACCAGCTCGCCGCGGGAGACAATGACCTCCTTTTGCCATGCCATAGCCGAAAGGCAGAGCATGGTGGCAGCCGCATTGTTGTTGACAACCATGGCCGCCTCAGCGCCGGTGATCCGCGTGATGATCTTCTCCACGTGGTCATGGCGTGAACCGCGAATACCGTTTTTCACATCGTATTCCAGGTTGGAATAGGAATCGGCCACGGAGAGGATGCTCTCCACCGCCGCACGGCAGAGGTTGGAGCGCCCCAGGTTCGTGTGCAACACAACGCCTGTGGCATTGATGAGGTTTCTCAAATCCCGCTTCTTCTCGCCTGTAACCTGCGCGCAGATGGCGGCAATCATCTCATCCTTTCCGGGAACCTCTGTCCTCTCCCCCGATAAAATCTCTTTTCTTACCCGATCCGTAATCTCTCTTGCCGCGTCAACAACCACGGCTCTCGGCGTCGATTCCATAAAAAAAACGAGCTGCTCATCCAGTAGCAACTCATCCATTTTAGGAATACTCCGCAGAATCTCCTGCTTTTTTTCCATATGCTGTTTCCTCCTACACTACTTGATGGGATAAAAACGGAGGAGGTGGGAATCGAACCCACCCAGGAGGCTCTTAACCCCCTACAACGGTTTTGAAGACCGCGCGGCACACCAGCAACCGATCTACCTCCACATCTTGCAGTATAACATGGCCGATTGTACCATCTCGACTATCGTCTCGATGGAAATGCCCGTCAAATGGTTGCCCATGCAAGCATAGCAGCCACTTTCCTCGCCATTTTACCATGTATTTTTCACTTTGTCAACGACAAATTGAGCGAAATTTCGCAACAATTAAGTCATTTTATGGTATGTCAAAGAAGCACTGGGCCGGCGCCCTGCGGGACATTCCGCAGGGCCTCCGATCCAGCACGGAAAGGATTAGCCGACGTATCCGGCTTCCTTTAAGATCTCGTATGCGCGCTCCTTCTTGTCGGCAGCCATGAGCACAATCGGGCCGGTACAGCCCATGCCGCTCTCGGCGTAAATGCCGGCCTTCCAGAGGGCCTTTACAGCATCCTCCAGATCCATAACCTCGATGCCAGGGATCTGATCGGTGCAGATTTCCTTCGGCGGAGCTACAACGGTCTCCTCAGCAGCAGCTTCCTTCTTGCCTGCGGAACGAATCTCGTCGAGAATTGCGTCGAGACCGGCCTTCTTTGCCTTTGCAAATTCAGCGTCCGCAACAGCCTTCCAGTTGTGCTTAACCAGGTTCGTTGCAAACTCCATGGCGCCTGCGATTACAGGTGCGCCGGAGGCACGGGATACGATCATAATCAAACGGCCATAGCCGTCGCCGATTCCCGGGCCGTATCCGAAGCCCAGGGACTCGTAGCTTCCGCCTGTTGTATAAGCGGAGAAAATCTTCATCATCAGGTTTCCGGTCAGGGAATCCATAACCATGATGTCCGGCGTACCGGCAAGCAGGTCATTTCCTCTCATGACGATTCCGCCGTCAGCCCTTGCAGACTGTGCGAAATTGATGTCATAGCCCTGCTCTGCGAGCTTTAAGAGAGCCTTCTCTGTCTGTCTTGCGCCGTCGATGTTTGCGATGCCGACCGTCGGGTTCTCAATGCCCTCAGCCTTGGCCGCAATGATGCCGTAAATGGCATTCTTTACCATGCCGCAGACACGGTCCGTATCGGACGTACCTGTGGTCGTGGCAATATACATAGCCTTTCCGATGCCGGGGGTGATGACCTTTCCGACGGTGGAAACGCCGATGGGGAATGGATAATGCATCGTAACGGCAGCGTCAATCTCGCCGGAATCCAGCATCTTCTCCATATCCTTATGGATATCTTCCCCTTTAATCAAAACAGCTTTGAGGCCCTTGGCGGCTGCCAGCTCCATCGCTCTTTCGATATTATCCTCACCATGCTCACTGCCTTCGCTGGCAAAGCCGATCACCGGCTGTTTTCCATACTGACCGGTTTCCAGGGCGTCTGCCACTTCCAGGAAGGTTTCCGCAATGAGCTTTTTAATTTTCGTATCTGACATAAAACCTCAATCCTTTCTGACAGCAGATGCTTATTCGCCGAGAAGTCCCTTTGCAAAGTCTCTCATGGCCTCGCCGATCATGGTCTTAACCTTTGCCTCATCGAAGCCAGCGTCGCCGCCGTCTTTTGCGGAGCCGTCGTTAGCCTGGACAACAAAGGAAACGCCGTCGAACAGGTTTGTCATTCTTCCAAGGAACAAGCTTCCCTTGCCGATGATCATGGCGCGGTTGGTCTCTCCTGCAAGAACCTCATCGCGCAGCGGCCCAAGGTACGGAACGCCGGACGGGATGTGGCCCTGGGTCGGAGCCCAGCCGGTCATACCATGCTCTTTTACGAACTTGGCAATGTCAGCACGTGCGATCTCGCCCTTCTTAACGCCGAGGGCTGCGATCATCTTATAGTTTGCCTCCGGAACATCGCCTGCGCCGGCCGGCTTTGTGATATCCGGATTCTGCATCTCCGGAGAATACTTGTCGATATCAAGGATTCCAAGTCCTGCTGCATCAAGCGGGTTGGTAACCAGGGCAGAAATTACGTTCTGCGGAGCAGAACCTGTGCCGATGGTGTGGCGTCCCACGATATCCGTGCGGATCTGCGGGCTAACGCCGTCATCCTCGCTGATTAAAACAGAGAAGCCTGCAATGGCATCCTCAAGGATCGGAAGGCCTTTCTTTACATGATCCTTGCCGTTCATACCGAGCTTAGCGGTACAGCCGCCAGCCGTAACGACAACGTGCTTGAAGGTTCCTGCCTTAACCATAGCAGCAGCATGCAGAAGCGCATGAGCCGGGCCGGCGCAGAAACCGCGGACATCGGAACCTGTTGCGTTTGTGAAGCCGGCAATCTCAGCAGCAGCTTTCGCAAAGTTTCCGCCGCCTCTCTGGTTCATATCGCCGCAGGCCTCCTCGCAGCAGTCGATGACATAGTCCACTTCCTCCGGATTTACGCCGGCCTTCTTAACCAGCTCGATCAGGGAAAGGACGTTGGAAGCCTTCGTCACAAGGTTCTCAAGCATAACATGAGCAGACAGGTTTACGTCTACGTCATGGGCACGCTTTACAGCGCCTACCAGCTTGCCCTCGTGATAGAGGCCCTCGGAATGCTCATCGTTTACGAGAGCAGCGATTTCCTCCGAAGTGCTTGTGTTTTTATCAAGAACTGCCAGCTGATCTTCTTTCAAAAGATTCTGGGCAGCCAGTTTCGCCTTTACAGCCTGTGCAAAATCTTTCTCAAGCAGCACCAGGTCAAAAACATCACAGATCTGCATCAGTCCGTAGAACTCGTCCTGCGGCATGATCTGACCGTACTTGCCGTCGCGGGAAGCGTCCGGCCACTTCTTGTCATAGAACGGAAATTCCGTAGCAGCCAGGTCTGCCGGCTTGGCATTTCCAATATACACCTGATTCGGTATGTAGGATACCGCATCCTCAAAGCTTCTCAAATGTCCCGGAAGTTCCTTTAAATACTCGGAGTCCGGATTCACGACCATTTCTGTTGTCTGTGTCGTACCGTTATGGATTACCATATCCGGTGTAATTGCCAGTGTATAACTGGCCCCTTTTAATACTGGATACCCGTTCATCACTACACCTCATATTTTGAAATGGGGGCGCTTTTTACGGCGCCCCTTTACGTTTGCCACAGCGCACAAGAAGGCTGCCGGGCAGGCAGTTTTGTTACAGATACTTACAATACTGCTCGCGGATAGAGGACATCTCGTTTGCAATATCGTCCACATCCATAACCATTTCCATCATACTAATCTGCTCATCGTAGACAGCGGCATCTACCTCTGCCTTCATCTCGTCCTCACAAATGTGATATACAGTCAGTCCCAACTGGACTCCTGCTAATGGGCCTGCGAACGTCGGGTCACCCGCAGTAACGGTCTCGGCTGCCAGTCCGGCTGCCTCACCCTCAGCGGCACCGAGAACAACAACTAAATTCTCCGGTCCGTATTTTTCTGCGAAATCTTTAACCCTCTTCTGGTTCTCAAGGTCCATAGCACCCGCGGACGTTCAGACAAAGCACTCGGTAGATGAAAATACTACATCTGCGCCTGCCGTCTTAACGCATGCTTCGATGGATGGCCCTGGAATACCGTCGCGGTCTCCGATGATAACTACTTTCTTACCATTCAGGATAGCCATAGCATCTTTTCCTCCTTTATTTATTTGTGGCTTTCAGCACAGGAAACCCTGCGCCGCTGCATTTGCCTGCGGCATCAGAGACACCGCAGATTTTTGAAAAACACATAAACGTGTAATTCACATCTTTAGTCTGCCGCGAAATACGGCATCTCATCCTTACAGATGAGCCTTGATCATAGCCTCAATGTTCTCAACGGTTGCGTCGTCCTTTACGCACTCAGCGATCTTCTCGCCGTCCTTGTAAAGAGCGATAACCGGAAGGCCCAGGATCTTCTGGCCGATAGCCAGACGGCGAGCCTTTGTGGTGTTGAGAGCCGTGAATTTGATGTCCTTGCCGTAGGTGTCTTCCATAGCATGAACATGCGGCATCAGAGCCTGGCAGGGAACGCAGCCGTCGCCGTAGAAGTCTACGAGAACAGTGCCCTCAGCCTTTAATACTTCTTCTTCAAAGGTTTCCTTTGTTAACTCTACCATATCTAAGACATCCTTTCTTCCATATATGTATGGAAATTAGTGAAGGTCAGCAATATACTTCTCAGCCTGCTGT
This sequence comes from Eubacteriaceae bacterium Marseille-Q4139, assembly GCA_018223415.1. Taxonomy (NCBI): domain Bacteria; kingdom Bacillati; phylum Bacillota; class Clostridia; order Eubacteriales; family Eubacteriaceae; species Eubacteriaceae bacterium Marseille-Q4139. The sequence goes on along the minus strand of JAGTTQ010000001.1, from coordinate 3,559,355 downwards.
GCAGCGATAGCGCCGTCAGCAGCAGCCGTTACAACCTGGCGGAGGCTCTTTACACGGATATCACCTGCCGCATATACGCCCGGGATATTGGTGTGCATGTTGTCATCCGTCTTGATGTAGCCGTTCTCCATGTCGATCATGCCCTCGAACAGTTCGCTTCTCGGGTTGTAGCCGATGAAGCCGAAGAGGCCGAACATGCCGTCATCGGGATCTGCATCAATTCTCGTAAGTTCGCCGGTCTTCGTATTCTTGACCGTCATTCCGTCGAGGATGCCGTCACCGTGGAGCTCGTCCACAACCGTATCCCACATGAAATGCAGCTTCGGGTTCTTGAATGCTTTCTCCTGGATGGATTTGGCAGCGCGAAGCTCATCTCTTCTGTGGATAATCGTGACCTTCCTTGCGAATTTCGTCAGATACATTGCCTCTTCCACAGCGGAATCTCCGCCGCCGACTACGAATACTTCCATATCCTCGAAGAAGTTTGCATCACAGGTGGCGCAGAACGATACGCCCTTGCCCATGAATTCGCCCTCTCTCTTGCAGCCGATTGGCCTCGGGAATGCACCTGTCGCAATGATCAGTGCGCGGCACTGATAGGTGTCTTTGGTTCCGTAGAGCTTCTTGATGTCGCCATCCAGCTCTACCTTGTTGATGGTGTCGCTCACGCGCTCTGCGCCGAACTTCTCCACCTGCTTTGTCATCCTCTCGATCAGGGACGGGCCGCTCTCGCCTTCCACCATCTGACCGGGATAATTTTCGATTTCATCCGTGATTGCGATCTGCCCGCCATCCTTGGCCTTCTCGATTACCAGGGTGGAAAGGCGATATCTTCCGGAGTACAGGCCGGCTGCTAATCCAGCCGGGCCTGCCCCCAGGATAATCACATCATATATCTTATCCATGGGATGTCTCTCCTTTTTTCGATTGATTTAACTGAAACTATTTCCACTCAAAAACAGTCTGGTCTTCAACCGGTGTCTGTAATGCTTCCAAAGCCTTGGAAACAATCTTTCTCCTGATTTCCTTCTCTTCCTCAAGAGTCAGGGCGGGGTTTCCTAACGGATGCGGAATTGCGACAGCCGGGACGATACGGTTTGCGCCCACGGTCTGGGAAATCGGGACTACGGTTGCAATATGAACAACCGGAATACCATAGCTCTCAATAGCCTTAACCATCGTTGCACCGCAACGAGTACAGGTACCTCAGGTCGAGGTGAGAATTACGGCATCAACATGGTCGTCAACCAGCTTCTGGCCGATCTCCGTCGCAAACTTCTTCGCATTCGCTACCGCCGTTCCGTTACCAACGGTGGTGTAGAAATACTTATGAAGGCTGCCGATTTTTCCTTCCTTAATGAATTCGGTGATGATATCAATCGGAAGTACGCGGTCTGCGTCTTCGTTCGCATATACCGGGTCATAGCCGCCGTGAGCCGTCTCATACGTCTCAGCAGTCAGATCGGTAACGCCCTCAATGTCGTACTGTCCGTACTTGGAAGCACTGGAGGACTCGATATGATCCGGGTTGCCCTTCGGTACGATACCGCCGGATGTAACCAGGGCAATTTTTGCCTTGGACATGTCTTTGATCGCCTCACCAGGAGCAACACGGTCAAAGCTCGGCATCTCATACTCGGTCTCAAACTCTTTGCCTGCAAGCTTCTTAACAAGCATCTCAACGGCACGCTCGGAACCTCTCTTCTTCTCGAAGAAGTTCACACGAAGGCCGTTCGGCATGTAGCCTTCCTCAGCGGAAGCGCCGATCTTCTCACCCTTGGCAACCTTTAATGCCAGGGGAGCCATCTTCTTAACGGCGTCTCTCATGCCGGCTGCGCTGTTCTTTGTAGAAACGATATATACGTCTTTCTTGTACATATCAGCGCCCGGGTTCTCCTTGTACATACCGGTAACAACCGGAAGTCCAAGCTCTTTCTTTACGGCAGAAGCTACGGTACCGCAGGCTACGCCGTAACGTCCGGCGTTGAAGGCCGGTCCGCAGATTACCAGATCCGGATTCTGGCTCTTGATCATGTCAAGAACCGTCTTCGTTGCGGAGTCTACGTTCTCGTTGAAGTAGGAGTCGCCGCAGATAACGGTAGCAACGATCTCTGCCTCTTCACCGAAAGCCTGGTTGAAGGCCATACCAGGTCCAACCACGCCTTCCCGCAGTTCCGGCTGATAATCAGCTTTTTCTTCGCCGCCGATGTTGGCGAAGAACTGATTAATGTAGTGAACTACTCTTAACTTCGACATCTTTTCCTCCTATCTGGCGCTCAACTTGTTGAAGCCCATCTCGTTTGTAGCGCCGGTGATAACCTGAAGCTCAGCGACGATGGAGCCGTCCTTCTGAAGGCTGCCGTCAAATCCGCCTGCGATGATATCCGCAACTTCCGGATATCCGATTACCTTGTCCATCGGGCCAAGGTGAATCACTTCATTGGCATTTCCGCCTGTTACTACTGCGTTTGCAGCAGCATCAGCATCTGCTAAGGACTGGGAAGCGCCGTCGCGGCCTGCGTACTCATCGGTGATGATAACAGTCTTAACGCCCTTGCCCTCGATCTTCTTGCAGTTCATGATCAGGTCGGTATCCGGGTTTCCGAAGCCTTCCTGGGATACGATTGCGCCGTCTAAGCCAAGCCACTCGCAGAGTTTGCTTGTCCAGTCAGAGGAACGCATCTTATCAGCCAGGTACACGTTCTCATTTGTAATGATAACGCCTACAAAGTTCAAGGTCTTGCCATGCTGAGCAAACAGATCCTTGATAACCGGATTGTTCAGATGGTGGTAGGTGGTGTTCTTGTCGCATGCAGAAACGCAGTTTCCGCTTAAGATTGCGCCATCCATGGTTTCTGTCGGATTGATGATGGTCGGCAGAGACTGTTTCATGTCCACACCGTAGACATAGGTGTCATGCATAAGTCCCTGGCTCTGAAGCATCAGAACATAAGCGACTCTCGGAAGCTCCGGCCATTTTGCAAGGCCTTCCTTCACAGATACGGTCTCATACGTTTCAACCTCTTCTGCCTCAATGTCCTTAGCCAGCTTGCCGATGTAATCAGCAGCCTTAAGGCCAGCCATACGGACTGCATGCTCATGGGCATGCTTTGCAAGTCCGTCCACAGGCTCGCAAACAACCACCAGGTTGTTTAACTTGGAGAACGGTGTGTACTCCGCTCCTGTGCCGCACATGTCAATAATGCCTTCCTGGAATCCCACGATCTTTCCTGTGGTTACAACTGCGCTTCCGCGAAGGACGTTTGTACGTCCGCTTCCAACGGTTGCCACCTTGGAAATTACTCCTGGGAACATTGCCCCTTCTCCGCTAACCTTCACGCGCGGTTCAATTACATCTTTGACCGGCATGATGCGAACGCTCTCGCCCGGTTTGGCAATGTCAAACTCAACGGACTTGAGAGATTCGTCTTCCAGCAGAAGGGCTTTCAACTCGTCGGCATTCACATAGATGGTACCGTTTTCCACCTTGGATTCTGCTCCGAACTGAATGTCGCTAATCGGAATGATTCCTAATTCGAGTTTCATCGCTCTGCTTCCCCCGCTTTCTTAAAAATTTAGGATTTTTTGTAGCGCCCCTTCAATCAGCGAAAGATCCACTTCCCGGTAGTCTTCCCTGAGATGCTCCGGCCAGTCCGGCGTCTGCCGGATCGCCTGAAACTTCTGACAGATACTGACGCTGTTTTCCATGGTGATTTCCTGATTGTAGAAATCTTCACGGTCCACAGGCCGGTTCGAGATCATAACCGATTTATATGGGGTCTGGTTGGGCTTTAAGCTTCCCGTCATCGGATGTGTCTCCAGGCACCAGCCTTTCTGGATATAGTCCTTTACCTTCAGGAGCACGTCGAGATAGCTCCCGTTTTCCAGATAATCCATTTCGACCTGGCTGCCGTATTTATCACGGCAGAGCCTGTTGTTTGTCACAATCCGATACATCGCTTTCCACCCTCTATTGATTCAGGACATGTCCTGTTTCAATCTTTTCTATGCACACAAAAACCAGTATAGTTTTTTTCTATGCATCTATAAGATAACATACTTTTATCTGTTTGAAAAGAGGATTGAAATTTTTTTCTCCACTTTTCTCCAATGAGACCGAAGTTTTTTTCTCTCTTCGGAAGTTTTTTTCTCATTCGACGGCCGTTACACGGATAAGCCGCCGTTATGTGACTAATTTCCCCACCATACTGAGGATCAGCAGATGGAGCGGATAATAAATATAGAAGAAATACTTCCCGTTCTTCTTTCCCTGCGTCCCATCATACAGCCGGATTAAAAGGAAGGCAAGAGGCGCCGTCACCTCCACGGAGACGATGGCTGCGCCAAAAAGGAGCTGGTTTCTCTTATCGTTCCGAAACAGGTACAGGACGGAAACGAGAAGCGGCCCCAAAAAGCCGTAGTCACAGCAGGCAAGTTCCGCCGCCAGGCAGAAGGCCCCGGTCAGGAGAACGGCCCCGCCGAAAAAGGCAGGCATCTGTGCGCTTTTCGCCTCCCAGCGCGCCAGCGCTTCCATAAGCGCCAGGCAAAGGAACAGGGCTGCAAACACATTCTGGCTTTCAGGATCAAACCATGTCCCGGCCCGTGCCATATCATAAGGAAATTCTGAGACAACAGCAAAGCATGCAAGCCGAAGGGCATACCGTTTCCGGCTCCGCGTATGGAGAAAGCCTTCCGCAAGAAGGAAGCAGAAAATCGGGAAGGCCAGACGGCCGGCGTACCGGAGTACCACATCGAGCCAGTAAAGATAAGATGTCTCCCCTCCGGTCAGGAATGTTTCCGCCGCATAGGGGTTCGAGAATCCGGGGATTTTTGGTTCCACGAGGACAGCGCCGATGTGATCGAGCGTCATGGAAAGGACGGCAATCCATTTTAATTCCCGTCCGGTGACGGTCCGCTTTGTCTGCTGCTCTCCCATCAAGCCTTTCCTCCGGCCAAAATTCTCCTAATTTAAGTTTAAGCCCCTTTGGCCCATTTGTCAAGGAATCGTTTGGTTTTTAGAAACCATTGTCATTTTCCATGAAATCCGCTATAATACCAGATAGAATCTCACAGCGCTTTGAAAGGATCCACAGATGAATCAGCAGGAATTTGAAAGTTCCTTTTTCATGAAAACAAAATCAGCCGCCTACCAGAGGACGCTTCAGGACTGCCGGCGGGTGGCGGCTTCCAATGCCAACGTGCTTTTAATCGGCGAGTCGGGAACGGGAAAGGACGTGGCGGCGCAGTATATCCACCTTCTGAGCCGCCGTTCGGACAAGCCCTTTGTGGCCGTAAACTGCAACGCTTACACCGAATCCCTTCTGGAGCCGGAGCTTTTCGGCATGGAGCCGGGCATCTTTTCCGACACCATAAGGCGGCGGGTCGGAAAGTTTGAGCTGGCCGATCACGGGACGCTGTTTCTTGATGCCATCGGTGACGTCAGCCTGACGACCCAGGTGAAGCTTCTGAGGGCCATCGAGACAAAGGAAATCGAGCGGCTCGGCGGGAACAACAAAAAATATCTGGACTTCCGCCTGATTACGGCCACCAGCCGTGATCTGCCCACCGAGGTCTTAAACGGCACCTTCCGGGAAGACTTTTTCTACCGGGTCAGCACCATCGTCATCCGGATCCCGCCTTTAAGGGAGCGCAAAGAGGATTTGGAGGGGATGATCCACTTTCTTTTAAAGAAGGCCCAGGAGGAAAACGAGATCCGCATTGATAAGATCGAGGATAAAGCCTGGGAGTTTCTCACAAGTTATGACTATCCGGGAAATATCAGAGAGCTAAAAAACACCATCGACCGGATGGTTGTCCTGTCCCAGAACCATGTGATTACCACGGAGGGGCTCCCGATCCTCTATAATCTCCACAGGACGACGCCGACTTCCTCTTACAGCACCCATGAGATGATCTCCTGGAAGGAGTTTAAGAGGCGCAGTGAAAAGGAATATCTGGAATGGGCGCTCCGGCAGACCGGCTGGAACATCAACGCAGCAGCCAAGGAGCTAAACATCAGCGCCCGCCAGATTTTCAATAAAATCAATGAATATAACATCGAAAAGCCCTTCTAGGGGCGATCAGAAAAGGAGGTTGGCAGCATGTCATCCATCAAGCTCACATCCATGACAAAGCAGGGCGGCTGAGCGGCCAAGGTGGGCCCCGATGCCCTGGCACAAGTTTTGTGTCACCTGCCCAAATTTTCCGACCCGAACCTTTTAGTCGGCTTCGACACCAGCGACGATGCCGCTGTCTATAAAGTAAACGAGGAACTGGCACTGATCCAGACCGTCGATATTTTCCCGCCTGTGGTGGACGATCCCTACGAATATGGGAAAATCGCGGCGGCCAATTCCCTAAGCGATGTGTACGCCATGGGCGGCCGTCCGAAGTTAGCCATGAACGTGTTCTGCTTCCCGGAGGATCTCGCAAAGGAACACCTCCAGGCCATTCTCCAGGGCGGCTACGAAAAAGTGGCCGAGGCCGACGCCATGGTGGTCGGCGGCCATACCATCAAGGATCCCGTGCCCAAATACGGCCTTTCCGTCACCGGCTTCGTCCATCCGGACAAGGTGCTTAAAAACAATGCGGCGCCGGCCGGCGATGTGCTGATCCTCACAAAGGCATTGGGCTCCGGAATCCTGACGACAGCCGACCGCGGCGGGATCCTTACGCCGGCGGAGCACAAGGCGGCCGTGGATTCCATGGAATTCCTCAATAAGTACGCGGCGTTAGTGATGGAGAAAGAGCCCATCATCCATGCCTGCACCGACGTGACCGGCTTCGGCCTTCTGGGCCACTGCTACGAAATGGCGGCCGGCAGCGGGCAGAGCTTTTTCATCGACAGCAAAAAAATACCGGCACTCCCCGGGGCGCTGGATTACGCCTCCATGGGGATTGTACCGGCAAATGCATACAAAAACCGCGGATATCTGGACGGCCTCGTCTCCATTTCGGATTCCGTGCCCGAAAATGTCAGTGACCTGCTCTTTGACCCGCAGACGTCGGGCGGCCTCTTAATCGCCGTCCCGGAAGCGGCCGGCGAGGGCTTTTTAAGGCGGTTAAAAGATTTGGTTCCCGTGGCGGAAATCATCGGCCACACGGAGCCGTACCGGGAATACCCGATTTACGTCGGTTAAAACAGACGAAGCTGTTCATAGTCGGAGGAGCGAAGAAGCTCCTCCGGCCTTTTTTTCAGAAGCTTTCCGGCGGACTCTTCGTCGGCACACCAGCCGGCCAGTTCCTCTCTTTTAAGAAGCAGCGGCATCCTGTCGTGAACCGGCGCCATGGAGGCATTGGCCTCTGTCGTCAGAACCACGAAGCGGCCGCCGTCCTCTTCCTTCCTCCATAAGCCTGCCAGATACAAAAGCGGGCTGCCGCTCCCGTCTTCAAATTTCATCTTCTCTTTTTCCCGGTTCCACTCATAGAACCAGGAGGCGGGAATGATGCAGCGGCGTTCTTTGAAACACTGCTTAAACATCGGCCGCTCCCCGGCGCTCTCCGACCTGGCGTTGAAAACAAGGCCGCTTTTTCCTTCCGGGCGGAAGCCCCATCTCAAAATCTTCAGTCCCGGCTTCTCATCAAAGAAAAAGAGAACCGGCGACAAATCGCCGGGCCGGATCTCTCCTTCTTTAAATTCTTCAAAGCCGGGAAAGCCCTCCAGGAGCTTCTTCCCCCGGAGGCTTATGTGAAACCGGCTGCACATTGCATTTCCTCCTTACGCTGCCAAATCCAGCTCACTGATGTCAATTTCCGTGTACCCTTCCGTGGACGGGATCTCTACCGTAACCGGCTGGCCCGGGTTGTTGATGACTGCGTCCATGGAAACTGTCATCTCCACTTCCGTGCCTTCCACCGTCATTTTAAAGGTCATGTCAAGCTTCATATCTTTATAGTAGCCGTCTTTTCCCACCGTGTAGACGCCGGAGACGCTCTCGATTGTCATTCCGGAATCCGCCAGCTCATCAAAGGCGCCGGATGCGCCGAGAAGCTCCTGGACATAGGAATCCATCTTCGCCGGATCGGCTGTGAAGGTCAGGATCTTGTCATCACCGGACTCTTCCATGGAAATTTCGCTGATCCAGTCGGCCTCCACGGTGTCGATTCCCGCCTTTTCCGCTTCTTCCATCATCGTTTCTATATCCATGGCGTATTTCATCTTGTCCCCTTCCATGTCCAGATAATAATAGCCTTCCGTGTAAAACATGGTCATATTCAGGGATGTTCCCATAATGTTTGTCGAGGTCTCGGCATAGTATTTCAGATCGTCGGAAGACGCTCCGGACATTTTTACATCCATATCCGTACCGAAGTCAAGACTGTTTTCGCCCATCGCCATCGTCATGTTCATGGAGCTTGTCATGTCGATGGAGTCCAGCTCGGCATTTTTCTCAGCAGCCTTCTTGAACACATCCATCGGTTCTTCTTTCTTCTGGCACCCGGCGGCGGAAAGTGCCACAGTAACGGCCAGCAGGCAAGCAAATAACTTTTTCATAGAATTTCCTCCCATATCACTTATTTTCTCCTATTATATCGGAAAATTCTCCGAAAATCCCGCACTTTTTTCTTACATTTTCCCAAATATTTCTTCCAGTTTCGGAAATCTATGGAAACACAAACGTCCCGGGGAGAAATCCACCGGGACATTTGCATAAACGGCCTGCCGCCGCATTATTTTTCTTCTTTTTTCACTTCCACCTGACGGATTTCCCGGGAGGCAGTCTCTTTTTTGATGCTTTCGATGAAGTCGGCAAGGTTTGCAGAGCCTTCGTCGCCTTTGAAGCGGCTTCTCACGGAGACAGTGCCCTCTTCTTCCTCTTTCTGTCCTGCAATCAGCATATACGGGATCTTCTGGGTCTGAGCCTCGCGGATCTTGTAGCCGATCTTTTCGTTTCTCAAGTCGATTTCGGCGCGGATGCCGGCAGCATCCAGCTCATCCTTGATCTTCTGGGCATACGCTTCATGCTTTTCGGAGATCGGGAGCACCTTTACCTGTACCGGAGCCAGCCAGGTGGGGAATGCGCCTGCAAAATGCTCAATCAGGATACCGATGAAACGCTCGATGGAGCCGAACGCCACGCGGTGAATCATGATCGGGCGGTGTTTCTCGCCGTCTGCGCCGATGTATTCCAGCTCAAACCGCTGCGGAAGCTGGAAGTCAAGCTGGATCGTACCGCACTGCCAGGTACGTCCGATGGAGTCTTCCAGATGGAAGTCGATCTTCGGGCCGTAGAAGGCGCCGTCGCCTTCGTTCACCACGTAATCGACACCGAGGTCGTCCAGGGCGCCGCGGAGAGATTCTGTTGCCAGCTCCCAGTCCTCGTCGCTTCCCATGCTGTCCTCCGGCCTTGTGGAAAGCTCCACATGGTACTTGAAGCCGAACAAGGAGTAAACCTCATGGATCAGCCTTGCTACGTTCTTGATCTCGTCGCGGATCTGCTCCGGCGTCATGAAAATGTGGGCGTCGTCCTGGGTAAAGCAGCGGACGCGCATCAGGCCGTGGAGCTGGCCGGATTTTTCATGGCGGTGGACGATGCCCAGCTCACCCATCCGCAGGGGCAAATCACGGTAGGAGCGCGGTTCGGAGGCGTAGACGAGAACGCCGCCGGGACAGTTCATCGGCTTGATGGCATAGTCTTCCTCGTCGATGACCGTCGTGTACATGTTATTTTTATAGTGATCCCAGTGGCCGGAGGTCTCCCAGAGCTTCCTGTTTAAGATGATCGGCGTGGAAATTTCCACGTATCCGGCCTTCTTGTGGATCTCGCGCCAATAGTCGAGAAGCGTATTCTTTAAAATCATGCCCTTCGGAAGGAAGAACGGGAAGCCGGGGCCGGCCTCATGCATCATGAAAAGGCCAAGCTCTCTTCCGAGCTTTCTGTGGTCGCGCTTTTTCGCTTCCTCCATCATCGTGATGTATGCCTCCAGCTCTTCCTTTTTCGGGAATGCCGTCGCATAGATTCTCGTGAGCATCTTGTTTTTCTCGCTTCCGCGCCAGTAAGCGCCGGCGATGTTCATAAGCTTGAAGGCCTTGCCCACGTCTTTCGTGTTCATCAGGTGGGGGCCGGCGCAGAGGTCGGTGAACTCGCCCTGCTTATAGAAGCTGATGACGGAGTCTTCGGGAAGGTCTTCGATCAGCTCTACCTTGTACGGTTCGTCTTTTTCCTTCATGAGTGCGATGGCCTCGGCCCGCGGAAGCTCGAACCGCTCCAGCGGCAGCGCCTCTTTGATGATTTTCTTCATCTCAGCCTCGATCTTCTCCAGATCCTCGGCCATGATCGGCTCCTCGGAGTCCACGTCGTAGTAGAAGCCGTCTGCGATGGACGGGCCGATGGCAAGTTTGGTGCCCGGCCACAGCCTCTTGATGGCCTGTGCCATCACATGACTGGCCGTGTGGCGGAGTGCGGAAAGGCCCTCCGGATCCTTTGCCGTTAAGATGCTTAAATGGCAGTCCTTATCGAAAACCGTTCTCAGATCGGCCTCCTCGCCGTCGATCTCAGCGACGCAGGCCATCCTTGCCAGGCCTTCACTGATGTCCTTTGCGATGTCCAGGACGGACATCGGGTTCTCGTACTCTCTTACGGAGCCGTCTTTCAATGTGATCTTCATACTGATTCTCCTTTTTATGCCATCGGTTTCGTTTCCGCGGCCTCTTGTTTCTGACAGACAGATTTTCGGGCTACGAAACAAAAAAACGCCCCCTGGCCAATCCTCTCCGGATCTGCCAAGGGACGACTTTTACATCGCGGTTCCACCCTGCTTGCATGAAAATTTCATGCCACTCATTTGATGATAACGGAATCACCGTTCCCGATTAAGGGACACTCCAGGGTGGTCTTCCTCCTGATTCCCGTGAGGCGCTCACACCAAATGCACCTCTCTCTGAACCTTCCTCAGGGCTACTCTTCCTGTCAGCGTGTTTGCAATTTCATTTGTTTCTCTAGTATAGCATCTGGGCGCCGTTTGTCAAGGACTTTTTTCCGACGCCGCACTGCGGGCGCCGTTTTTTGGCATGCCGCAGGCGCGATTTTTAATTTGCCTTCCTGTTTATGAATTCCGTCTTTGTCTTGGAATATGTAAATTTCTGGCTGCTGTAAAGGCCGTAGTAGCCGGACATGGCAAAGCTTAACGCCACGGTCACAGCGAAATACAGGATCCCTTCCGTACCGAAAAGCTCAAAGCCCAGAAACAGCGAGGCCACCGGGCAGTTTGTGACGCCGGAAAACAGCGACAGCATCCCGCAGGCCGCGCAGAGCGCCGGAGAAATCCCAAACACGTTCCCGAAGGCCGCGCCAAGGCATGCGCCCACCGAAAGGCTTGGGCCAATTTCTCCACCCTTAAAACCGCCGCCAAGGGTCACAGCCGTAAAAAGCATCTTTAAAAGAAACGCCGCATACGGCACGCCGCCGGTCATGGCTGCGGCCATTAAGCCGGCGCCTGTGCCGCAGTAGTCCCGGTTCCCCACAACGGCCGTAAGGGCGATGAAAACTGCCGAGGCCGCCAGGATTCTCAGAAAAATGTTCCGGATCCGCGAAAGGAAAACCTTTCGTACGCCTCTTAAGAGGATGCAGAATAAGCCGCTGCAAACGGCCCCCGAAACGGCCAGAAGAAGGATTAAAAGGAACAGGCGGACGTCCGCAGCCGGCAGCGTTTCCAGAGGGAATTTATCGCCGGTGACGCCGAAAAGCCCCGCCACATGGGCAGCTAAAAACGCCGACAGCACACAGGGAAGAAGCGCCGCATAGTAAAGGACGCCGACGCTTATGACCTCCATCCCGAAGACAGCCGCCGCCAGCGGCGTGCCGAAGATGGCCGCAAAGCAGCCGCTCATGCCGCTCATGATGAGCACCTTTTTGTCTCTCTGGTCGAGATGGAAGATCTCTCCCACTATATTTCCAAAGCAGCCGCCCATTTGAAGTGATGCCCCCACTTTACCAGCAGAACCGCCGACAAAATGGGTAAGAATCGCCGAGCTGAAAATACACGGGAGCACCGACGGGCTGATTGTTTCATCCGAGGAAACGGATTCCAGCACCAGGTTCGTCCCCTTGTTTCCCACCTGATGAAACAGCTCATGGATCAGTACGATTACAATCCCGGCCGCCGGCATCAGGTATAACAGGAAGCCCAGGCGGCCGAAGGTTTCGGAAGCCAGGGACAAAAGCCGGCCGAAGGCGGCGCCGATCAGGCCGCAGCCGGTTCCCATCAGAAGGGAAAACCACAGCCACTTCGCCAGATAGACAGCGTTCTGTCTGGCTGCTGCCAGATATTCCTCTTTCTCCGTCTCCATGGCCGTCTCCTACATGTAAATTCCCGTGGGCCGCTCCACTTTCGGGGAGTATCCGGCTTCCTCGAGGGCCGCCACGATGGAATTCTTGTGGTCAGTTCCGAAGGTCTCCAGGGTGATCTTAAGCTCCACGGCGGAGTTTCGGTTGATGGTGGCAAACTGGTTGTGCTCCAGGCGGATGACGTTGCCCTGAAGCTCTGCGATTAACGCCGACACCTTGGCAAGCTGGCCGGGGCGGTCAGGAAGCCTTACGGATACGGAGAAGACGCGGTCGCGCTGGAGAAGGCCGTTCTGGACGACGGACGCCATGGTAATCACGTCCATGTTGCCGCCGCTTAAGACGGACACCACTTTTTTGTTTTCAAAATTTAAGTGCTTTAAGGCCGCTACGGTCAGCAGGCCGGAGTTTTCGACGATCATCTTGTGATTTTCCACCATGTCGAGGAAGGAAACGATCAGCTCGGAATCGTCCACGGTGATGACGTCGTCCACGTTCTTCATCAGGTACGGGAACAGCTTGTCGCCAGGCGTCTGGACGGCCGTGCCGTCGGCGATGGTGTTGATGTGGGGCACCGTCACCACATGGCCGGCTTTTTTCGACTCATACAGGCAGGCGGCGCCTTTCGGTTCCACGGCAATGACCTTGATGTTGGGATTTAAAAATTTCGCCAGGGTGGAAATACCTGTGCAGAGGCCGCCGCCGCCCACCGGCACCAGGATGTAGTCCACGGTCGGCAGCTCTTTTACGATTTCCATGGCGATGCTGCCCTGGCCCGTGGCGATTTCCAGGTCGTTGAAGGGATGGACGAAGGTGTAGCCGTACTCGTCCGCCAGCTTGTAGGCGTGGGCGCAGGCGTCGTCAAAAACCTCGCCCTCCAAAACCACCTCAGCGCCGTAGCCCTTCGTGCGGTTCACCTTGATGAGCGGCGTCATGACCGGCATGACGACCGTGGCCTTTACGCCGGCCAGCCTGGCCGCGTAGGCGACGCCCTGGGCATGGTTTCCGGCCGACGCCGTAATCAGGCCCCGCTCCCGCTCTTCTTTCGTGAGCTGGCTGATTTTATAGTAGGCGCCGCGCACCTTGTAGGCGCCTGTGTACTGCATGTTCTCCGGCTTAAAATAGACCTTGTTGCCGGTGCTGGCAGAAAAGTATTCGCTGTACACGAGCTTTGTCTCCAGCGTGATTTCTTTTACGATTTCCGATGCCTCTTCAAATTTTTCCAGTGTCAGTTCTTCTATCATCTCTGTCAGCCCTCTTCTTTCTCTCTGCTTTCGTCTCTCTGGAACAGTGCGTTTACAAAATCATGGGAATTGAATTTCTGGAGGTCGTCGATCTTCTCGCCGACGCCGATGTATTTCACCGGGATGCCAAGCTCCGACTGGATCGCCACGGCAATGCCGCCTTTGGCCGTCCCGTCTAATTTTGTGAGGATGATGCCCGTAATATTTGCCGCCTCCATGAACTGTCTTGCCTGGACAAGGGCGTTCTGGCCGGTGGTACCGTCCAGGACTACAAGTGTTTCCCGGTAAGCCTCCGGGTACTCCTTGTCGATGATGCGGTTGATCTTTTTTAATTCCTCCATCAGGTTCTTTTTGTTGTGAAGGCGGCCTGCCGTATCACAGATCAGGACGTCGGCGTTTCTGGATTTTGCCGCCGAAATGGCGTCATAAATCACGGCCGCCGGGTCGGAGCCCTCTTTCTGTGCGATGATCTCCACGCCGGCCCGGTTGGCCCACTCCGTGAGCTGTTCAATGGCCGCGGCGCGGAAGGTGTCGGCTGCCGCCAGGATCACCCGCTTTCCATCGGCTTTTAGCTGGTCGGCCAGCTTTCCGATGGACGTGGTCTTTCCGACGCCGTTGACGCCGATCACCAGGACGACGGATTTTCTGTTTTCAAATTCGTAGGCGTTTTCGCCGAGATCCATTTTTTTCCGGATGCTCTCGATTAACACCTCCCGGCACTGGGACGGATCCTTGATATGCTGTTCCTTTACGGTCTTTTTCAAATCCTCGATGACAGCCATCGTCGTCTGGATCCCCATGTCCCCCATAATCAGCGTCTCTTCCAGCTCTTCATAAAAGTCCTCGTCAATGGCGGAAAAGCCGGAAAAGATCGAATCCATTCCCGAGACGATGTTGTCCCTGGTTTTGGAAAGTCCCGCCACAAGACGGGAAAAAAAGCCTTTTTTCTTCTCTTCCATGGGAAGTCCTCCTTATTTATCCAGATCATTTTCTATGAGACTGACGGAAACAAGCGTCGAAACACCTTTTTCCTGCATGGTGATACCATACAGCCGGTCCGCTGACACCATGGTGCCGCGCCGGTGGGTGATGACGATGAACTGGGTATTTTTCGTCAGCTTGTGTAAGTATTTTGCGAACCGGTCCACGTTGGAATCATCCAGGGCCGCCTCAATCTCGTCAAGCAGGCAGAACGGCGACGGCTTTAAATTCTGGATGGCAAACAAAAGGGCAATGGCCGTCAGCGCCTTTTCGCCGCCGGACATCTGCATCATGTTCTGGAGCTTCTTTCCCGGCGGCTGCGAGATAATCTGGATCCCTGCCTCTAAGATGTCCTCGTCCTCGATGAGCTCCAGGGTTCCGTGGCCGCCGCCGAACAGTTCTTTAAACACCCGGTCAAATTCCCGTCGGATCTCGGCGAATTTTTCCGCAAACTGGCGGCGCATGCCGGTGTCCAGCTCCTCAATGATTTTATATAAGGTCTCCTGGGCCGCCGTCAAATCGTCGTGCTGGCCTTTCATGAACTCATACCGCTCTGAAATTTCCTTGTAGTCCTCGATGGCATTGACGTTGACATTTCCAAGGGCGCGGATACTTGTTTTTAACTCATGGATCTGTTTTTTCAGCTCGGGAACCGGCACTTCTTCACCGTTTGAAAGCTCTGCGGCAGTGGAATAGGTGAGCCCGTATTCGCTCCACATGTAATTTACGAGGCCCTCCTGGCGCTCCTCCTGCTTTTCCTTCTGATTTTGAAGGCGGAAGGCTTCTTTGTCAAGCCTGGAAATCCGGTCGGAAAGCTCTTCCCGCTTTTCGGAGAGCTGTCTTCTCGTCCTGTTCTTTTCCTCTTTTGCCTCCGAGGCCTGGCCGGCCTCCTCCGAGAGGGCGGCCGCCCGTTTTTTCTCCTCTTCAATCCGAATGAAAAGCGTTTCGATTTCTTTCTTTTTCCCTGCCACGGCCTCGGCGCTCTGCTCGGTGCCTCCGCTCAGGGCTTCTTTTTCTTTTAAAAGCTTTTCTTCTTCTTCCCCGAGGCGCTTCATGTTCTCCAAAAGGAAGTCCTCTTTCTGGGATAAGGAAGCCGCCGAAAGCTGGATGCCGGAAAGGAAACGTCTGGCTTCCTCTCTGTTTTCTCTTGCTGTCTCCAGGGCTTTCGTGTCCTCCTCGATGCGCCGGTTCCTGGCTTCATTTTCCTCTTCCAGGACTTTCATCGCCGCCAAAAGCTTTTCCGTCTCCGAGCGGATCTCCTGCATCTGTTCCTCCAGCTGGCGGTTTTCTAACTTCATGTCGGCCGAGGACTCCAAAAGCTCTGTCTGGCGCTCGGAAAATTTGGAGAGGTTCATGCCGGCCGTGTTTTCCTCCAGATACCTGGCCTGAAGCTCTTTCTTTACGGTCTCTAACTCCCCGCTCCGTTCCTCCAGAAGCCCCTCCTGGAACACCAGCTCCTTCTGGATGCTGTCCACCTGGAGAAGTGCCTTTTTGCAGAGCTCTTCAAACTCCTCCATCTCCCGCTTTCTGCCGAGAAGGTTGCTGGAGTTTTTATAGGCGCCGCCGCTCATGGAACCGCCGGGATTTAACAGCTCGCCGGCCGGCGTCACGATCCGAAAGGAATGGCGGTATTTTCTTGCAATGGCAATGGCCGTGTCGATGTCCTTTACCACCAGGACGCGCCCCAAAAGATACTGAATCAGGCCGTCATACTGCCGGTCTGCCTTCACGAGGCTGCTTGCAAGGCCGATGGCGCCCGGCTCTTTTAAGGCCTCCGGCCGCTCGAACCCGCCCCGCGCCGAGATACTGGTGAGCGGAAGGAAGGTGGCGCGGCCGAACTTGTTCTTCTTTAAGTATTCGATCAGCACCTTTGCCGTCTCTTCCGAGTCGGTGACGATGTTCTGGATGCTGCCGCCGAGAGCCGTCTCGATGGCCGTCTCGTATTCCTTCGGCACGTCAATCAGGTCTGCGACGACGCCGTGGATCCCGTGCACCCTGTCCCTCGTCTCCATCACCCGGCGGATGCTGTTTCCGTAGCCCTCGTACCGCTCCGCCAGGTTCCGCAGGGATTCGAGGCGTGTGGACGCCCTGTGGTATTCCTGCTGGGTATTGTTGAGGTTCCTGTTGAGCCTTGCAATCTCCCCGGAGGCCGCCTTGATCTCCTCCTCCAGGCCGTCTGCCCTGGCAAGCAGTTCTTCGATGGCCGCCTCCAGCTCCCTCTTTCTTTCTTCCTCTTCTTTTATCTTAAGGGCCCAGCCCTCTTCGTCGCTTTTTACCTTCAAAAGCTTCTGGGCCACCTCCGAGCGGCGCACCTGCACCTGCTCGAGCATCGTATCGTACCGCTGTTTTTTTACGGAAAACGAGGATTTTTCGTTGAGGGCGTCGATGATCCCGGCCTTCGTCTCCTCAATCCCCTGTTCCAGGCTGTCTGCCTCGGCTGTCCTGGCGGAGAGCGCCTCCTCGGCTTCCTCAAGGCGCTTTTTCATCTCCTCGGCCTGTCCTGTGAGGCCTTCCTTTTCACTTTGGTACTCTTTCTTTCTTTCTTCCCGCTCTTTCAGTTCTCCTTCGATGGCGGTGATCCTGTTTTTGATATGTTCGGCGTTCATCTCCTCGGTCCGGATCTGTTCCTTTAAGACATTGACCTGTCCTTCCAGGTTTCCGGCCGTCATGAGCGCCTCGTTTCCCGCCTCCTGCTTTTTTCGCTGGGCTTCCTCAAGGACGCGGATTTCCTCTTCCAGCGCCTCCTGGGTCTCGCGGATCCCGGCCGCCTCTGTGCGTGAGTTTTCCATGTCGCCGGTGACGACAGAGAGGTTTTCAGTGATTTCCGAAAGCTGTTCCCGTATCACTGCCGTCTCCGAGAGGAACAGGCCCACGTCGCACCGTTTTAAATCTTCTTTTAACCGCAGGTACTCCCTGGCCGTCTCCGACTGTTTCTTTAACGGGCCTACCTGCTTTTCCAGCTCGCTTAAGATATCGCTTATGCGGATTAAGTTCTGTTTTTCGTCTTCCAGTTTTTTCTGGGCAATGGCCTTTCTGCGCTTAAATTTCACGATCCCGGCCGCCTCGTCGAAAAGCTCCCGCCGTTCCTCGGGGCGTCCGCTTAAAATTTTATCAATCTGGCCCTGTCCGATGATAGAGTAGCCCTCTTTTCCGATTCCCGTGTCGTAAAACAGCTCGTTGATGTCCTTTAAACGGCAGGGGCTCCCGTTTAACATGTACTCGCTCTCACCGGAGCGGTAGATGCGCCTGGAAACCGTCACCTCGTCAAAGTCGATGGCAAGCTTGTGGTCCTGGTTGTCCAGGGTGATAGCCACATAGGCAAAGCCCTGGGGCTTTCTCGTCTCCGTCCCGGAAAAGATCACGTCCTGCATGCTGGCGCCCCTTAGCTGCTTGATGCGCTGTTCGCCGAGCACCCACCGGACGGCGTCGGCCACGTTGCTTTTTCCGCTGCCGTTGGGGCCCACGATGCCCGTGATCCCGTTGTGGAAGTCGAAGACGATTTTATTGGCAAAGGACTTGAAGCCCTGAACTTCGATACTCTTTAAATACATGTCTCACCTTTTCCTACTTTTTTACGGTACAAATCCCGTGGTAGGCCGCCACCTGCTCTGCCGCCTTCTTTGTCCGGCCGGTTCCGCGGCCGATTTCCCGGCCGCCGAGCTTTACGCATACCTCAAAGCTTTTGTTGTGGTCGGGCCCTTCCTCGCGCAGAAGCTCATAGGACAGGGATTCCTTCGACTCCGCCTGAACCATTTCCTGCAAGATAGTTTTGCTATCATAAAAGAGCTGTTTATGTTCAATGTCGTTTAAAATAAACCGGTGAATGAACTCTTTTGCATTAGCAAGACCACCATCCAGATAGATCGCGCCGATGACGGCCTCCATGGCATCGGAGACGACAGACGGCCGTTTTCTCCCGCCGGTCAGTTCCTCGCCCCGCCCTAAGAGCAGGTAGTCGCCGAGGCCGAACTGTTCGGCGCAGTAGGCCAGCGTCGGCTCACAGACAAGGCTGGCCCGAAGCTTCGTCATCTCCCCCTCCGGCATGGACGGATAGTGGGTGAACAAAAATTCGCTCGCAGCCACCTCCAGGACGGCGTCGCCTAAAAACTCCAGACGCTCGTTGCACTTCGTCTTGTCCCAGTGCTTTTCGTTGGCATAGGAGCTGTGGGTCAGCGCATGGGACAAAAGCCTCGGTGACTGAAAGCGGTATCCGATGATGTTCTCCAGTTTTTTCCATTTTTCTTCCAAAGCGGTTTCCTCTTTTCGTTTCATGGTTTCGCGGGCCGTAAGCCGTTTTTTTCGCCTGCCCGCGTAAATGGAAAATAAGGTGCCACCGTAACGGGACACCTTTTTTTCCAATGATCCTTAATTCAATGAAGTTCTGATCTGTTCTGCGGCATCGCCGACCGTTACGATTTTTTCGGCGGCTTCCGTCGGGATTTCGATGTCAAACTCCTCTTCGATTCCCATGATGATCTGGAAGATGTCAAGGGAATCGGCTCCCAGGTCGTCTACGAACGTGGTCTCCATCGTGATTTCCTCCGGATCCACGTTAAGCACCTCTGCAATGATCTGACGCAGTTTTTCAAATTCCATACGCTTCATCCTCTCTCTGCTTTACGCTTCCTGTGCATTCATATTTTCCTTTTTCCCCAGGCGTTCGCCGATTTTCTCGCCGATGGCCTGCTCTTTGAAGGAAATGCACTGAATAATCGAATTTTTCACCTCGTTGGCCTTGGAGCTTCCGTGGGTCTTTACCACAAGCCCCTTTAAGCCGAGAAGCGGCGCGCCGCCGTACTGGCTGGCGTCAAAGCTCTTCATGGTCCGCTTTAAGGCCGGCTTTATCAAGAGGGCGCCGATTTTGCTCCGAAGATCCGACATCAGGCCTTTCTTCACCATGGAAAGCATCGTGGCGCCGACGCCTTCATAGAGCTTTAAAATCACATTTCCCACAAACGCCTCGCAGACGATCACATCGGCGCCGCCGTGGGGGATCTCCCTGGCCTCGATGCTGCCGATGAAGTTGATGCCGGGGCATTCTCTTAAAAGCGGGAAAGTTTCTTTTACGAGGGCATTGCCCTTTTCTTCCTCAAGGCCGATGTTTACGATGGCCACCCGCGGATTTTTGATTCCCACCACATGCTCCATGTAGAGGGAACCCATCTGGGCAAACTGCACCAGGTGGGACGGCCTGGCGTCCACGTTGGCGCCGCAGTCGATTAAGAGGGATACGCCTGTCTCCGTCGGGATTAGCGGCGCAAGGGGCGGGCGCTCCACGCCCTTGATGCGGCCGACGATCACCTGGCCGCCCACTAAGATGGCGCCGGAGCTTCCGGCCGAAACGAAGCCGTCGGCCTCGCCGCTTTTTACCAGGTTCATGCCGACTACGATGGACGAATCCTTTTTCTTTCGGATGGCATTGACCGGCGGTTCTCCCGTTTCGATCACCTCCGAGGCATTCACGACGGTGATCTGGTCTTCTTTATACGTATGTTTTTTTAATTCCTGTTTTACCACATCTTCTTTTCCCGTCAGGAATACGTGGATATCTGTTCTCTCATTGACCGCCTCCACGGCGCCCTTTACGATTTCCGCCGGGGCGTTGTCGCCGCCCATGGCGTCCACTGCAATTTTTATCATGATTCTTATCTCCCTGCCTAAATCTACCAACTACTATACTAGATAAGATTCATAAAATCAATAACTTTTTCCGCCGTCTAAGCTCCATACGAAAATCCCGCCCCGGACATTTTCTTCCTTCCGGGGCGGGGATATAAGGCCGCTTTTTATAAATTCTTAATCCGCTCCAGGGCCTTTACGGAATTCTCGTAGGTTCCGAAGGCAGTCAGACGGAAATATCCCTCTCCCGACGGCCCGAAGCCGGCGCCCGGCGTCCCGACGATGCCGGCCTTGTTGAGAAGGAAGTCGAAAAACTCCCAGGAGGTCATGGAGCCCGGCGTCTTCATCCAGATATAGGGGGAGTTGACGCCGCCGTATGCCGTATAGCCGGCTTTTTGCAGGCCGTTTACGAGAAGCGCCGCATTTTCCATGTAACGATCCACCTGGGCCTTTACCTGGACGCTGCCCTCCGGCGAGTAGACGGCCTCGCCGGCCCGCTGGATGATGTAAGGTGTCCCATTGTACTTCGTACCCTGGCGGCGGCTCCAGAGGCTGTTAAGCGTAACGCCCTTCCGCTTTAAATCCTTCGGGATTACCGCGTAGCCCAGGCGAAGGCCCGTAAAGCCGGCTTTCTTGGAAAAGCTCCGAAGCTCGATGGCGCATGTTCTCGCACCGCGGCATTCATAGATGGAATGGGGGATCCCGTCCTCGCGGATATAGGCCTCGTAGGCCGCGTCAAAGAGGATGATGGCCTCGTTTTCATTGGCATAGTCCACCCACTTCTGAAGCTCGGGAAGACGGATGGCTTCGCCGGTGGGGTTATTGGGGAAGCAGAGGTAGATGATGTCGGCACGCTCTTTGGGAAGCTCCGGGACGAAGCCGTTTTCCTCAACGCACGGCATGTAAACCACCTTTTCAAAGCGGCCTGTCGCCTCGTCGTAATTTCCCGTCCTGCCGGCCATGACGTTGGTGTCCACATAAACCGGATACACCGGGTCGCAGACGGCCACAATGTCGTCGGCGCCGAAGATTTCCTGAATATTCCCGCAGTCGCATTTGGCTCCGTCGGAAATAAAAATCTCATCGGGGGCAATGTCACAGCCGCGCTCCGCAAAATCCTTTTCTGCGATGACCTTTCTTAAGAATTCATAGCCCTGTTCCGGCGCATAGCCGCGGAAGGTCTCGGCCTTTCCCATCTCGTCCACAGCCTTATGAAGCGCCTCAATGATGGCCGGGGCGATGGGCTGGGTCACGTCGCCGATCCCTAAGCGGATGATCTCCGTGCCGGGATTTTGTTCCTGGAACGCTGCCACCTTTTTCGCAACGGCTGCAAACAGGTAGCTCCCCTGTAATTTCAGATAATTTTCATTGATTGTAAACATCGTATTTTCCTCCTAATCTTCCGGCATTAACATCGTCACCATCTGGGCGCTTTCCATCATGGTGCGGCCTGTATCCATACTCGTCTTCTGGAGATAGCGGTGTGCCTCCGCCTCCGTCAGATGATTCCGTTTCATCAAAAGCTTTTTTGCACGTCTTAAAATCCCCTGTTCCTCGGCACTCTCCACGAACCCGGCAAACAGCGGGTGTACCCGGTTGGGCCTGGATTTGAATTCGGGATGGGCCTGGGTGCCAACGAAAAACGGGTGGTCGGAAAGCTCGATCATCTCCACGATCCGTCCATCCGGGGACGTACCGGAAATCATCATCCCGTTTTCTGAAAATGCCTGGCGGTAGTCGTTGTTCACCTCGTAGCGGTGGCGGTGGCGCTCGCTGATCTCCGGCTTCCCGTAGAGCTTATATGCTTTCGACTCTGCCGCCAGCACGCAGGGGTAGGCGCCGAGGCGCAGGGTGCCGCCGATGTTTTCCACACCGTTCTGTTCCGGCATGAGATCCACCACGGGGTGAGCCGTATCCGGGGCAAATTCCGCGCTGTTGGCATCGGCAAAGCCAAGGACGTTTCTCGCAAAGTCCACGATGGCCATCTGCATGCCAAGGCAGATTCCAAGGAACGGCAGCTTGTTTTCTCTTGCATAGCCGGCCGCCAGGATCATCCCTTCCGTGCCGCGGCTTCCGAAGCCGCCGGGAATCAGGATGCCGTCGACGTTCGCCAGATACTCGTCCAGGTTCTCCTTTGTCAAAAGCTCCGAATCCACCCATTTCATCTGCACCTTCGTGCGGTTTGCGATTCCGCCGTGCTTTAAGGCCTCTATAACGCTTAGGTAGGCGTCATGGAGCTTCACGTATTTTCCAACCAGGGCAATGGTCACTTCACTCTGGGGATTTTTTAAGGCGTCCACCATGTACCGCCAGTCGGCAAGCTTCGGCTCCGGACAGGGGAGATTTAAACAGGTGCAGACCGCGTGGGCCAGGCGCTCCCGTTCCATCACGAGGGGTACCTCATAGAGCGATTCCATGTCGGGATTCTGGAGCACGTTTCCCTCCGGCACGTTGCAGAACAGGGCGATTTTTGACCGCACATCTTCGGAAAGTGGAACCTCCGTCCGGCAGACGATGATGTCCGGGAAAAGCCCCATGCCCTGAAGGGCCTTTACGCTCTGTTGGGTGGGCTTCGTCTTAAGCTCGCCGGACGCCCTTAAATACGGCACAAGCGTCACATGGATCAGGACGCAGTTCTGGTAGCCGATCTCCTGGCGAAACTGGCGGATGGCCTCCAAAAACGGCTGGCTCTCGATGTCGCCGACCGTGCCGCCCACCTCGATGATGGCGATCCGGTTCTCTTCGGGATCTTTTCCATGGTAGAAGCGATTCTTGATTTCGTTTGTGATATGCGGGATCACCTGCACGGTGCCGCCGCCGAAATCCCCGTGGCGCTCCTTCTGGAGCACCGTCCAGTAGATTTTTCCTGTTGTCACATTGGAATTCCTATCAAGGCTCTCGTCGATGAACCGCTCGTAATGGCCGAGATCCAGATCTGTCTCCGTCCCGTCGTCGGTGACGAATACTTCGCCGTGCTGGATCGGGTTCATCGTCCCGGGATCCATATTGATGTATGGGTCAAACTTCTGCATTGTCACCTGGTATCCCCTGGCCTTTAAAAGCCGGCCTAAGGACGCAGCCGTGATGCCCTTTCCAAGGCCGGACACGACTCCGCCGGTCACAAAAACGTATTTCACTGACATGCTGCACCTCCGAAAACTTTCTGCTTTATAAAGAAAAAAGGTGACAGAATCCTCAGGACTCTGACACCATTGTCTTGACACCCAATCTGTTCTTATATTCTTTTCCAAAAACCGTTTTTCATACGGAATCTGTTCTTTTCATAGAAAGCACTTTACCGCTTCCCCGTGACAAAAAAATATGGAACTACTATATTCCTTTTTTGCCGATTTGTAAAGCAGTTTTTTCAGAAATTTTTAAGGGACGCCGGATTTTTTCAGCGTCCCATGGTTTTGTCTCTCTACACATCTTCTGCCCCGCCGGAAGCGGCTTCACTTTCCGGCGGCTGCTGGGATTCTCCGTCTGCCGAGGGCATCCGATCACCTTCTCCCGGCTTTTCCGGCCGTTCAGGGCCGTTTGTTCCGGCCTCCGGGGCTTCGGATTCGCTGTCCGGTTTCTCGAAGGCTCTTGGAGCTCCCGTCTCGCCTTCCGGTCTCTCAAAGGCTCCCGGAGCTCCGACCTCGCCTTCCGGCTTCTCGAAGGTGCTCGGATCTCCAGCTTCACCTTCCGGCTTCTCGAATGCGCCCGGCTCGCCTGCTTCGCCTTCCGGTCTCTCAAACGCTCCCGGATCCCCCGTCTCGCCCTCCGGCCTCTCAAACGTACCTGGTTCTCCCATCTCGCCCTCCGGACGCCCTTCCGCGCCGTCCAACCGGCGGCCTCCGGCGCCGCGGCCTCCGCGTCCCTGGAAGCCGCCATTTTCCTGGCCGGATTTTGTAATGGTACCGTCAATGGTAAGTTCTGTCTCCTCTTCGCCGGTCACAAGCCGGTACACATCCCCGTCCGCAAACTCCGGCAGGCTCAAAAGCAGGCACTCATACGTCTTTTCCGGCGTCCAGGAGAAGACCTCGTCCCCATCGGCGTTTGTCAGGCTGATGAACGTCCCAGCCTCTTTTCCTTCCTCATAGAACACATAGATCATCTTCTGTTCCGAATCCGAAGAAAAGCTCTGCATCATCCGGCTGCTGCCGACAGCAGCAAACACGCCGCCGCTTATCTCGGCCGTCCCGTTATAATCCAGGGCGCCGTCTCCGCCGGACTCCGGCCCGTTGATATAGGCGGTTCCGCCGGTCACATACAGGTTCCCGTTGGAGTCGATACCGTCGGCACCGGAATTCACGGTAATTTCCCCGCCGGAAATCCGCACATACACATCCGGATTGGCTTCCATTTTAGCTCGCTCGTCTTCCTGCTCATCGCCGGTGGAGACGGCCGCCGCATTGATCCCGTCATCGGTGGCATTCACCGAAATGATACCGCCGTTGATGTCGATTTTCATGGCCTCCAGCCCTTCATAGCTTTCCGTCACGTCAATAGTGCCGCCGTTGATGGTAAGCCAGGTCTCCCCGTGGATGCCGTCGTCGCCTGCCGTCACGGAAATAACACCGCCGTCGATCACCACATAGCCCTTGTCGGGATCGCTGTCGTTGTTGGACTTTAAGCCATCCTGTCCGCTCACGGCGGTAATCTCACCGTCCCGGATCATCAGGGCATCCTTTCCCTTGATGGCGTCGTTCTCCGCCGTCACCTGAATCGTTCCCGACACAATCCGCAGATCATCCTTGCTGCGGATGCCGTTGCTGTAATTTCCTTCTACCGTAAGGCTGCCCGTCCCGTTGATCGTCAAATCGTCCTTGCTGAAAATGGCAGCGTCCGGCTCATCGTCCTCCTCGCTATCAAACACATAAAGCGTCCCGTCCGACACGGTATTTTCCGTCCCGCCGGCCAACGTCAGGATCAGCTTCCCGCACTGGAGCCCGTAGACCGGCGACGATGTCACATGGGAAATGGAAAAGCCGTCGAACACCAGCCGTACTACGTCGTCCTTACCGGCATCCACCAGAATCTGTCCCTCATAGTCTCCACGGAACACATACGTTCCGGCGGCATTCACGGTCAGAACTCCGTTTTCCTCCGAAATTCCGCTTCCCTGAATTTCGGCCTCTTTCCCGCTGCACGCAATCACAGCGGCCGCTTCCTCCTCCGACCATTCCGCATTCAGGTCGTCCTCGTCATAGGAGGCGGAAATTCCTCCGGCCGCTTCCAGGCTGTCCTCGGCGGCTGCTTCGCTGCTCTCCGCCGCTTTTGTCTCCGCCTCTGTCCCGGCCGTGCTCTCCTCTGTCATGCCAGGCCCAACCTCCGTACTTTTCCGGCAGCCTGTCACCTGGAAAACCAGGCAGGCCACCATGAAGGCCGCGGCCCCTTTCGTCCACAGCAATCGTTTTCTCATCCCGTTCTCCTTCCTGTTCTCTATAAAACGCCGTCCTCCCGCTCCGCCAGCCGGGCGCAGGAGACCGTCAGGTTCCCGTTTCGGCAGCGGACAGCGTCCAGCATCTCTTTTTCCTTTTCCTGCTTCTTTAATAAAATCTCATATTCCAGCTCATAGAGGCTTCCCATGTTCACGGTCTTTGCCCGTACCAGGCTCGCTTTTCTTGTGTACTCCTTAAAAATATCGTCAAAAATCCCGGCGTACTCCAGGTTCTCCGGTATGGTGACCTTTAACGCCTTCTTTAACATTCTATCGTCCTCCGCGGGAATTGCAAGGAAAAGGAGCGTAAGCCCCGAAACCGCCGCCGCCAGGAACGCTGCCGCGCCAAGATATCCCATTCCCGTCGCAAGGCCGATGGCCATGGCGGCAAACACACTGGTAATCTCCCTGGCACTTCCCGGCATGGAGCGGAACCGCACGAGGCTGAAGGCGCCCATCACCGCGACTCCCGCGCCGAGATTCCCGTTTACCAGCATAATCACCATCTGCACGATGACCGGCAATAGAATCAGCGTCATTAAAAAGCTGCGGCTCGCGCTGTTTTTGTACCGGTGCACCGCCGCTAGGCACAGGCCAAGTACGGCTGAGCAGGCCGTACAGACGAAAAGATTCGCGGCTGTCATATCCACCGTACCATTTAATAAAAAACTCTCAAGCACAATCTTTGTTCTCCTCTCTCGTTTCTCTGCATGCCGCCTCAAGCTTCCGATAATACGTGCCGTATTTGGAAAAGGAACACGGGAAAATCCCGTTTTCGCTTAAGGCATGGCAGAGCCACATGGGAATGGCCCCGGCTGCCTTAAGCTCCATTAACACAAGCCCTTCCTCGATGATCCGGCTCCCGTAGCTTCCAAGGGAAAGCTCCAGCTCATAATCCCTGCCAAGAAGCTTCCGGTCAAAGGTGACGCGGAGCGACGGATCCTCTGTCCAGAAATACGCCGTCCGCTCGTAGGATATGTACGCCTTCGGCATGAGCCCGTACCGCGCGGCGGCAAAATCCAGCTCCTTAAAAATCTGGTCGTCCCGCCCCGTTTGCTCCCTGTTATAGAAACAGGCTCTGGCTTCCTTAAGCTCCATGGCGATCCGTCTTTTATAAACCACCGAGTCGTATTTCTTCTTTAACTCCATGAACACCTGGGAGTCGGAGCGCAGCTCCCTCCCATATGCCCGCAGCCTGAGCTTTTCCTTATAAACCGGCTTTTCCAGGGAGCGGCGCACCAGAAGAAAATCCGGCGTGTCAAAGTAGATGTTGCTTATCTGGTATTCCCCGTATTCGTCTTTCTGAAGCCGGCCTCCGGCGGCAAGCATGAGCCGTCCGTACTGGGCCTCCGTC
This sequence comes from Eubacteriaceae bacterium Marseille-Q4139, assembly GCA_018223415.1. NCBI lineage: Bacteria > Bacillati > Bacillota > Clostridia > Eubacteriales > Eubacteriaceae > Eubacteriaceae bacterium Marseille-Q4139. The sequence continues at coordinate 3,532,448 of JAGTTQ010000001.1, read as the reverse complement.
ATCAGATATTTTTTCTCCAGTCTCTGAAATACTTCCTGCACCATGCGTCTTTCCCTCCCTGCATGCAGTTTTTCTCTGTTTTCGCATTTAAGGGTACAGGGAAAATGTGACGGCGAGTTGTTCAAATTGTGAAGAAAATGCAAAAAGCGCCGAAGCCCCAGGGAATTTCTCCCCGCAGGCTCCGGCGCCTTTTTCTGTTCCTTTACTCCACTTCTTTATAAGAAATTACCGAATCATATGCTTCTGCCTCCGCCTTCAGCACCGCTTCGTTTCCCACGGTGGCGATGCTGGCGTTTTCAAGCAGCTCCGCAAAGAACGCGGCTGCCGCCTGCTGGTCGGAAAGCGACGCATGCTTCATATCGTTCACCGTTTCCGCCAACCGGCTGTTATCGCGTCCCATGATCTCGTTTTCGATGGCTGCAAGCGGTTCTGCCAGCACACCGCTTACCTTGCCGTAGCTGGAAAGGGCGCTTAAGATGTAGCCGTCCAGCTCTTCCTCCGTAAGCTCAAGCCCTGCAATCGCCTCCGCCAGGCCGTCAAATACGGCCAGGGTCTCTGACGCGTTGGGATCGCTGTAACTGTATGCCATGACGCCGCCGCTATTTGCACTGAATGAGAGACCGGCGCTGTATGCCCCCATCTGGTACCGAAGCTTCGGGACAATATACTGATCCGAGGCGGCCATCAGGAACGGGACATACCTTCCCTGGAACCCATCTGTCTCATACGCATACGCAACCTGTGCCGAATACTGGCTGGCTCCTTCGATGGCTGCGGCCTGCCTCATTCCGTACGCCGGGATCTGTATTTTTACGTCTCCCGCCTCCTGCTCCGGCAGAGCCCCAAGCTGCGCCGCGGTCACATTCCGGATCATCTCCAGCGATTCCTCCGGCGCCGCACACGCAAAAATAATCCGGCCTTTCTTTAGAAGTTTCCCGGAGGTTTCCGAAAGCTTTCCTGCCAGCTCCTCTCCGTAGGATGCGTCTTCGTCCAGCTTCTGTTCGCATTCCTTGAGATACTGATAAAATTCCTGCCCCAGGTAGGTCATCCTGTACGCATAGTCCCGGTTGATACCGGCTCCTGCCAGATCCCTGGCTAAACTCATGGGATCCGATGTTCTGGAAAGGTCGTACTGATCTGCGTTTCTTTCTAAAAGCTCCCGGATACGGGCCGTGTCGCTGTAATCCGCCTGACTGAGCGTTTCCAGAAGAAGCTTAAGGGACGCCTCGTAATCCTCCGTCAGCGCCGTCCAGCTAATCCGATACATCGGACGTCCGTCCTCACCTTCCGGGTAGATTTGAGTCGTACTGAGGGAATAAAAATACTCTCCGCCTAACGCCATGATTTCTTCCGTGGAATGTTCCCCGGTTCCAATTTCGCCGTGCAGCAGATCCACAAGGCCAAGCTCAAACATCTGTTCTTCCGTGAGCTCCCCGGCATCCAGGTAAAGGACGTAGCTCCCTACCTCTTCTGCCTCCGCCGGAGCAAGGAAGTACGTCACGCCGTCCTCCTCTGATTTCGTATAGGAAATATTTGCCTCCACATCTTCAATTTCATCGGGATCCACCACAAAATCATTGTTGGAAACGGTCTGCTCGTTCCATTCACGGAAGCTTTCCGTATCCTGAATTAACTGGTTGATCTCTTCCTCACTCATGGAGGCCTTCTTATCCGAAAGCCACTGCGCCCGCTCCGCATCGAGCTCTTCTGCAAGTCCCGGTTCTGGCACACTGCTCACAAGCGCCGTCCTTTTCGCATCCCTGGCCGCCGCTGCCAGACGGCGGATGGTTTCCTGTTCCGCATCCTGTTCCAGTTCGGAAAGCACGTTCTCAAACGTCTCGTAATAATCCGTCCGCCCGGTGTGAGCCCACTGGTTTATGATATCCGGAAAGGCGTTGACTCCCACGTTGGACGCATTTCTAGTAAGATAGGACGAAGTTTTTATCTGTTTCAGCACAGAATGTAAAAGCTCCTCCTGGATTCCTTCCTCCGCCACCTGGCTTAATGTATCAAGCACCGCTGTCCGGAAGGCCTCTGCCTGCTCCGGCTCGGCATAGGTGAGCACGAAGAACAGATACGGCTTTCCTGTCGTGATCTCCATCTTGACCCCCGCAGGATTCTGGATTCCCTGCGCCTTCAGGTTTTCATAGAAAGCACCGTTCTCCTGATTCAGGACGCTTGCTACCACCTGCCATGCAAGGAGATCCTCCCATGCGGCTTCCTCCATGCTGATCGCATAGTCAATCCGGGAGGCGTTTTCCGAGGCATCGCCTTCATAAGCCGGAACCGGCACCGTCACTTCCACATGGCCGTCTTCTGTCTTCGGATCCTCATAGGCCGAAAGATCCGTACCATTTACACCGGCCTTGGACAGATATTCACTGTCCAGGAACTGAAGCACCCGCTCGCAGTCCATATCCCCGTACAAAAGGATCAGGCTGTTGTCGAAATGGTACGCCCGCTCATAGGTGGCAATGGCCCCCTCGTAGGTCAGATCTTTGTAATTCCGATGCATCCGGCCGATGCTGTTGGCCGCATACTGTCCGGGAAACAGCGCGTCCAACACGTTGTTGTTTGCCTCAGAATTCACATCCGTCAGATAGGCATTGTCCTCGGCAAAGACCGTGCCCGTCATGACAAGCTCGCCGTCGGGGCTGTCAAGCTCATAACGGAGCGCCTCTCGCTTAAACAGATTCTCCTCCGTCAGAATCCCCGGTGCAGCCATGCAGCTCATGTACACATCCATCATTTTTAAAAGCTGGTCTTCACTCTCCGAGGCGAGCGGATACATGGTAAAGACCGAATAGGTAAAGGCATTCACGAACGTATTGTAGCTCTTGCCCATCAGGTCAAAAAACAGCGTCGTGCCGGGATACTTTTCCGACGAGGTGATGATGGCATGCTCAAAAATATGGTTGGTATCGGTCTCATCCACGCACGGCGTGTGATAGCCGATGCAGAATGCCAGCTCCGGATCGCTGTTGGCAATCCACGCCAGCTTTGCCCCGCTTGCTTCATGGGAAAAATGGTAGATTTCTCCCTGAAGAATCGCGCTTTCGGAAACCGAATCCAGGGTAAATCCCGCCGTGGTATTTCCTACCTCCCCAAAACTGGCTTCGGATTCCGCCTCCGCGCTTTCCGTTTCCGGAACCTCCGTGCTGCTTTCTTCTGTCTGGGCAGCCGTTTCCGTTTCCGGCGCCGCGCATCCGACTGCCGCCGCACCTGTCAAAAATGCCGCTAAAAGAAAGACGGCCGCTTTCGTTCTGTTTTTCCTCATCCTTCCTCTCCTTCCCAAAGCTTCCTGATTTCCTCCCTTTTCTCCCGCCGGATCAAATACAGCCCAACCGCCGTATAAAAAATGGTGGTTATGACTGCCGAAATGATCTGAAACATGGAGGTTTCCGGGTCACCCACAAATAAAAATGCCGTGAAATCAATGATGCTGTGGACGATCACCGGCCCCCAGAGGCTGCGCGTCCGCACATATACGGCGCCGAAGAAAATCCCCATTGCTGACGCATAGCATACCTGCAAAACCGTCGCCGGCAGATCTCCGTTTAACAGGTTGATGAGATGCACGAGGCCAAAGGCAATGCCGGAAGCCAGCACGCTCCAGAGAATGTAATTCTCTTTCTCCCTCCATCTTTGCATCATATTTCCCGCAGGAATCCCGCGGCAGGCAACCTCTTCAAAAAAGCCTGGGGCCACGCCGCATAAAAGCGCATAGAACACACCGCCAAGGGAAGCCCTGAACGGGAGTCCCGCCATGGAGTATTCCACCAGGTTTGACGCCGCAACGATGAGCGCAGGTGCCGCAAGCCAGAAGGAAAGCTTCCCATTCTCACTGCTAAAACCAAAGATAAATTTCCCGCCGTTTGTGCGCTTCATGACCGCGATCATGAGAAAGGCCAGCAGAATCCGCAGGACATCGTTGACGATGGCCGGCAGATCCCGGAACACCCGGATTCCCTCTCCAAACACGTTCAAAAGAACCAGGATCACGGCCTGCCCCAAAAGTGCCACCCCAAGGATGCCAAAAACCGGCAGGACAAATGCCGGAACCAGTGGATATTTCAAAAACCAGTGGCTCCGCTGTTTTTTTGTTCGCATGACAGATACCTCCCTTGCCTGCTCCTTTTCAGAAACATAGAATTCTCTGACAGTGTAACAGACCAGGCGCAACAAAAGCGCAACAAATCCGCCATGTTTTATCATTTTCCGCCATTTAAGCCGCGTTCAAATTCAAAGCTTCCGTTCCGCGCCTCGGCCCAGCTATAAGAAGGCAGATAATCGTTCCGGTACTGGTTGACGGCAATCGGATCGCCTTTTAAGAACCGGTAATAATCGCAGTCCATGTTTTCCGGCACAACCGCCATGGAATTGAAGCCTTTCACGAGGATCTCCTCTGCTCCGGCCTTCTTTAACGCCGTTTTCATGCTATGGACAATGGTACGGAAATAAGACTTTCCTGCCACCGAATTTTCCATGTCCTCAAACAGGGCTGCATAGGCCTCTCCCGTCGTCACTGCCGCGCCGCGGTGGTCGATCAGATACGCCAGCAGTTCCTTTGCTTTGGAACGCTCAAACCGAACCGGGACTCCCTCCACAAACACTTCAAACCCGCCGAAGGTCTGGACGCGGATGCGGCATTTCGTCTCCGGCTCCCCGTAAAGGAACGTCAGCTCCCGCTTAAGTGCCGCCTCGCTCACCGGCTTTAAAAGGTACCCCGACGCATGCATGGCAAAGGCCTCCACCGCATAGTCAGCATATCCGGTCACAAAAATAATATGCATGTCCGGGCGGAGGCGCTTTAACCGCACCGCCAGCTCAAGCCCTGTCATGCCGCCCATCTGGATATCCAGAAAAGCCGCGTCTGCCGGAACGGCTCCGGCCGCCGCAAGCGCATCCTCCGGCCAGGAAAAGGACAGGATCTCCGCCTCCGGACGCAGCTTTTTTAACATCATCTCCAAACCGTCCAACATCATTTTTTCATCGTCCACCACCAAAAAGCGCATCAGAACCCTCCCACCAACGGGATCCGCAGAGTCACAACCGTCCCTGCCCCGCTGCTTTCCATCTTCATTTCGCCTTCCACCATGCTCTCCAGCCGCTCCCTCACGTTTTCAAGCCCGATGTGGGCATGGTCTCCCAAATCCGGAAGCCCCGCCGCCTGTTCCATTCCGATGCCGTCGTCCATGACAACAACAAAGGCGTCCTCCTCCGTCTCAAACGTCCGTATGGTGACGGTTCCGCCCTCCTTTTTCTGGAGGATCCCGTGCCGCACCGCGTTTTCCACCAATGGCTGAAGGGACAGGGGCGGAACATAAAAGTCCGTGGCCCGGATGTCATAATTTACCTGAAGCCGCTCCTGAAACCGCTGCTTTTCCAGATACAGATAATGTTTCACATGGGCCAGCTCCTTTTCAAAGGGAATCGGCTCCCGGTTCTTTAAGCTGTCCATATTGGCCCGCAGGAACATGGCAAATTCCTCCGTCGCCCACTCCGCCTTTTCGGGATCCGTCCTGCATAAACAGGCGATGGTTCCCAGGGCGTTGTAAAGAAAGTGAGGCTTGATCTGGCTTAACATGATGTCGATCCGCTGTTCCGCCAGCGCCTTCTCCTGCCGCTTTAAGGCAAGCTCATGTTCAAACTGGATATTCACAAGGATAAATAAAAGCGCCAGGGCCACCCCGATATTGACGACAGCGATGCCGCGCAAAAACATCTGTGCCGCGCCGCAGCCAAGGGGCACAAAAATGTAAAGGAGAAAAAAGATCAGCTCCCGCCGTTTTAACTTCCCGTGGTAAAGGATTAAAAGCAGCGTAAACAAAAGATAGCAGAATAAAGGCACAAGCTGAGAAATCAGGAACAGGCTGCCGCGCTGGTAGCCATTGTCCGTCACATAAAAGAACGCGCCCGTAAAAGGGCTTAAAACTGCAAAAAAGACATGTACGCCGCACACCGCCGTCACCGCCCTGCGGCAGAGGCGCTGCGCCTGCTCCGAAGGCTTTATGTACTCCGTGATATACAGTGCGAAAAAGTACAGCACAAAGGCAGAAGAAACGTAAAAAAGCGCAGAAAGGGCCGCCAGCAGATTCTGCTGAAAGCCCGGGGACGGAGAGTGAAGCACCCAGTCCGCCAGATCCCCCACAATCATAAACAGATTGGAAATGCAGACGCCTAAAAAGAAGCGGTTCAGCTTCTCCTTGTACCGTCCGCCGCTTACAAGATAGACAATCGGGATCAGAGACAGAATGATTCCAAAGCTGTCGAGAGCGATGTTGGCTGCAAGCATTTGTTCCATGGATGATTTTTCCTCCGGTTAATAAAAAGAAGCTGATGAAAAATCTTCAACCAGCTTCCCTTTGTTTCCTGCTTTTCAATTTACACTCTTTGTCCGGATCATAAAGAACTGCAATTAGTCCTCAACCTTGACAATCTCGCGTTTATTATAGCTGCCGCATGCCTTGCACACTCTGTGCGGCATCATCAGCGCGCCGCATTTGCTGCATTTTACTAAGTTCGGAGCACTCATCTTCCAGTTTGCTCTGCGGCTGTCTCTTCTTGCTTTAGAAGATTTGTTCTTTGGGCAGATAGACATGGTTACACCTCCTTAAACTGTTTAAAAATATCCTGGATTACTGCCATCCTTGGATCAAGAGACCTGGTATCGCAGCTGCAAGTCTCATAATTGAGATTTGCTCCACATCTATTACAAATCCCTTTGCAATCTTCTTTGCACAGGACCTTCATAGGCAAACTCAAAGAAAGTTCGTTACACACCAGTTGGTCTGTATCCAGTTGATAACCGTTTAAATAAGATTGTTCATCCAAGTTTTTTACCCGTTCCTCATCGGAGATGCCAAGATCCAGCTCTTCGTCAAATTCCATGCTGCAAATATAGTCCACTGGCTCCAAACATCTGGCGCAGGGAATCCTCAGCGTCACCGACGTGCCGCCTGTCAGGGAAACCTTCCGCTTTCCGAGATTTTTGAGGACAATATGAACCGGCTCCGATGAAACCACCGGATAACTTCCCTCCGCGCCGTCGAAAACCGGCTTTTCAAAGGGGATGTCCCAGGTCTTTTCCCTGCCCTCATGGGTTAAAACTTCAGATAAGTGTATCAGCATATTGATCTCCTAATACGCACCTATGATATTATACATATGCAGGTAGTATTTGTCAACTACAAATTGTAACCGTTTCGCAGTTTCCAATCCATGCTTTCTGCACGGCTTGAACGGCCTGCGGGAAATTATCTGAAAAAGAATGTGGGGATGCAGACGTTCCATCCCCACAAACCTCTTTTCAAATTCTTACGGATTAAACGAGCGCCAGAGTCTCTCTTGCGATTGCTAACTCCTCGTTTGTCGGAACAACCATCACCATAACCTTGGAATCCGGTGCGGAAATGATCGTGTCCTTTCCTCTCACATCGTTGGCTGCGTCGTCGATCTTCACGCCAAGGTAGCTTAAGTGGCTGCAAACAGCCTTTCTCATGTTCTTGTCGTTCTCGCCGAGGCCTGCCGTGAATGCGATTACATCAACGCCGTCCATGGCTGCGGCATATGCGCCAATGTATTTGATTACGCGGTAATTGAAGGCATTCAGTGCCTTTGCCGCACGCTCATTGCCCTCGGCAGCCGCGCCCTCGATGTCACGGAAGTCGCTGGATACGCCGGAAAGGCCAAGAACGCCGGATTTCTTGTTGAGGACGTTCATCACGCCTGCGATGTCCAGGTTCTCTTTCTTTGCGATGTACTCCATGATAGCCGGATCCATATCACCGGAGCGGGTTCCCATGATTAAGCCCTCAAGCGGGGTAAGGCCCATGCTCGTATCAACGGATTTTCCGTTCTTTACTGCGGAAAGGCTTGCGCCGTTTCCAAGGTGGCAGACGATGATCTTAAGATCCTCGTAGGGCTTTCCGGCAAGCTCGGCAGCTTTCTTGGATACGAAGCTGTGGGAGGTTCCGTGGAAGCCGTATCTTCTTACCTTGTAGTTCTCATAGTATTCATAGGGAAGGCCGTAAAGATATGCCTCCTCCGGCATGGTCTGATGGAAAGCCGTATCGAAAACAGCAACCATCGGAGTCTCCGGCATCAGCTCCTGGCAGGCACGGATACCGATCAGGTTTGCCGGGTTGTGAAGCGGAGCCAGATCGTTGCACTCCTCAATAGCCTTGATGGCCTCTTCCGTAAGCAGCGTGGAGGTCGTGAACTTCTCGCCGCCGTGTACCACACGGTGTCCTACGGCGCCAACCTCGGCAAGGCTCTTAATAACGCCCGTCTTCTCATTGGTGAGGGCATCCAGAACCATCTGGATCGCCTGGGTGTGGGTCGGCATCGGAGAAACCGTAACCTCTTTCTCGCCGCCGGCCGGCTGGTAAGTAATCTGGCTTCCCTCAATTCCGATTCTCTCGCAGAGGCCCTTTGCAAGGACTGCCTCTGTGTCGGAGTTGATGAGCTGGTACTTTAAGGAAGAACTGCCGCAGTTAATAACTAAAATATTCATGACAAAAAAACTCCTTATTCCGCGCATTGCGCTTTCTCTCTGGCCGGGGCATCGTCCCCCGGCCGCATTTTTCGTTTCTTTTCAGAAGAATTAAGCCATCTGGGCCTGTACAGCCGTCAGGGCTACAACGCCTACGATATCCTCAGCAGAACAGCCGCGGGATAAGTCGTTGACGGGTCTTGCAATACCCTGGAGCATCGGGCCGTAAGCCTCTGCCTTTGCAAGTCTCTGAACCAGCTTGTAGCCGATGTTTCCGCAGTCCAGGTTCGGGAAAATTAAGACGTTGGCATGGCCAGCCACCTTGCTGCCCTTTGCCTTGGACTCGCCGATTGCCGGAACGATGGCAGCGTCAAGCTGAAGCTCGCCGTCCAGGTTTAACTCCGGATATTTCTCTTTTGCGATTCTCGTAGCCTCTGTCACCTTGTCCACCAGGGCATGCTTTGCGCTTCCCTTTGTGGAATGGGACAGCATTGCGATGACCGGCTCGTCGCCAACAAGGGCGCGGAAGCTCTTGGAGCTGCTGTCTGCGATGGCAGCCAGTTCTTCCGACGTCGGATCCTGGTTCAGGCCGCAGTCAGCGAACAGGAACGTGCCGTTGTCGCCGTACTCGCAGTTCGGAACATCCATGATAAAGAAGCCGGATACCAGCTCGGTTCCCGGTGCCGTCTTTAAAATCTGGAGTGCCGGTCTTAAGGTATCAGCCGTTGCATGGCAGGCGCCGGCAACAAGGCCGTCTGCCTTATTCTCCTTTACCATCATAACACCGTATGTGATAAAGTCATTCTTTAAAGTCTCCTGCGCCTTCTCAAGCGTCATTCCTTTGTGCTTTCTTAACTCATACAGAGCCTCGGCATAGTGGCCGAACTCCGGATCCGTCTCCGGGTCTACGAACGTAACGCCGTTTACGTCTGCGTTCAGGGCAGAAGCCTCTTCCTTAATCTTTGCTTCGTTTCCGATTAAGATCAGGTTTGCCGTGCCCTCCTCTAAGATCTTTGCGGCAGCCGTAATGGTTCTCTTGTCGTCGCTCTCCGGCAGGACAATCGTCTTCTTGTTCTGTCTTGCCTTCTCTTTCATCCGCTCAATGAATGACATGATTGATAAACTCCCTTCTCTTTCCGTTGTATTTGCACGCTGCAATAATTTTATTATATATCAGCAAAATATTCCATACAAGCCGATTTTTTCTTTTTCTTGCACTTTTTTCAGTACCTGGACAGGGAAGGTCAGATTTTCTCGTAATGCTCTACGTCGATGACGAAAATCGTCGCTCCGCCGACCTCTACGGTCATCGGCATCGTGGCACAGTTCATCATGGCAGCCCCGGAGATATAAGGCATGTTGATGGTAATTTTCTGGCGCTTTCCGCACTCCTGCTTGATGGTCTCGATGACGTCTGAGACATGCTCCGCTTCGGTACCGATTAAAAGCGTCGTATTGCCTTTTTTCAGGAATCCGCCGGTGGTGGCAAGCTTGGTGATGCTGTAATGTTTCTTTGTCAGGGCGCTGATCACTTCATCTTCATTGTCGTAACGGACGATTGCGTAAATTAACTTCATAAAATCATTCCTTTCCTGGTTCATTTCCGTCTCCGTCCTGCTTCCCGGCACATGCCGCCGGGGCAAAACAGGAGGCCGGACACCGTCTGCGGGCTTTCGCCTGCATCTCTTCTCCACCATTATAACACAATTATCTCTTAATAACAATTTAATATTGCTTTAAACTTATATTTATTATATATTTAATGGAAAGACCGGACAATATAAAACGAATGCAAAAAATAACAGATAGAACTCCAGGAGCCGACAGCCATGAAAACAGCAGGAATCATTGCAGAATACAACCCGTTCCACAACGGGCACCTCTACCAGCTTCAGAAAACACGGGAAATGACCGGCGCGGACTTTGTGATTATCGTCATGAGCGGCGATTTCATGCAGAGAGGCACGCCGGCCCTTTTTGACAAGTACCTGCGCTGCCGTGCCGCACTCCTTGGCGGCGCCGATCTGGTGATTGAGATGCCGGTGTTCGGCTCCCTTTCCAGCGCCGCCGACTTTGCCGACTGCGGCGTCTCGCTTTTAAATCAGACAGGCGTCACGGATTTTCTCTCTTTCGGCAGCGAATGCGGCGACATCGAGGCTTTAAAGGCGCAGGAAGCTTCTATGGATATTTCGCGGGAGGACGTTTCCGCGAAAATCCGGGATGGCGTAAAAAGCGGGAAAACCTGGCCGCAGGCCAGGGCCGATGCCTTTTTTGCCCTGTCGGATGCCCAGGCTCTGGCCGCCCCCAACGATATTTTGGCCGTCGAATACCTGAGGGCCTTAAAAAAATTCCATTCCAACATAGTTCCATATACGGTACCAAGGTGTGATGATGGCTACCACAGCGAAACCGTTGCCGGCTCTTTTGCCTCGGCCACGGCGCTAAGGCGCGCGTATCTCGAAGGGCGGAATGTGGACTTTGAAAGGGCCGTCCCTGCGTTTCTTCCGGGGCTTTTAAAGGACGGTGGCTGCGTCCCGGTGGAGTTTGACGATTTTTCCATGCTGCTTTCGGAAAAGCTTTTGACCTCTCCATTGGAGCGTCTGAAAGAGACGGCCTCCATGCCGGCGGATCTGGCGGCAAAGCTTTTCAGAGAGCGCCTGAATTTTAAAAAAGCCGGCGGGCTGACGGCGGCCGCCAAGGACAGGCAGTACACCTACACCCGCGTAAACCGTGCCCTCATGAGCGTAATCCTGGGAATTACAAAAGAGGAAACGAAAGCGTTTAAAGACATGGACAGCGCGCCGTGGCTCAGGATCCTTGGCTTTAGGCGGAGCGCCGTGCCGCTTTTATCGGAAATGAAAAAGAAAGCCGGGGTTCCCATGATTTCCAAGGTGGCCGACGCAGGAGAACGGCTTTCCGGGCCTGCCCTCTCTCTTTTTGAAAAGCATTTAAAAACGGCGGAGCTTTACCGCCTCGCCGCCCAGCTAAACCATGCGGCCGGGCGTCCGCTTCCGAACGAATACACCCGGCCGGTCATCATCCTATAAATCCGCTTCCCCGCTTTCGCTAAAAAGCCGGTATAACGTCGGGGTTACGGAAAGTTCCTTTAAAATATCTTCGATTTCATGCCGGTTGTCCTTTTTCTCCCCCTGCCGCACGGCGCGGATTAAAAGGTTTTTCGGCGTGTGTTCCATGTCGATGAACTCCAAAATCTGGACGCGGTAGCCCTGGCTCTCTAAAAGCTGTGCCCGGAGCGCATCCGTAAACAGGGCAGCCGTCCGCTCCTTGATAATCCCGTACTGGAACAGCGGTGCGAACCGCTCACTCTTCATCTGGGCATTTAACTCATGCTGGCAGCATGGCACCGAAAGAATCACCTTCGCGCCCCATTTGACGGCCTTATAAAGGGCGTAGTCCGTGGCCATGTCGCAGGCATGGAGCGTCACCACCATGTCCACATGGTCGACGCCTTCGTAGGAGGCGATGTCGCCGGTTAAAAACGTCAGGTTTTCATAGCCGTATTTTTCCGCAAGGCGGCTGCATGTGCGGATCACGTCTTCCTTTAAATCCAGGCCGATGATGCGGACGGGATACCCCTTTAATTCCTTTAAATAGTAGTACATGGCAAAGGTCAGGTAGGATTTCCCGCAGCCAAAATCCAGGATCACGTTTTCCCTGTTTTTATCAAGCTTCGGAAGCACGTCCTCGATGAATTCCAGGAAGCGGTTGATCTGGCGGAATTTATCGTAGCGGGCATGGACAATCTTTCCGTCCTTTGTCTGGACGCCAAGATCCACGAGGAACGGCACCGGGATTCCCTCTTCGAGGATGTAATGCTTTTTCCGGTTGTGGGACAGGGAGGCGCGCCAGGCGTCGGAAAGGACCGGCTCTGCCTTCTTTTTCTTATGGATCGTGACCTTGCCCTTTTTGCTCACGAGAACCGATGCCTCGAGGGCGGCCGTCTCCGCCTGGAGCTGCTTAAAGGAAGTACCCAAAAGGCCGGTCACGTAGCTTGCAGCCTCTTCCTTCGGAAGATTTTTATGGAAGGCCTGTTTGCCGACGAATTCTTCCGCCTGGAATTTTAACACGCCGCCTGTTAGAACCGGGCGGAGCCGAACCTTCATGGGGCCGTCCGCCTGCAGGCGGCCGCTTAACACCATCTGTCTTAAATCTTCTGTGAGAAGCTCCTCGATTGTTTTAAGAAGCCCGTCATTTTCCATCATTTTTTCCACTCCATCCGCTCCTTAAAAGCTCCGGCCACGGCTCCAGATGCCCGTAGTCGTTGATCCGGTTCACATAGTACCGGCCATCCTCTTTCTTTTCGATCTCCGTGATGCTGCAATTTTCCAGGTGGGAGGCGAACAGCCGGTTTTTCGCAAAGTCCAGGCCGAGGAAATAACAGAGCAGGCTCCGGATCACGCCGCCGTGGGTGATGACGGCAATGCGCTCCATCCCGCTCTCTTCCATCTCCTCGAAAACCGGCAGCACGCGCTTTGCCACATCGGCGCAGCATTCCCCGCCGGGATAGGGAAGATCCCGTTTCATCTTCGCTTTTTCCGCCAGAAATTCCCCGAAGGTTTTCACAATTTCCGCGTCGCTCATGCCCTCCATGTCTCCGAAGGAAATCTCTCTGAGATCCGGCCGGATCACATGGGGAAGGTTCCAGATTGTATTTGCGATTTCCGCCGTCTCCACGGCACGGAGAAGCCCGCTCGACCAGACGGCATCCGGGCGCTCTGCCTCAAGACGTTTGCCGAGAAGCTCTGCCTGGCGGCGTCCCTCCGGCGCCAGCGGCACGTCCACGTTGCAGAGCGGGCTCATCTGCCTTCCGTGGCGGATCAGATAAAATTTCATGGCTTCGTCTCCTCTAAACCGTAAGGATCTCGGACATCTCATCCCGCTTTGCCACGGCAATGTGGAAATCGGAGGCCCGGTATGGGCACTCTCCCATGTCGACTTCCACCTTTACGGTCTCGTAGGCCAGCTCGGGGAGATTGTTTTCCTTGCTCAGATGCCCCAGAAGGATATGTTTTAGCTTATCGTTTAAGATGCAGTTTAAAAGCCGTCCGGCATTCTCATTGGAGAGGTGGCCGTAATCGCCCATGATCCGGCGCTTTAAGTAGTAGGGGTAGGGGCCGGTCTCCAGCATGTGAAGGTCGTGGTTGGACTCCAAAAGGACAGCGTCCAGATCCAGAAGGTGATCGATGGTGTACTGGTCGTAATGGCCCAGGTCGGTCGCCACCGCAATGGACTTCCCGCCCTGCTGGATCCGGTAGGCCACCGGGTCGGCAGCATCGTGGTCGATGTGGAACGGCTTTACGGTCATGTCGCCCACAGCGAAATCCACATCCGGGCGGATCGGGCGGAAAAGCTCTCTCGGGTATTCCCCGAGATACTTCATTTTCCGGATCTCCTCCAGGGTCTTTTCCGTCCCGTAGATGGGGATTTCATATTTCCTCGAAAGGACGCCGAGCCCCCGCACATGGTCGGAGTGCTCGTGGGTGATGCAGATGGCCGAAAGCTCCGACGGCTTTACGCCCACGTCACAAAGCCCCTTTTCAATCCGCTTCGTGCTGATCCCGGCGTCGATGAGGACGTGAGTGGTTTCCGTCCCCGCATAGATGCAGTTCCCGCTGCTCCCACTGGCAATGCTAACAAATCTCATGTTCTAAAATTCCCTTCAGCTGCTCTTTTACTGTCTCCTTATCGCCGTTGTTGTCGATGACAAAGGTGCAGCGTTTTCTGTATTCTTCCTCGGAGTCCTGGCGTTTCATGATGGACTCGCATTTTTCTCTCGTATAGCCCCGGTCTTTCATGAGGCGGAGAATCCGGTTTTCCTTTGTGGTATAGACGTAGCCGACCGCGTCGAAAAAGCCTTCCGGCGCTGTGTCAAAAATCGCCGCCTCCACCACCACAATCGGCTCTTTGGCCTCGTCCGCCTCTTTTTTTATGGTCTCCCACACAAGAGGATGGATGATGGCATTCATGGTTTTCCTGGCCGCTTCGTCATGGAAAATCAGCGACGAAAGCTTTTCTTTGTCCACGGAGCCGTCTTCCTTTATAAAACCGGTTCCAAGGGCGGCCGTCACGCGCGAGAGCCCTTCGCTCCCCGGCTCCATCAGATCATGGGCCACCAAATCGGCCAGGATGATTTTCGCACCGAAGGACTCGGAAAGCACCTGTAAAACGCTGCTTTTTCCGGCCCCGACGCCGCCTGTGATCCCTAGAATCCGTTTTTTCTTCACTTCTTCCATCTCCTACTTGGCCTCAAACCAGTTTTTCCCGTCGTGCATGTCGATTTCCAGCTCCACCTTTAAGGCGGCCGCATGCTTCATCTCCTCGGAGAGGATGGTTTTCACCTGTTCTTCCTCATCCATGCTGGTCTCAATTAAAAGTTCGTCGTGTACCTGCAAAATCAGCCTGGATTTTAACCCCTCGTCGCGGAGGCGCCTGTCCACGCGGATCATGGCAATTTTTATGATGTCGGCCGCCGTGCCCTGAATCGGCGAATTCATGGCGACGCGCTCACCGAAGGAACGCTGCATGAAATTCGACGACTTTAATTCCGGCACCGGGCGGCGTCTGCCAAACATGGTCGTCACATAGCCTTCCGCCTTTGCCGTCTCCACGAGACCGTCTAAAAACTCCTTGACCTGGGGATACGTCTTAAAATACTGGTTGATGTATTCCAGGGCCTCTTTTCTCGTGATGCTGAGGTCCTCGCTTAAGCCGAAGGCGCTGATCCCGTAGACAATACCGAAGTTTACGGCCTTGGCGTTCCGCCTCTGGAGCGGCGTCACCTCGGAAAGGGGGATGTGGAACACCTGGGACGCCGTGATAGCGTGGATGTCCTGGGCGCTCCGGTAGGCCTCAATCAGGCGCTCATCGCCGGATAAATGGGCCAGGACGCGAAGCTCGATCTGGGAATAGTCGGCGTCCAGGAACACAAAGCCGTCCCGCGGCACGAAGACCTTGCGGATTTCCCGGCCCAGCTCCATGCGGATCGGGATGTTCTGAAGGTTCGGCTCGGTGCTGCTGATGCGGCCGGTGGCCGTGATGGTCTGGTTGAAGCGGCTGTGGATCCTGTTGTCGCTTCCGATGAAGGCGTCGAGACCGTCGGCATAGGTGGACTTTAATTTCGTGTACTGGCGGTAGTCGAGGATTTTTTTCACGACCGGGTAGTCGGGCGCCAGCTTTTCCAGCACGTCAGCCGCCGTGGAGTAGCCTGTCTTCGTCTTCTTCCCGCCTTTGATCTGCATGGTTTCAAACAGGACTTCGCCAAGCTGCTTGGGCGAGTTGATGTTGAACTCGCAGCCGGTTTCCTGCCAGATTTCCTTTTCGAGGATTTCAATTTTTCCCTTTAATTTCTCTCCGTAGGCACGAAGCTCTTCCCGGCGGACTTCGATGCCCTCTTCTTCCATATGGTAGAGGGCGTAGATGAGGGGAAGCTCGATGTCATGGTAGAGGGCTTCCATGCCGGTTTCATGGAGGGCTTTCTTTAACGGCTCTGCCGCCATGCAGGCCGTGTACGCCGTATAGCAGGCGCAGCGCTTCACTGTGTCTTCATCCTCTTCCCAGACGGCCTTCCAGCCCTTCTTTCCGAAAAGGTCTGCCTTTGACGGAACCGTAAGGCCGAGGTAATCTCTCGCCAGATCGTCGTATTCGTAGGTATCCGTCAGCGGATTTAAGAGGTAGGCCGCAACGCCGGCGTCGCAGACAACGTCGCCGTAATTTAAGTTTAAAAACGGAAGCTGGCTCTTTAAATCGAGAACCCAGACCTCCCGCGCTTTGCAGAGGGAGGTTAATGCATCCGCCAGATAGCTGCCTGTCAAAAAGCCCTCGGCCGGAAGAAACGCGCTCTCTTTTCCGTCCAGGCAGACGGAAAGGCCGAAAATTTCGTCTTTGTCGGTGAAAAGCTGTGCGCCGGCTTTTTCTGCCGTCTGCGCTTTTTTGAGGAAGTTTTCCGCCTCGGAAAAATCGCGGATCACGGCGAAGGTCTCTTCTACGCTGTTTTCCGACACGCATTCGGCGCCGAACCGCTGGAGCAGGGATTTAAAACCAAGGCG
The DNA here is from genome assembly GCA_018223415.1 of Eubacteriaceae bacterium Marseille-Q4139. Classification (NCBI taxonomy): domain Bacteria; kingdom Bacillati; phylum Bacillota; class Clostridia; order Eubacteriales; family Eubacteriaceae; species Eubacteriaceae bacterium Marseille-Q4139. The sequence continues at coordinate 3,515,888 of JAGTTQ010000001.1, read as the reverse complement.
CGCCATCAGGTCATAGGCGGCCTGGGTATAAAGCTTCCCGATTTTGGCGTCGTCTAAGGAAAAGTCGATGGGGGCGTCGATGCAGATTTTCGCAAGGGTCCTGGAAAGCTCTGCCATGTCTTTATGCTCTTCCAGGGCCTTTTTCGCCCTCGGCGGCTTTACTTCGTCCAAATGGGCGTAGATATTTTCCAGGCTGTGGTACTGGACGATCAGGTTTGTGGCCGTCTTTTCACCGATGGAGGGAACGCCGGGGATGTTGTCGGAGGCGTCGCCCATGAGGGCTTTCACGTCGATGAATTCCGCCGGCGTCACCTGGTATTCCCGCTTTACGTCCTCCGGGTAATAGTCGTGGATTTCCGTGGTTCCGCGGCTCGTTTTGGGGATGCGGATTTTGATGTGGGTATCCGCAAGCTGGAGCAGGTCGCGGTCGCCGGAGACGATGGAGACCTCGATTCCCATGGCCTGCGCTTTTTTCGCCGCCGTGCCGAGGATGTCGTCAGCCTCATAGCCCTCTCTCGTTAAAATCGGGATTTCCATGGCAGCAAGGACTTCCTTCATCACAGGCACCTGCTCGTGAAGCTCCTCGGGCATGGGCTTTCTCGTCCCTTTGTAATCTCCGTACATTTCGTGGCGGAAGGTGGGCGCCTTCAAATCGAAGGCCACGGCCAGATGATCCGCCTTTTCCTCTTCCAGTATTTTAAACAGGATATTTAAAAATCCATAGACTGCATTCGTATGAAGGCCCTCGGAATTCGTAAGCTCCGGGACGCCGTAAAAGGCACGGTTTAAGATGCTGTGCCCGTCGATCAGAACAAGTTTTTCCATGTCGCTCTCCTGTGATGTTTTAGAAAAAGAGGAAGCCGGCCTGATGCCAGATCCGAAGCTGCAAGAGCACCGTGACGATGAGGCTCATGGCCATCAGGGTCCGCACGGCATAACGCGTGATCCGGAACATGAGAAGGCTCTTTAAAACGCGTCTGGATTCCGTAAGCTTCCGCTTTAAATCGCCGGCGATGTCGTAGGTTCCGTTGTCTTCGTCCAGATTTTTTAAACCCACGTCTACCATATAGTAGATTTCCAGCTCCTCCCGGCAGTTTTCGCATGTTTCGATGTGCTCCATGAACTCCTCAAGCTCGGAAAGGGACAGCTTATCTTCGATATAGGGAACAACCATTTTTTCCGCTTCCGTACATGTCACGTCCTCACGCTCCCTTCCTGTTTACTGGCTATCATCATACAACAATCCCAGCAGGATTTCAACTGAAATCGGGCATCATGCCTGTCCGGAAGACAGGATGTCCGAGAGCTGGCGAAGGTCGTTGTTTCCGCCGGAAAGGACGAAGCAGACCTTTTCTTCCGGCGTTACCGGAAGCTTTCCGGAGAGGGCCGCCGCGATTCCCATGACTGAGGACGGCTCTGCCACAAGCTTCGCTTTTCCCGCGAGGACGGCCATGGCTTTCTTTATGGCATCATCATCCGCCGTCACCAGCTCGTCCACCAGGCGCTCGATGGCCTTAAAGTTTTCGGGATCCGCATGGTCTGTCCTCGTCCCGTCTGCAATGGTGTCCACCTTTTTTAAGGTCACGGGACGGCCTTCCTTCCGGCTTAAGCTGTAACGCGGCGCGCCTTCCGGCTCCATTCCGATGACGCGGATGTCCGGCTTCATGCCCTTTACGGCCGTGGCGACACCGGTGATGAGACCGCCGCCTCCGATGGGCACGACGACCGTGTCCATATCCGGCTCGTCCTCTAGGATTTCCAGGCCGATGGTACCCTGGCCGGCGCGGACGCCGTCATCGGCGTAGGGGTGCACCTGGGTTCTGCCCTCGGTACGCACAAGTTCTTCGGCCTTCGCCTCTCTCTCGCTCCCCAAAGTCCCCACCAGAAGCACGGGAACGCCGTACTCTTTCACGCCTGCAAGCTTTGCCGGGTTGCAGTTTGTGGGCATGATGATGACGGCGTCGATGCCGCAGGATTTGGCAGCGCAGGCGACTCCCTGAGCATGGTTTCCGGAGGAGCAGGCCACGATTCCGCGGCTTTTTTCCTCGTCGCTTAAGGATAAGATCCGGTTTGTGGCGCCCCGGAGCTTAAAGGAGCCGGTGTGCTGGAGGTTTTCCGGCTTTAAATAGACCTGACAGCCCAGGATGGAATCCAGCGCCGGCACGCGAAGGAGCGGTGTTCTTAATACATAGCCGCTGATTCTCTCTTTTGCGGCTTTTACGTCTTCTAAAGTTATCATGGCAGTTCCCTCCGATTTTTTGATTTATCTTTACTTTACCATGTTTTGGAGCGGGCGGCAACCTTCGGAGAATTTTTATCGGGCAGTTCCTTCTTTTCCTATTTTATGTTATACTGTTGGAAAACAGGTTTCCGCCTTTTGCTTTGGCGGCTGAATCCATGTGAAAGGAGTCCCATATGAAAATCCATTTGTTCAGAAAAACTGCCAGACGGTCCCTTTCGGCTCTGCTGGCGGCGGCCCTTATGATGGGGAACGCATTTTCTTCCATGGGCGTCATGCCGTCTCAGGACAGCCCGCAGGCCGAAGAGGTTTCCTCTGAGCTTCTCCCTTCCCGGTTTTTATCCGCGGAGAATGTCTCCTATGTAAGTTTTCCCAGCCGTTTTGAGGACATGATTCCCGACGGTTATGATGAACAGTATTATGTATTCACTTTGGATGCCGTAAGAGATCTCAGCATCTCGGTGGAGTTTGAAGACAGAGACTTCGGTGTCGGGGCAGAGCTTCTCGACAGCTCTTTTGAAAGCCTTTCTGTCTCCCGCCGGAAAAACGGCCAGCGGATCACAAAAGCCAACACGTCTCCCGGTACATACTTTCTGAGGATCTTCCCTCTTTCCGGAAGCGACGGCTCGCAGCCGTTCCAGGTTTCTCTTCAGAAAATGGACATTGCCACCTCTTCTGTGGCAAAGGTGGACTATTCGGAGCTCCATCTGGCTGCCATGCTCCAGGGCACCGACTCGCCTTACCGCATCAATGGCTTCAGCCCCGAATATGAGAAGTTTTACAGCGATGACGGGGAAAGCTGTTTCTACCGGAAACGGGAAGAGCCCGTCTTTGAGGACGCCGGAGTCAATTCCGGCGGCTTCTATCCCATGCCGCAGCATTACTATTCTTCCTGGCTCGGCCCGGTGGCAGATCGCGTTCTCCCCATATCGGATATTCCGGCCAAAAAGGACTCGGATTCTGATGAGGACTACGCGCGCTTCCTTCAGGAAAAGGGGATCACTTATACCGGCGATCCCACGCCCCTGGTCCATGTGCAGAATGCCATCGCGCTTCCGCCCCGCTTTGCCGAACTGGAAGACGGAAATGAGGAAGAACTGCCTGGATGGGACAGCCATTTAAAGAACGCAATCATGACTTACGGGGCCGTCACCTCCGGAATTTACTGGGGCGGCGCCTCCTGTGAAAAGGAAGAAAACATTTACGTCAGCGGATGGGATTATGCTTGGGCAACGACCTCGGAAGGCAAAAAAGTGATTATCCCCGTCAACTTGTTCGAGGACAGCGATCCCCTGTCGGTGAACCATGAAATCGTCATTGTTGGATGGGACGATGCATATCCGCGGGAAAATTTCCGCTATGCCGTTCCCAAAGGCGTGGCTACCGGCTCGGACGCCCTGGATTCCGACGAATTTCTTCCGGAGCGCGACGGTGCGTGGATTATCCGCAACTCCTGGGGCGAGGATTCCGGCGACGGCGGCTACTATTACGTCTCCTACTGCGACAGACGTCTGGTGTCCAATGACAACAGCTGGGCTTACAGCGCGGCCGAGACGAACGACAACTATAATAAAATGTACACGACTGCCCTTCTGCCCTATGCTTCCGGTGAATACCTGAACACAGGCTCCGATGTCTTCCTGACCTCCACCGTCTTTACGGCTGAGAAAGGCGCGGCCGATGTCCTGAAGGCAGTCTCTTTTGACATTGCCAACAACAACATCCATTATCAGATCTGCGTAAACCGTGGAGATGAGGTCGGCGAGGGATGGAAGGAGGAAAACATCTATGCCTCCGGCTCCAAACAGTATGCCGGTATTTATACGGTTCGGCTGAACAAGCCGCTCCTTTTGACGCCGGGCGAAGAGTTTGAGGTCATCCTGCGGCTGGAAACCGAGGACGGCGATCCGCTCTCCATTCCCATGCTCCGCAATTCTGACACGTACTCAAACCTGCCTTCCAAAGAAGGTCTCGCCTTCTATTCCGACGACGGTGACGAATGGGAGGACTTAGGAAGCGGATTTATGGAACCTGCGGAAGCCAACAATCATTACGGCTATTTTACAACGAAGGCTCTCTGCTATGACGCGAAGATGAAAGACGGCGCTGTCAAGCGCATCCCCTCCATTGAGGTCGATCCGGACGATTATTATGCTCTGACGTCCTCCAACGCTTATGAGGCGGAGGCGACGGAAGAAAAAACGGCTGGCACCCGTTCCCGCTCTGGTGCCGGCGGCCATGTGCTTAAGACCAGGGAAATATCGGTGCTCGGCGAAACGGCTCTTCCGAAAGAAGTGGAAACACAGCTTCCGGAGGCCTTTGACCTCAGAAAGGTCAAGGCGCTCACACCGGTGAAAGACCAGGCTTCCACCAACACCTGCTGGACATTTGGATCCACGGCCTGCGTGGAGTCCAGCTTCCTGTTAAACGGAAGCAACCTTTATAATTACAATTATTCCTCCGGGATCCGGCTCGATACGTCGCTGCCTGTGGGAAGGGATGGAAAAGCTGTCTATTCTTTTGATCTGGGAGACGGGGATACTCTGGATGACGCGCTCTTTTTCCCGGCACTTCTCTCCTGGGACGGCGGCCCCATTGAGGATGCCGGCGGAAAGCTTCGCTGGGAATTTTCCGGCGATACATCGGCCGTAGACCTCACGGAGTTTTATGAGATGACAGATGGCACCGGCATCACGGAAAGCGGAGAAGAATTCCTGCTGTTTGAGCCGGTTGGGAGCGGCACCGTCACCGTGAGCGTCAGCTCTGCCGACGATCCCACGAAGACGGCTTCCTGTGAGATTGTCCTTATGGAGGAAAACCATGTGGAGCAGATCACGGTTTCGCCGGAAACGCTGCGGCTTAAGAGAGGCGCTTCCTATCAGCTTGAGGTTTCCATTGAGGCTGATGCGGATGCCAAGATCACGCCTGTTTTCACATCGGATTCCCCGAACATCGCGTCTGTCGATGACACCGGAAAGGTGCTGGCGCTCCATGCAGGAACCACGGCCGTGCGTGTCCGCGCCGGCGGCAAAGAAGCTGTATGCACAGTGACGGTATGGACAAGTTCCGGCGGAAGCGGCAGCTCCGGTTCTTCCACTTCCCCGCGCTCCGGCGGCAGCCAGGGGGCCCTTTACGGAAACTGGAGCCTTGGAAGCGACGGCTTCTGGCGATTTGAGGTCAATGGAATACAGTACCGGGATACCTGGGCTTATCTTTATAATCCTTATGGGAATGGTGGTTCTGGTGATACGGGCTGGTTCCGGTTTGACGCTGAGGGGCGGATGCTTACCGGTTGGTTTCTGGATGGAGATGGGAACTGGTATTATTTGAATCCGATATCGGATGGCAGCCTTGGGAAGATGTGTGTTGGATGGGTGTGGATTTCGGATGATAGTGGGGATGAGTTTTGTTATTATTTCTACCCGGAGGCGGGGGCACCTATGGGGGCTATGGCGAAGAATGGGGTGACGCCGGATGGGTTTGTTGTGGATGAGGACGGGAGATGGTGTGTGGATGGGGTGGTTATGAAGAGGGGGTAGAGGATTAGAAGGGTTGGGATAGCTCAGGTGGGAGGTGAAAAAGGCGATTTGCCTGAGAGTTTTCCTTCGAGAGTCTGTGGTATCCCTGGATGTCTGTGGTTATTTGGAGTGGTTTAGGACGGGAAAGAGGTAAAGGCATAGGGGGAAAAATACTCTTAACTCTGCGTTTACCTCTTCTTTTGATTAGGTTTCCTTTGACGCAACTCCGGCTCTTAAATTAGCCTATATCACTGCCCTGTTGTGGTCAAGTGTTCAGCGAACACTTGTGGCTAAAAAAGAGTCTGTAAAAATTTTTGTGTCTTTGAAAAGAGATCTTTCGTAAGCGCCAAATATTAATACGGTCAGATACAAAATTATCCCAGCCCTTTGCGAGTTGGAGTAATTCACTATAATTCACATGCGGATTTTGGGAGTATCCCAAAGATTGTGTAAACCTTCAAACTGATGTAAGATAAACTTACCAGTTTGGAGGTTTATTTTATGGCAAGGAAAAAAGATACCCCACAAAAAGCTGCCCTTCGGGAAATGATGGGCAACTATCTGAAAGAAAACAAGGTAAAGGTCAAGGACGGAACCGATGTTAATTCCATTATGCGGGATATGATGTCCATCATCCTGGAAGGCGCGCTGGATCAGGAAATGGATGAAGAGCTGGGATATTCCAAGTATGATTATCGCAACAAAGAAACGGATAATTCCAGAAACGGGCATTCCCAGAAGACCATGCATACCAGCTATGGCGATATGGAGATTGATATCCCCCGTGACCGGAAAGGCGAGTTTGAACCACAGCTTGTCAAAAAGTATCAGAATACGGTCACTCAGGACATGGAAGAAAAGATCATCTCCATGTATGCCAAAGGAATGACCACGAACGATATTGAAAGCCATATGCGCGAACTATACGATATCGAAATTTCTGACAGTACCATCAGCAGGATCACAGATAAGATCCTTCCCATCGTAAAAGAATGGCAGGAAAGACCCTTGGAAGAAATCTATGCGGTCGTTTTTATGGATGCGATCCATTACCATGTCCGCAACGAAGGCCGGATTGTGAAACGCGCGGTTTATATCGCCATCGGGATTGATATGGAAGGACACAAAGATGTGCTCGGCATGTATGTCGGGCAAAACGAAAGCGCAAAATTCTGGCTTTCGATCCTGAACGGGCTGAAAAACCGCGGCGTGGAAGATATCCTGATCGCATGTGTAGATGGTCTGACCGGTTTTCCCCAGGCAATCGAAGCTGTTTTCCCGGACACGGAGATCCAGCAGTGTATCATCCATCAGATCCGGAATACGACAAAGTTTGTTTCCTACAAGGAACTCAAACCGCTGATGGCTGACCTGAAGCGTATATACGCAGCTCCCACGGAAGAGATCGCTCTGGCTGAACTGGACAGCTTTGATGAAACATGGAGCGGGAAATACCCCAAGATCGCAAAGTCCTGGAAGGACAACTGGGCGAATCTTTCGACTTATTTCAAGTATCCGGAAGCGGTCCGCCGCCTGATCTATACCACAAATGCCATTGAAGGATTTAACCGTCAGCTACGGAAAGTCACAAAATCCAAGACCGTATTTCCATCCGATGACAGTCTCCTGAAAATGTTGTATCTGGCCATGATGGATATCACCAAAAAATGGACGGGACACCGGCAGAATTGGGGACAGATTCACTCGCAGCTGGAGATATTTTTCGAGGAACGATTATCCGGATTATATGTCGTTTCTGGGCTGGCAAGGTTGGCCAGGCCAGCCCTGCTTGACATGTCCAGAAACGGTATTATATATAAACCAAGGCAGAACCTCAAAAAAGTGGCTCTGCCCAGAGTAACGAATGACATATCTTATATCAGTTTTTTCAGTTTACACAAAACATGAAACGGTCTCTCAAGCCGCTAAGAAAGAAAAATAATTGGGTATGAAAAGAATATAGACATTGTCTTATAAAACCGCTTTGCGTAACATGCCCATACACTATCAATATGATACATAACCCCTTGGCAACATCTATCCACACAATTCTACCTTGCTTACTTGCTTACTTGCTTACTTGCTTACTTGCTTACTTGCTTACTTGCTTACTTGCTTAACAAATTAAGCCATAATATATTACCTCGTGTCAATTTTTTTCACAAAATTTTAATCAATCCACACCCTTACTTCCGCTCTGCATTTTTGTCCTAGTAATCTATGTACTTTTTTTATATTTTCCAATAGAGAAATGGCCTCTTTAAAAGAGCCTTGAGGGCCATGCAGCATCCAATTCTTCGTTTTATCAGAAAAATGACATCCATTCCTTTTACCTATATGTAAAAGTTTTACCAAAGACATAATATACTTATTAGATTCACAGAATACCGTACCAAAATTAGGTGCAGACATGTCCTGCTTTTCCTTACATAAATCTAGTCTTTCTTTAATCCTATTATCGCATTCAGATTTGCTCATAGACGGAAATTCAAATAAGGCACCTATAATAATACAATTCTTCATTGTCTGAAAACTAGAATTCCTATATGAGAAGGTACCTTCCTCTCTAGGAACGGTATTAAGTATTCCATCAATAAGAACATCGACACTTATAATGTAGTCACTTATGCATTGTTTATGTTTCTTTCCACGGCCAGCATTCATATAAATTGCGCCACCAATCAAGCCAGGTACTGAAAACAAATACTCAATTCCACCATATCCTTCATTATTGATTGTCTTAATTGCTTTTTGCAGTCGAACAGATGCTCCAATATAATATTTTCCATCTTTTATATGCTTGATATCATTATTGAAATTTCTCACGCATAAAACTTCCCCAAATTCCTTACAATCATTAATGAGTAAATTCGACCCTCCCCCAATAATATATTTAGTCAAGTCAGGTTTTTCAGTTATCAGTGACTGTAATTCAGAAACTGATTCCGGAAAATACATTTTCTTAACATTCCCACCCATTTTAAATGTGGTATACATAGCTAATGGTTCATTTTCTTTAATCAGCATTCATCATATCTCCTTTAAAATCATATTTTTAATTTAATCCGATTTTCCTTAAGATGCATTTATCTAAAACAGTCAAAATGCTCGAACACACATATAACGAAAACATTGCCACCAACAAATTAATCAATGCATTGGAAGACAAATAGATATATGGTTGAATATAGGTTCTTGTTGCGTTGCAAAATATAGCACAGTGAATAAACCAGATATTTGTTGCTTGCATACCTAATTTTTTTAAAACCATTTGCAACGTTAATATCATCTTGCATCTATATTTAGAATCACATAAATTTGCGATACCATAAACTATAATAGGTGAATATATGAAATCAAAGGCTCTAATATAATATCTGCTTGCGAATGTTAATGCAAAAGCGACTGCAAATAAAATCGATTGATTTATCCTGTATGTATATCTATGAATAACCCCAAATATGTTGTACTTATTACATATATAACCAACTGCAATACAAGGAAAGTAGTGCTTCAAGTCATTTACCAAATCTGCTAATATTTTAAAACTGATAACCATTTCCAACACTAAGAATAAAACTGTAGGGAAAACTAGCCCCGATACAATAGCGCAAACTAGCGAACGATCAAGTAATTTATAAATTAGAAACATCACTATCAATGCCACGGCATAAAACGGTACATACCAGCAAAATTTCATAAAATCATTAGCTAAACCCAATATTTCTGGCAGCAGGACAATTAGATCAGGTTTGTATCCACATATTACACATGCAAACAACAGGAGTATAATAAACACAATCCAGTACATAATATAAAAAGATAAAATTTTCCTGAATATATCTTTTATTCTTCTTTTCTCTTGAATACAAAAAGCCCATCCTGTTATAAAGGCAAACATACCCACACATATACGAGTAGGTACATTAAAATACATAGCGAATAATAAATTTGGTTCATACCCCCCAATGATCCAATTTGGGAAAGTGAACATATGGTGTACTATCATTAATAGAATCGCAATGCCTTTTATCACCATAGAAGTATCTTTACTAATATAATACTTTTCTATTGAAGAATGTATTAATTTAACCTGATTTATTTGCATATATCTATCACTGTTTCCAATCATTTCTTTCTTTTAAATAATGCATGTTTCAATTTCGTAAACGTCAAACGCAATTCAGTTCTATAAAAGATAAATTCAACCACAAACACCACTAGAATTGCAAGTAATGTAATTGGTATAGCTTGAATTACCCATTCATAATATGAGGATGCATTGCAAAAATTAAATTTTTTACTTAAAATGACTATGCAACATATTGTTATAGCGGATAAAAATAATCTTTTTATTAGTGGAACAAGACTACGCTCTATTATATGATTTGACATATATATACAATATTGAAATGTACGAAATACCGTTGCACATAGTGTTCCAATAGCCACACCTACTAAGCCCAATTTATTTACAAAAATCACAGATACTACTATATTTAAGGCTGCCTCAAAGAAAGCACCATTACGCGTTTGTTTAAAATGTCCCACTGCTTCAACAATTGACTGATACGGAATGCGATAAGCCCCAAACAAAGTAGCAATAACCAATACATATGCAAATGCCGGTCTAATATAATTTGTATCCGTGATCCCTTTTGTATACACTCTAACAAACCCCAAAATCATTACAATTGTCACAGAAAATAGTAGGTTTGATATTGCAAATGTGATCTGCTCATATAATAACAAATTAGAATAAATTTTATTCTTTTCATTTTTTGCAAACATATTGCCAAACGCAGCACCAATTCCATTAACAAAAGTTAATAAAAACTTGCGTATTCCATTCGTTACCATATAATATACCGTATATACAGACACCTCTCTCACATTAGTGAAAACAGTCAATAAAAACATATCTGTATTCGAATTAACAAAATTTGCCACTTGCAGGCCAAAACAGTCCCAACGATCCTTGATTGCATCATTATTTGGCGGTACGGTCTTATCAATCCTATATTTTTTTCTTGCATAAAAATTAATAACTAAAGGGTTCAATGAAAAAGCAACCGCACTTCCCAACTTAACAATATGTATTCCAGCACCAAGCTTAATGAGTAATGCAGCAAATATTGTATTTAATATAGTTGTTCCAATCTGCACAAATGACACAACGCATTGTCTTTGATCTGAGAATAGTAATAATTGATAAGTCAATCCAAAAAAATACTGCACAAAGGTACTGATACCTAATATTAAAACAAGTGTAAAGGTAAACAACCAATCAAAGTCATCTCTAACAAATATTGGATATATGGAAGCAAACAATAATAAGCTAATTGAGAAGATAGATGCTACGCGTTTCATAAATTTATCAGTAGCATTTACTATTCCGCTCATTTCGTACACATTATTTTCAGCTAAGGGTTTATATAATGCTGCCTTTGTAACACCTCCAATTCCAGCTTTCATCAAGGATACATATCCCAAAAATTGTGTTATTGATGATGTTATACCGTTATATCCTGAACCAAAAGCAGATAGTATTAGCCTAGGTAGAATAAATCCACAGATTATTGCTACTAATTCATACGATAGCCCTGCTATTGTATTTAAAATTGCTTTTTTACTTCGCATTATTCATTACTCCTAATACAATCTACTCACAAGTTATTCTATTCCATGCTTGAATAGAAGATTGAATATACCCCATCGACTCTGATCTTGAAGTGTGTAATAACAAATTAATTCGCTCATAATTGATATTTGTATCTAAAATATTATGCAAATCTGAAGATATCGTCACTATACGATCTGTTAACTCGAATTGCTTTAATAAATCTTCTATCTTAGGCTTACCTTTAGCGTATACGGCAAACTGTGTATTATAATTAATTGCATATGCTGTACCATGAAAAGTGTTTGTAATGACAAATCTTGCATTTTCAAACACATAAAAAGGGGTTCCATTAATTGAATGCACCGACCTATCACACCAGCTAATATATTGACCGGCTGAAATTAATGGCATACCAGCAGATTTTGCGAATTTTTTTATCTCTGACACTTCATCGTTGCTAAGCGAACCATAAAATAAGTACACTGCTATATATGGTTTTGTTATATCAGAATCAATAAGTTCAGGCGTGTTTAATAATGTGGGATCTACAGCCAAAAATGGTTCATCCTGAAGAAAACAACTCAGCACTTCTTTAGAATGCAAATCTCTTACACTAACAAAATTAATATCCTTTAGATAACGAATATAATCCGGATTATCTTTCAAATCACTTTCTGTTGCAGTATTCAAAGATGGGGCATATGAAATTTTGAATTGATTCAATCCTCCACCCCAATACATTGGATGCTTACAAACATTTCTGGTCAAATTCCATATTTCATCACTACCTAAAACAACTATATCTATATTTTCGTAAGAGTTCGTGCTGGGTAACTTTTTCCACATTTTGTTTAATTTGACAAACTCTATTAACTCAAACAGGATTCCATAGGCTTTGGCAAGCACTTTGCATTTTGAAAATAGAATTTTTTTTGATTTTCGCATGAACGATCTAAATGCATTTCTTGAGTGAAAATCAATATATACAACATCTCCAAAGGACTGCAAAGCAACACCTAATGCTTTTGCTTGCAAATAACTTCCAAAATTATGGCTGTTATATACTGTAACAATACCGATTTTCAAAACTTCACCCTCTTCATTATTGTACTTTGCTTATAGTTTTTAGATGCACCTAATAATGATCATATAATATAATTAAGAATCTATGTTCGATTTCTAATAGACACACCTTGTTTTTGATGAGTATTGAGCCATTTTATAATAACAAGGACATAAATATAGTGTACAATCATTCTTTCATTGTAATATGCAACCTGCCAATACTCCATAAGCCAAACCGAACATAGCCAAATAATAAAACATTTTCCATAATACTTTACTATTGGATCAATACTTGTGATTAATTTGACAGCTTTTTTCAAAAGTAAAATATATTTACTAATAAAAATGATAGTTCCAATTAATCCAAATCCAACTAGAATTTCAAGATAGTTGCAATGGCTGTATACTCCACCGTTATTAAAATACTGGCGAAATGCATTTGCACCCCAACCCTCAATAGGACGTTGGAGGAAAGCGTCAAATGCCATTGATCTCAGATTACTTCTCAGATTCATAGAATTATCTGCAGATAACTCACCGCTCAAATATACTTGCAGCATTCTTTCAATTCTTGACCCAAGCATATCATAAAAGACAGGAACTTTCATCAGCAGGATGTAGCAAGCAAGTCCAATAACTAATACTCTAACAATAACCCCAATCCTCTTCTTATTGAAATTCTGGCATTCAGGAACAAGAATAAACAATAGCAACGATACCCCCAGCGCTTTTCTTGTAGAAGACAAAATAATCCCTGCGAGTGATATCAACGTTAGAAATAGATATTTCTTATTTTTGTTATGATAATAATATATTATTGCAAATGCGAATGCACATACAGCACAGTGTCCTATCATCGTTGCAACACCTGCATTTATATTCATCCCCAAAAATTGATATGAAACCCCTCGATCAGCGTCGGTTGTTAATCTGAACGAAAACAGGGAACCACCTCTTAGCTGCAAGAATGTTATAAGCAAAATCCCCGCCACAAAGGGATATACTATCGCATTTATTATTTTTTCTAACCTATCCTGTCTTATCAGTATATTGTATAGCAAAAATTCATCTATACAATTTATTGTTAATCTTCTTATCGCACTAAAGGAAACATTTTTCAATACCGCAATTTCTAGCACAATTTGTAGGAATCCGTAAGTTATAAGAGCAATCTGAATATAGAAATATTTATCAGAAGATATTGCCAACTTATTATTTGTAGAACAACATACAAAAAAACCAATAACCAAAAATGTCGTAGCTACAAATAACATAAAATCGTCCGAAGTAACAAATACCAAAAAAGTGTAAATACAAGCTGCTAGCCAACCGATATGTTTCTTATTAATCATCTGATTATCTCCTAGCTTTTTCTAAACAGATTCAACAATTAATCGCATTCTATATCCCCAGTCGAATGTTAACTCCTTACTCCGTATTAACTGTTTTTCCTTAAGGATTTTTAAATTATCGTTGTTGATTACATCTTCAATTTTTAACTTCAGACTTTCAGCATTAGGTTCAAAAAGCCATTCTCTATTCATTAGAATCTCCGGAATCCCACCCCTGTTTGATCCAATTACAGGCACATTATAGAACAGACCTTCCATGACTGTATTTGGACAAGAATCGGCATATGATGGAACAACAAGCAAAGCTGAATTCATTAATATTGGTATTGGGTTATTTAATCTGCCTAGAAATTCTATAGAAGTATAGCAGCTATATTTATTTTTTTCCTCTTCAAGTAGCTTTCCATCTCCTATTATTGCTACATGAATATTATGTCCTTCATCTATGATTTTTTTTACAACTTCCAACAATATATCATGCCCTTTTCGCGTATCTTTGAAATTCCCAATAAATACAATATCATACTTCTTAGCTGAATCAGAGATTATATTATCATTCTTGCCAATCCACGATGGATTAACATTATTGATTTGTACTACACTTTTTTCTTCCACTTTCTTCCTTATAAATGGATGTCTTTTCAAAAGAGAATCAAGATCGTATTTGCATTGCACTACAACTTTGTTTGAACGCATTAGGCACAGTGTCTCAGTAATGTTTGAAATATAAAGTATAATACCCTGTGCTATAGTATTAATATTTCTGTTCTGAAGTTGTATTCTTTTATATGAAATCAAATCTTGTCTAAGAAATAGATAAATATTAGTAATGTTATTGACGACAAGAGAAAAAGCAGCTCGGACATCAAAAACTATAACTCGATCATACTTCTCAATCCTTATTTTCTTGAAAATTTCCTTATTTCCGAATGCCGATCTAAGGCCTATCATTTGCTTTTTTTGATTTTCATTCGTCTTTATTGAAAATCCCTTTATTCCTTGCTTTGCATAATTCTCCTGATCATCGGCGGAGTACAAAGTAACATCATGCCCCGCATCAATTAAGGCGTTCATTAGCTCAACAAATCTTCTTACTCCTCCCGTATGCATTTGAAATACCTGATCAATTGAATACATGCAAATTTTCATAGTCAACATTTCACCTCTCAGTATATTTAATAGTATAAGAGCCGTCTGTAATTGATTTATACACATCTTCCATTAAATCAACACATTTCTGCCACTCATAATGCTCCTTGACCCGTTTCTCTCCGCATAATCCCATTCTAATTCTTTTATCAGAATTTATGGTTAGTTCAATAATTTTATCGGAAAGAGCGTCCACATTTTTCTTTTCAACCACATACCCTGTTACACCATCTTCTACGACTTCAGGGAGTCCTCCCGCATTAGAAACTATTACTGGTCTTCTACACGCTGAAGCTTCTATTACAGCTACACCAAAGGATTCACTATCTAAAATGCTTGGAGCGCAATATATATCAAATCTGTTTAGCCAATAAGGCACATTATCGTGTGCCACTCTACCAATAAAACGAGTTCTATCGCTAATACCTAGATTTTCTGAAATTATTTTTAGCTCATCAACTTGTTGTCCCGGCCCCACCAGTTCAAGATACATTTTGTCTGCAACATTGCTATCTATCTCTTTAATCCTGGCATATGCTTTTGCAAAGGCTTTAATTAAAAATTCGATACCATATTTCCTATCCATTTTTTTAACAGTACCGATAACGAACTCGTCTTTCATTCCTTCCTTATATGCAAATTTATTCATATCAATTCCAAATGGTGTCACCACAATTGGCGTTTTTAAATCAGGAAATACTTTGTATATTTGTCTTCGCATACAGTAGCTAGTTGAACCTATATGTTTATACCAATGCATAATGTAACTAATAATTGGTTTCCACAACTTACTTTTAACTTTATCATACACTTCCCAACCGTATACAGAAACAAACGCTCTCTTTTTATCCGTAAATGTTCCCAAAAAACCATAGCCGAATGCTTGTTGAACATGTATTATATCAGGATTAATTTCCTTCATAATTTTTTTTACATAAGGACCATTCAAAAAGAATCCCTTTTTTCCCTTATACGGCAGCTGCTTTATAATGAACCTCTGATCAACATTATCAACAAACGAATAATTATTTTCTGTAAAAGATTCTTGAGTAACAAAATATAACGTATGACCTCTATCACACATAGCAGTTGCCCAATTATTACTAAGAATACTTCTACCAGGGGCTATCATCATTATCTTCATATTAGCACCTCGACTTTAACTCTTTTATATTTGAAAAAAAACTCTCTGCATATTCCCTTTCTTTCATAACCGATCTCTCCATTTTAGTAATTGGAGGGTTTTCGATCAACGTCTTAACTTTTACCATCAAAGATTCCCATTCAATATCCGACGCATTTTTAGAAGGATAATAAAACTCCATTAGGTTCAGTCTACTCAGCACATCTTCAACTTTAGATGGTATACCAGCCGCTTCTATTTCAGCACTTAAAGATATAACCGGGGTCCCGTTCATTATCGATAGTAAAGTTCCATGAAAATATTTTGAAAATGTAATATCAAAAAGTGAAAAAATCCTACTCCATTCAAAGGGCGTAAGATCCGAAATATAGGGAATATCTGCATACTCGCAATAGGAATAGATAGATACTATTTCATAATCGTTTCCAAAGTAACCTTTTAGATGCTGGATCAAAATCTCCCCTAAATTTCCATTTAGATTTGAAAGCATCAAACCAATATGTTTTTTATTAGCATCCCACTTATATTTCCTTTTTAATTTACCGAGAAGTTTGTCAATGAAATCCTTGTCTAAACCATCTTTTTCAAAATCTAACAAAAAAGTCGGATCACAATTATGTATATATTTTTCAGATTTTGTTGCTCTTTTTACAACATATTCAGTCAAGCTGTCCCTGACACCCAAATATTGGAAATCCGAAAATGCTTGTTCTAGTAATCTAAGTTTATTTTTATCCAGGTTATCAATTTTAATACCGTTGCAGGAGGCAGCGTAGGATACTTTAATACAATTCTTCTGATTAATCAAAAAATAAGGATTTGGCAATCCTCTCTTTTCATAATTCCACACAGCATCACTACCAACAACTATGACGTCATATTTATTTTCAATAAATTTATCAAATGTACGTACATCATCCGAAACTAATTTTTCCGAAGATAAGGGAAGCTTATGATAGGAGTTGGAAAATGCTCTATACATATTAATTCTATCAAAGATTCTTGTTATGCCATTTTTCCCCCTATAAATTGTAAAAAGCTTATAGTATCTGTCCATTCTCTTTGACATATAATCAATTATTTCTACTTCAACACCTTTTATTTCCTTTAGTCGTTGAGATAAGGCATATGCCTGCAAAAATGCACCGTAATTTATGCTTCTATGATAAGTTAGTATGCCTACTTTCATTACATCCTCCTGATATACAATCGTTTCCACACTGCTAGAACCGCATATCTAAAAAAACAATAACAGCTGAATGGTAACGATAAATTTTCTATATCTCGATACAAGCTCCACACTCCTTTTGCTGCCTTAAACTTATCACTAGATAGCGATCCTTCTGTTCGCCTATATTCCGCAAGTATTTCGTCTATACCGTAACAAACAAAACCTGCTTTAAGTATTTGAAGCCATGTAGCAGCATCTTGGCGTCTCCGTATATCAGGCATAACTAGATATTTTTTATCCACCTTATCGGTATCAACCATAATCCCTACTGTTTGGAGTAAATTATTTGTTAGAAAACCAATATAATCAACTTTAGGGAGCATATGCACATACTTGTTCATTGATTTACCGTCATTGTCAATTACCTCGTAAGACGTACAGGAAAAACCGTAATTATTTCTAATCATAAAATCAACTTGTTTTTCTAACTTTTCTGGTTTCCATATATCATCGGCGTCTAAATATGCAATAAATCGTCCTGAAGCACTTTGCATTCCCCTTGTTCTTGCAGCGCCCGCCCCTAAATTATTTTCTTGACGCAATATTTTAACTCTTGAATCGGTTTTTGCAATATTCTCTACAATTTCCACCGTTCGATCCGTTGAACAATCATCCACAATGATCATTTCCCAATTTTTATAAGTCTGATTTTGGACGGATTGAACTGTGTCCTTTATATAACCTTCGCTATTCCATGAAGGCGTTATTATAGATACAGTAAATTCTTGAGTATATCGCATATCATTTATCCTCTCGTCCGTAGTTACTTTTTCACCATTTCACCGTAGAATAAAAACCTTAAAAGCCTGATTTTATCTACCAGGATTTTCTGAATCAAAATAGACCCAAACAGACCACATACAAATTTTAAGGCTACTGTAATCCAGTAAGGCCAACACAAATATCTCCATGCTATTGTTCTTATAACAACCTGGATAGGATTATGAAATAAATATATGCACATTGTGTTTGAGCCTATTCTTACGAGTGCGTTATTAACAGAAATTCGTTGTCTGCTTTCTAGATATAATGCTATTAAAAAACATTCTATGACCCCAAAGAGTGCGATTATCGACCACAGCATCCCTATGTTAAAGACAAAGCATACTGTGAAAGCAATGAGTTGTAATATTGCTGTCCCCGCAATACGCCCCCAAGCTTATCCGTGCGCTATAGCCTTTTATCTTCTTATAACTGTTTCCAAATCCACATCCCAATATAAACCACACATAATTTTGCAAGCTTTTATAAATTATCGTTATTCCTGTAATTTGAGTAGTTCCTATAAATGAGCACACAAAAGCAAAAGTTACCCAATATTTATAGTTTTTACGATTAATTAATAATAACGGTGCCGCCATCATGAAGAACAATGAATACAAAAACCATAAAGCTCCATTTGGATTTACCCCTACGAGAAGTTTCCAAATTTCAGACCAACTTGTTCTTTTTCTGGCAAAAGCCGAAAATAGAATTTTCAATGGGCTATAAATCAACCCATAGCTAAAATAGGGCAACATAAGCCGAAAAAATTTATTTTTAAGACATTTCTTTTTTCAAAAGATGATGTTACTTGAAAAATATATTTTGAAAATGTCACGCCCGAAACAGCAAACATTAATGGCATATGAAATCCGTATATCCAGTCATATAAAATACTTCTAAGTAGCGAATTTTCATTTATACCACTTGCTGTGTTATAAGACAATGAATGCCCAATAACCACAAGAATTATCCCCAAACCACGAACCCAATCAACCGAAAGGTACCGTTCTTTTCCCATTTCTTTTCAATCCCTCTGGAATATATCCCTCGTGTAAACCTTCTCTTTACAGTCATCCAGACACGCATCATACCGGTTAGCAATGATAGCCTGGCTCATTTCCTTAAACTTATCCAGGTCATTCACAACTACTGATCCAAAGAATTTCTCGCCATCCTCCAACGTCGGTTCATAAATCACAACTGTAGCACCTTTGGCTTTCACTCTCTTCATTACACCTTGGATGCTGCTTTGCCGGAAGTTGTCACTATTGCTCTTCATAGTCAGCCGGTACACACCGACAACAACCTCTTTCTCCCGGCTGCTGCTCCACTCATCATTCGCGCCATAAGCCCCGGCAATCTCAAGCACACGGTCAGCGATAAAATCCTTCCTCGTCCTATTACTCTCCACGATTGCTTCAATCAGGTTTTCCGGTACATCCTTATAATTCGCCAACAGCTGCTTGGTATCCTTTGGCAGGCAATATCCGCCGTATCCAAAGCTAGGATTGTTATAGTGCGCGCCAATTCTCGGATCCAGACAAACACCATCAATAATTTGCTTGGTGTTCAGGCCCTTACTTTCTGCGTATGTATCAAGCTCGTTGAAGTAAGCAACACGAAGCGCTAGGTAGGTATTTGCGAACAACTTCACCGCTTCTGCCTCCGTAAAGCCCATAAACAGTGTGTCAATATTCTCCTTAATAGCTCCTTCTTGGAGTAGCTTTGCGAACATTTCCGCCGCCTTAACCAATCTGGCATTTTCCACATCGGTTCCGACGATGATCCTGCTAGGATACAAATTATCGTACAAGGCCTTGGACTCTCTTAAGAATTCAGGGCTAAAGATGATGTTGTCGCAGTGGAATTTTTCTCTGATGCTTGCCGTATACCCTACAGGAATCGTGCTTTTGATCACCATAATCGCTTCCGGATTATATTGGATCACCAGCTTGATTACAGCTTCAACTGCACTCGTATCAAAAAAATTTTTTTTACTATCGTAGTTGGTCGGAGCGGCGATGACTACAAAATCGGTATCGCTATAGGCTACTTCTGCATCCAGCGTAGCTGTCAGATCCAGATCCTTTTCTGCCATATATTTTTCTATGTACTCATCCTGGAGCGGGGACTTTCTCTGGTTAATCAGATCTACTTTCTCAGGTACAATGTCCACAGCTGTAACTTTATGGTGCTGTGCCAAAAGCGTAGCAATAGACAATCCTACATAGCCGGTTCCCGCCACTGCTATCTTCAAATCCTTAAATTCTCTCATAATCTCTTTTCTCCTCCCCCACACGTATACATTCTCTTCAGTCACATCGTGTGGATATCTTGTCCTTTCCCGTGTTCAATATTTCCACGGTAGGTTTTACATATAAAACTCCCGATACCACTCTGCAAAACGTCTTAATCCTTCTCTAAGACTTGTACTCGGCTTAAACCCGAAGTCTTGTTCCAGAGCACTCGTATCCGCATAGGTCACCGGTACATCACCAGGCTGCATCGGTACCAGTTCCTTATGAGAATCAAAATCATAGTCCTCAGGCAGTACACCGGCTCTTACCAATTCCTCGCTCAGTATCTGCACGAAATCCAGTAAGTTTTCCGGGTGATTATTTCCTATGTTATAAAGGGCGTATGGAGGTACAGGTAATCCATCCTCTCCGGTAACTCTATCCGGTGCTTTTCCCATCACCTTTTCCACACCGGTCACAATGTCATCGATGTAGGTGAAATCCCGCTTACAGTTACCGTAATTGAAAATCTGGATTGTTTTTCCAGCCCTCAGCTTATCGGTAAATCCAAAATAAGCCATATCTGGCCGACCAGCCGGGCCATACACGGTGAAGAACCTCAAACCAGTTGACGGAATGTTATATAGCTTTGCGTAAGCATGAGCCATCAATTCGTTTGATTTCTTCGTAGCTGCATAAAGGGAAACCGGGTTATCCACCTTATCATCCGTGCTGTAGGGAACTTTTTTATTGGAACCATACACAGAGGAACTGGAAGCGTAAACCAAGTGCTCTACAGGCATATGACCTTCGTCGTAGGAATAACGACAAGCTTCCAGGATGTTGTAAAAACCAATCAGATTCGATTCGATATAAGCATCTGGATTAATAATGGAATAACGGACGCCGGCTTGAGCCGCAAGGTTCACAACAATCTGCGGCTTGTATTGATCAAATACCTTATTGATAAGTTTCTTGTCCGCAATGCTTCCTTTGATAAAAATAAAGGAAGGATGCACCGACAGTTCAGAAAGCCTTGCTTCCTTCAATCGCACATCGTAATAGTCGTTCATGTTATCGATGCCGATGACTGTCACATCCTCCACATCTTGATAAAGTCTCTTTACCAGGTTGGAGCCAATAAAACCGGCAGCACCTGTCACTAAAATTGTTTTATGATTCAAATCAACATAACTCATCTCATGGTTCCCCTTTATTTTTTGTGATCGAAATTGCTGTATAGAATCATTCCGATATCTATCATTTCTTCTTGATTTCCACAGCAGTCTTTTCTATTACTTAATCATTTAGTCTTTCTCTCAGATCAAGGTCATGTCTGTCCATAAACTCAATACAAAAATCCCATCAAATCAACGCCTGAAATGTTCATTTTCTCTATTCACTTATCAACTATTCCATTTAGGACAGACACCTCAAACATTAACTACTTTATTGGCTTCCATCAGCTTCAATAATTTCATTTGGGTAGAGATGTTTTCTACATAGCAATCGAAAACTGACGCTTTTCATTCATCTAAAATCATTTGGACAGACCTGCCAATCTATAACGCACATCCTCTAAAAATACTGATAAAATCAGGGCTTCTGCCGTGTGGACATCATCTTTCATGCCACTACTTTTGATTTATAATGAAGTAATCACTATCTGCGTCCATCTATCCAAAATGAATAATTTCATCCTCTTCTCAACCAATCAGGCTCCCGACTTTTGATTTATAATAGGAGAGTTCCCGCATCATCCATCTGACTTTCGCTTTATAATGAAGAAATCACTATACAAGTCTTTCTACACAAAAACATTTTTTCCAGTCCATTTTTATGTATTTTCCAGTCCTCATACCGTTTTCCTAACCAACTAATTTTTTAGCCCAACCATTACTAACCATTTCTTCTTTTTCATTCCACCCACCATCCCCCAACCATCTCTCTACCCTTCAAACTCTCCCTCGCTCTATTCACATTCCCCACAATTTCCAAACCGCCAATTCAACCACAAACCACCACTCCCATTCCATTTCCACCCCAGTCTTAGACCACCATGCAGAACTTCCCCATGCCCATACGTTCACATATCAAACTCTTATATATCCAACCCCCAAAAATAATCCCAAGTATAGAACTAACAAAAAACATATCTTCTCTTATCACCACATTGGCGTCATAATTTACGCCCACCAATACACCTATTTCTACGCCTACCCACAGACTTCAAAGCCGTCTTCAAAAGACAGCTTCCATCATGTACATTATCAAAATCAGGATTCAAAAAACGGAATTCACATTCAAGAAAGTCAAAGATATCAATGGTATCATCAGAAAATCACCAGACTCCCATACAACGACAACCAGAAATGAAGTACAAAGCCGTTGAACATACTTGGAAATCTCAAGAAAAACACAGTCTCCGAAAATCCCGAGACCGGTTACACAGATAACAGATTTTATAACACAACAATAGAACTGCTCAGAGACCTGCAAATAAAAGCCACCCCTACAAAAAAGAAAAGCTAAAATACAAAAAAATCCAGGCCGGACCCCGCAGCTACGGATCCCGAACCTGGATTTTCCGAACACGAAAAAAGAGCACCGCTCAATCATCCATCCTGATGATCTTGCAATGCTCTTTTTTCTTCCTGCCGGCGGCCGGACTTGAACCGGCACGAGGTTGCCCCCGTCAGATTTTGAGTCTGATGCGTCTGCCATTCCGCCACGCCGGCGTTTTGCATCTCTGCAACGAAAATTATTTTACCATCTCTGTCCCATTTTGGCAAGCACTTTTTATTTCACAGGAAAGATATTTTTGCAAAACCGCACTGCACAAAACAAAAAACACAGTTTACACCCCCATCGCAGACAAAGTCCCCACGAAACGGGCTTCTTCCCCATCTTCCGCGCCTCAAAACATACAGACCGGAGGCCAGCAAAAAACCAGCCCCCGCCTATATATTTCTACCTTAGTGATGGAACAGACGAATGCCAGTAAAAGCCATCGCCATGCCATATTTATTGCAGACCTCAATGACATTGTCGTCACGGACAGATCCGCCCGGCTGTGCGATGTACTTCACGCCGCTCTTTTTCGCCCTCTCGATGTTGTCGCCGAAGGGGAAGAAGGCATCGGAGCCCAGCGCCACATCCTGCATTTTATCAAGCCATGCGCGCTTCTCCTCTCTCGTAAACACCGGCGGTTTTTCCGTAAAGACCTTCTGCCACTCGCCGTCAGCCAGAAGATCCATGTACTCCTCGCCAATGTAAACGTCGATGGCGTTGTCGCGGTCGGCGCGTTTGATCTTGTCGATAAACGGCAGATTTAAAACCTGCGGTGCCTGGCGGAGGAACCAGTTGTCGGCCTTCTGGCCTGCAAGGCGTGTACAGTGCACACGGGACTGCTGGCCTGCGCCGATACCGATGGCCTGTCCGTCCTTCACATAGCAGACGGAGTTGGACTGGGTATATTTTAAGGTAATCAGCGCAATCATCAAATCAATCTTTGCGGAATCCGGGATTTCCTTATTCTCAGTCACCACGTTGGAGAGAAGTTCCCGGTTAATCTCCAGATTGTTCCTGCCCTGCTCGAAGGTGACGCCGTACACCTGCTTGCGCTCGATCTCCTCGGGCACGTAATTTTCGTCGATCTGGATCACGTTGTAATTTCCGTTTTTCTTGGCCTTTAAGATTTCCAGCGCCTCCGGCTCGTAGCCCGGCGCGATGACGCCGTCAGAAACTTCGCGCTTGATGAGTCGTGCCGTATCAACGTCGCAGACGTCGGACAGGGAGATAAAATCGCCGAAGGAAGACATGCGGTCAGCGCCTCTCGCCCTTGCATAAGCACATGCAAGCGGGGACAGCTCGCCCAGATCGTCCACCCAGTAAATTTTCTTCAGGACATCATCCATCGGCAGACCCACAGCCGCACCGGCCGGGGAAACATGCTTAAAGGAAGTGGCCGCCGGAAGACCGGTGGCTTTTTTTAACTCCTTTACAAGCTGCCAGCCGTTTAATGCATCCAGCAGGTTGATATAGCCGGGTTTGCCGTTTAACACCGTAATCGGAAGCTTGCTTCCATCAGCCATGAAGACTCTGGACGGCTTCTGGTTCGGGTTGCAGCCGTATTTTAATTCCATTTCTTTCATTTTTGATCTTCCTTTCCCTATTTCTGGTTTTTATTTACGATCCTGCTCTCGTATTTTCCTGTTTCAATGTCAATAAAGCGGACAAACAGGGAGACTTTGTTTTCTTCGTTTAAGCTTTCCCATACCATCTTTGTGAATGCATCGATATCGCCGTCGATGGCCACGCGCTTCGGCTCGCCCTCGAAACTCGGCAGCGGGTTTCCGTCGCTCATGTATGTGTGGATGAAATGCCCCTCTCCGCAAAGAGGTTTCTCATAGGCAAAGGTGAAGCGGCTGCAGCTTTCCGGGTTCCCGTCGCTGCTCTTTAAAATGGACATGGCATAATTGTAGCCGCCATTTTCAATATGCATGATGCCGGAAATCCGCGGCGTGAAGTTCGGGCCGTCCGGCTCGAATTCCCTGGAGCGCAGGGACTGCTCAAAGGTGAGCTGCTTGTCCATGCCCTCGTAAATCGTGTCCGTCTGATCGCCGTTTGTGACGATGGTCTTGTTTCCAAGGACGCGGACAGGCGCATAGATGATTAAGCTCGGATCTTCCAGCTTTGCCGGATCAAAGGCCTGGGTACGGATCCCTGCCCCTTCTTCCACGAACACGCGGTTTCTGCTGTTTTCGCTTCTTCCCATGATAAAATATGCCGCTACGGCCGTTTTCCCGTCTTTCGACTTTCCAAGGACGATTCCTCTTCCAGGATAAGAATTGCCCTGTAATTCTTCTGCCAGCGATAAAAGCTTCATGGATGTTCCTCCTCGTATATGAATGCATGTTTGTATTAAGCATACCATATTTTCTCATTAAAGAAAACAGCGAATTGACAATCTGTTACAGAATATTAAGAATTTCTACATATTCTTTCCATGTACAAGACGGGAAAGTTCCAGTATAATGAAGATATGGATTTGATTTACAAAGGAGGAATTCCCTTATGAAAAAGAAAAAATACTACTTTCTGCTTTTGACGGCAGCCGCGTGCCTTTCGTTTTCCGGCTGTAAATCCAGGGAAAAAGTGGATCTGACAAGTTCCCATACAGAGGCGGAATCCATGTCGCCGACTACGGCAGCCGCAAAGGAAACCGAGGCGGCCAAGCCGGAGGAAACTGCTGAGGAGGAAACGAAAAAAGGCCAGAGCTCCGCTTCCGCCTTAAGTGTCCGCTCCCAGATTGCCACCCATAAAGACGGCAAGGTCTCCATTGAATATCCGATCCTCTCCAACTTAAAAAATGCCGACATGGAGGAGACGGTCAACAATCTCATAAAGGAGAAGGCAATTCAGATTCTCACCGATTATGAGGTAAATGCCGCCTCGGATACGGTGGCCGTCCAGTGCACCGTCGTATCACTCGACCGCAGCCGCGCCGTGCTCACCTACGAAGGTTCCCTGATGACGGAGGGCGCTGCCCACCCCACGGCGCTGTTCTACACCACGACGGTGGATCTCGACAAAGGTGTGCTCATGGGCCTTTCCGACTATGCCGATGCCTATACGATGGCCGGATATCTCGTATCCGATGACTGTGTCGTCCATAAGCCGGCCAATTCTTCCGAGGTTAAAGACTATCTGAAATCTCAGTCGCTGGAGGACTGGTGGGAAATTTTAAAGCAGTGCGACTTTACGGCTTCCGGCCTGGAGGGCTTCCCGCAGGCATTTTCCTACGAAAATGAGGGGACGATTTACATCAGTGTCCCGGTGTCCCATGCCATCGGTGATTTTGCCATTGTAAGTTATACGCCGGATACGAAATAGTTGATTTTTCGCTCCGGTTTTGATACCATATGAGAAAAAGTTCCGGAATGGGGCTTTAAAAAACAAGAAAGGCTGGTACACAATACTATGGATAATGTTACAATTATTAACCACCCGTTAATTCAGCATAAGATCTCCATGCTGAGGGACAAAAACACTGGAACCAACGAATTCCGCACCCTGATCGAGGAGATCGCAACCCTGATGGGATACGAAGCACTCCGTGACCTGCCTTTGGAAGAAGTGGAAGTGGAAACCCCGATTGAGAAATGTTTCACTCCGGTGATTTCCGGAAAGAAGCTAGCCATTGTCCCGATTCTCCGAGCCGGCCTCGGCATGGTAAACGGTATTCTGGCTCTCGTCCCGACGGCGAAAGTCGGCCATATCGGCCTCTACCGCGACGAAGTGACCCATGAGCCCCACGAATACTACTGCAAGCTTCCGAGCCCCATCGACCAGAGAACCATCGTTGTGACGGACCCGATGTTAGCGACCGGCGGTTCTGCTGTGGCGGCTGTGGATTTTATCAAGCAGCATGGCGGAAAGACGATTAAATTCATGTGCATCATCGCTGCCCCCGAGGGACTTAAGCGGCTCCATGAGGCGCATCCTGACATCCAGATCTATGTTGGACACCTGGATCGGGAGCTCAATGAAAATGCGTACATCTGCCCGGGGCTTGGAGATGCTGGGGATCGGATTTTTGGTACGAAATAGCAAATTACAGTTTGAGGGCCAGCCGAAACATACGGCTGACCCTCATATTTTACCGTTCTTCTTTCTCTGCCACTTCCCCCAACCTCTTATAAATCGAATTCTCCGCCACACATCCGCGGACGCTGGACAGCGGATAAATATTCGTATTCCTTCCAATCACCGTACCAGGATTTAAAACAGAGCCGCAGCCCACTTCCACGTTATCTCCGAGCATGGCGCCGAATTTTTTAAGCCCGGTCTCCACATCCCCGTCCTCTGCGTGGACTTTTACCAGATGCTTATCGGACTTCACGTTGGAGGTAATGGATCCGGCTCCCATGTGGGCCTTGTATCCCAGGATGGAATCGCCCACATAATTGTAATGCGGAACCTGCACTTTATCGAACAGGATCACATTCTTCAGCTCCGTGGAATTTCCCACGACAGCGCCCTCGCCCACCAGGGCGGAGCTTCTCAAAAACGCACCGTGGCGCACTTCCGCATCCTTTCCGATGATGATGTACTCTCCCAGATATGCGCTTGGATATACCTTTGCACTTTTATGTACCCAGACATTCTCCCCGAGCTGTTCATACTCTTCTCCAGAAAGCGTCTTTCCAAGCTCCAGGATCCATTCCTTGATATGCGGCAGCACCTCCCACGGGTAGGTGTACTGCTCAAGCAGTGGTTTTGCCGCCGTATGAGAAAGGTCATACAGGCAGGTAATTTTTGTCTCCTCTTTTTTCATGATTGGTTCCTCCTTTTTTTATAAAAATGGATATCAGGCCCCTTTTTCACCTGCCAGTGCCTTCACTTCCTGAAGAGTCAGGTCTGCACAGGCTGCGATTTCTTCATGAGATAGTTTGCCGGTTTTTAACAGGCTGGCTGCAACTCTGCGTCTGGCCGCAAGGTCGGCGGCTCTGGCAGCTTCATTCCGCATTTCTTCCATCGCTTTACACATAACAGCCACTCCTTCCTCATCTTCTTTAAAATATCTTGCTCGCTCCGCAAGCACTTTATACTTCATATCTGCCGGATCCGTACAGGAGAAGTCATGCATCAGGATTCCAATGGGAGAGTCATCCCGATATTCCCCGTTTACATACAATATATGTGTTTCATCATCAAATGGCATGCCAGTTTCCTCAACCACACGGTTAATATGGTAAATCGGAAGCATTCCATTCATTACATCTTTTTCTGTAATAAAAATCACATACATTTCCAGCAGATTCTCCATTTTCTCTCCTGGCTCCGTAATATTCGCATCAATCAGGCTGCTGTGGTATCTCGCCCTTTTTGCACCGGCTCCACGGTCCGCACGCTGGATTTCAATATTGATCTTCTTTCCTGTACAGTCCGTTGCAAAGATATCGAGAACGACAGACCGTCCCTGAAGATTTTTTATTAAATGCTGCGTCTCTACTTTCTTTACTTTGATATCATCTCTGCCTAACACAATTTGTATCACAAGTTCCGTACATTCAATGTTATTTTCAAAGCACTTCGTCATAAAATCATCATCCATTAGACGAAATCCACGAAGTCTTTGAAGGTCTTCTTCCGTGAACTGCTGCCTTTTATTCACAAAATCGCCTCTACGCAAATTCCAAAAACCGTTTTTCTATTTCTATCTTACCACACAGTACCCCGTGTTTCAACCGCCCTGCTTCTTATAAAACTGCGCCGCCGCATCGAAATACGGCCGCAAAAGCGCCTGATTATTCACCTGCTTCACGCTGTCGGTACGAAGGGCCACAAACCGGTTCAGCTTTTCCATGTACTCCTCCGGCGTGATCGTGCCCTCGGCCACGTAAGTAAGCCCCTTTTCCCAGCTTGCCGTAAGCTCCGGATTCAGAAGCTGTTTCATGGAGGCGCTCACCACGTCGAAGACGATCTCCCCGAAAAGCGTCGGCGTAATGACCTGGGTTTTCTTTGCCAGGGACAGATACTTGATGTTGAAAAGCTTTTTCAAAATCTCCGCCCTGGTAGCGCTGGTGCCGATGCCGCTGCCCTTGATCTGGGCCCGCAGATCTTCGTCCTCGATGAGCTGACCGGCATTTTCCATGGCAAGGATCATGGAGCCGGAGGTGTACCGCTTGGGCGGCGTCGTCTCGCCTTCCTTGATGGAAAGCTTCGTAAGCTCCAGCTTCTCTCCTTTTTTTAAGCTCTTTAACATGGAAAGAAGCGCCTCGGCCTTCTCGCCCTGGCCGGGATCGATCTCCTGGATCTCCTCTCCGTTTTCCTGCTTTTCGCCGTCCCCGCTCTTTTTCGCTTTCGCAGATTTCTGCGGCGGCGGAGTCACCTTAAAATAGCCCTCCTCGGCCAGCACACGGTAGCTGGAAAAGAAATGTTCGCCCTGTTTTTCCATATGCAGGGAAACCTTCTGATAGACGGCCGACGGATAAAAAATTGCCAGAAACCGCCTCCCGATCAGCTCGTAGACCTTAAGGGGCAGCTCCCCAAGCCCCCGGAGCGCCGAAAGCCCCTGCCCGGTGGGGATGATGGCGTAGTGATCGGTGATCTGCTTGTCGTTCACATAGCGAGTTCCCGCAATCTTTTTATATGCGCCGTTTTCCAGCACCTCCGAGGCAAACCCGGAAAGCAGCGGCACGTTCCGAAGGCCGCCGATGTTTTTCTGGATCTCCTTCGCCACAGCCGACGACAGCACGCGGGCATCGGTACGCGGATACGTCACCAGCTTCTTTTCATACAATTCCTGGACGATTTTCAGCGTCTCATCGGGGCTGATTTTATAGAGCTTTGAGCAGTCATTCTGAAGCTCCGCCAGATTATATAAAAGCGGCGCATTCTTCGTCTCCCGCTTTTTTTCCACGGAAAGAAGCGTCCCCTCCATGGGCGGCTCGGAAAGAAAAGCCACCAGAGCTTCGGCGTCCTTTTTTTCCCGGAAGCCGTTTTCCTTATAGAGCGCCGGCGTCCCGAAATACTTCGAGCCCTCGACGGCACGCCATTCGGCCTCGATGGCCGTCTCCTGCCCCGGCATACGGAAGGTGCCGAGGACGCGGAAAAACGGCGTCTTTACGAAGGTGCGGATCTCCCGCTCCCTGCGGACAACCATGCCGAGGACACATGTCATCACGCGGCCCACGGATAAAACAGCCCGTTTTTCTCTGAGATAGGACGCCACCGACGGGCCGTATTTTAACGTCAGCACGCGTGAAAAATTGATGCCCATCAGATAATCCTCTTTTGCCCGAAGATACGCCGAAGCCGCCAGGTTGTCATACTCCGAAAGCTCCTTTGCCTCTCTGACGCCGCGCAGAATCTCCTCTTCCGTCTGGGAGTCGATCCAGACGCGGCGGCGCGTTTTTCCCTTTACGCCTGCCATCTGTTCCACAAGGCGGTATATGTATTCTCCCTCGCGCCCCGAGTCGGTACAGACATAGATTGTCTCCACATCGCTCCGGTTTAAAAGCCCGCTCACGATTTTAAACTGCTTTGCCACGCCGTCAATGACCTGGTATTTGAATTCCTTCGGAAGAAAGGGAAGCGTATCCATAGACCAGCGCTTGTACACCGGATCATAGGCCTCCGGATAGCTCATGGTGACGAGATGGCCGACGCACCAGGTCACAATGGCGTTTTCCGACTCCAGATAGCCGTCACCGCGCTTTCCCGTAATTTTTAACACCTTGGCAAATTCCTGGGCCACACTTGGTTTTTCTGCAATAAATAATGATTTGCCCATCTGTTTTTTGACTCCTGTACCGAAAATAATAAAGTGTGCGTCTCGCGCACCCTCGCGCCGGAGCGCGGCTGTTTTAACAGCCATATCCTTTTACGCAGAGCGCGTCTCCCTGCGAAGCGTTTTTGTTCCATAGGAAACGAAAAATGCCCGGGCCGCCCCAGGCACTTCTCCTTTTATTTTTCCATCTCGACTACTGTCTCGATGGTTTTTCTCGTCAAATGCGGCTTCCTGCAAGCATGAGCCGCGCTTTCCTCGTTATTCTACCATGTCCGCTGCGCGGCCATGGGCCTCCGGCGGAATTTAGCGCCTGGATTTCTGCGGCAAGCGCAGAAACCAGAATGCGCAGGTATAATGCCCGCTTTGCTGTCATTCTACCATATCCGCTGCGCGGCCATGGGCCTCCGGCGGAACTTAGCGCCTGGATTTTTGCGGTGAACGCAAAAACCAGTATGCGCAGGCAAAATAACCGCAGAACGGTTATTTTTCCACATAAAACCGATACCC
Organism: Eubacteriaceae bacterium Marseille-Q4139; assembly: GCA_018223415.1. Classification (NCBI taxonomy): domain Bacteria; kingdom Bacillati; phylum Bacillota; class Clostridia; order Eubacteriales; family Eubacteriaceae; species Eubacteriaceae bacterium Marseille-Q4139. The sequence continues at coordinate 3,484,761 of JAGTTQ010000001.1, read as the reverse complement.
TGTCCGGCTCACAAGCTCCGTCCCCGCCTTCAAGATAATAGTTGGGAACTGGGCCTTATTGGCCGAATCCGGATAAAACTGCGTCTCGAAGCAGAACGCCCCGCGTCTTCCGTAGGAAACGCCGCCTTTTCCCGAAACGCCGGAAAGGCCGTTTGCCGTATAAAGCTGGACACCCGGCGCATCCGTATAGACCTCCATGGCCCGACCGCTTCCCGGATCGTGCGCCCAGGCCGAAAGCGCATACTCGCCGGGATGGTGGTTCAAGCACCAGTTCTGGTCGTAGCCGCCGGCCCAGGTAAGCTGGTCGAACTCTGCGTCAATGTCGCGGCCAAAGGCCTTGGCCGCCCGAAAATCCATCGGTGTCCCGTCTACCTTTAGAATCTCGCCGGTGGGAATCGAATCTTTTCCGTTCGGTGTATAGAAATCCGCTTCGATCCTGGCTTCCTGCCCCATAACGCTTCCGCCGTCATGGCCGGCCAGGTTAAAATAGGCGTGGTTCGTCAGGTTCACCGGCGTATCCTGGTCACAGACGACGCGGTAGACAATCTCCACGCAGTCCTTTTCCGAAAGCGTATAGGTGACGGAAATCTTCGCATTCCCCGGATATCCCTGGTCGCCGTCCGGGCTTAAAAGGGTAAAGGTCACGCTGCGGCCATCCCCGCCTTCTTCGGCCTCCCAGAGTCTTCTATCATAATAGTCCAGGCCGCTGTGGAGGTTGTTTTCACCGTTGTTGATGGCAAGGCGGTACTCTGTTCCGTTTAAGAAAAACTGTCCCTTCGCCGTCCTGTTGGCAATCCGTCCCACGACAGAACCAAAGTGCGGGCCGTTGTTTAAATACCCGTCCGCATCATCAAACCCCAGGAGCACATCTTTTTTCGCTCCCTCCCAGTCGGGCGCCAAAAGCTTTACCCAAACGGCGCCGAGATCCGTAAAGGAAGCCGAAACACCGCCGGGATTTTCTATGGTATAAAGGCTCACCGGGCGTCCGTCCGGCATCGTTCCAAATCGTTCTTTCTTTATCATAACTTCCTCGCTTCCGTCCGCTTATCTTGCCTGAATATAGCCTTCCTTTGTCAAAAGCTCGGCGCAGAGAATGGCTCCGCCTGCGGCGCCGCGCACCGTATTGTGGGACAGGCCGATGAACTTCCAGTCATAGACCGTATCCTCCCTGAGCCTTCCGACGGAAATTCCCATGCCGTGCTCAAAATCCACGTCCAGTGTCACCTGCGGCCGGTTGTCATCGGAAAGGTACTGGATAAACTGCTTCGGCGCGCTGGGAAGCTCGTATTCCTGGGGCAGGCCGCGGAAGGAAACCATCCGCTCGATGAGCTCTTCCTTCGTCGGCTTTTTCCGGAATTTCACGAACACGGCCGCCGTATGGCCGTTTAATACCGGCACACGGACGCACTGGCAGGTGATAACCGGTTCCTTCGCCTTCACGATCTCGCCGTTTTCGATGGTGCCCCAGATACGCAAGGGCTCCTGCTCGCTCTTTTCCTCTTCGCCGCCGATGTAGGGAATCACATTCTCCACCATCTCCGGCCATTCCTTAAACGTCTTTCCTGCGCCGGAAATGGCCTGGTAAGTCGTCGACACCACCTCATACGGTTCAAATTCCTTCCATGCGGAAAGCACCGGCGCATAGCTCTGGATCGAGCAGTTGGGCTTTACGGCGATGAAGCCGCGCTCCGTTTTCAGCCGCTTTTTCTGGTGCTCGATGACGGCGAAATGTTCCGGGTTCACCTCCGGGATCACCATCGGCACGTCCGGCGTCCAGCGGTGGGCACTGTTGTTGGAAACCACCGGCGTCTCCGCCTTCGCATACGCCTCCTCGATGGCGCGGATCTCGTCCTTTGTCATGTCCACGGCGCTGAACACAAAATCCACCGTGGCTGCCACCTCTGCTACGTCGTTTACGTTCTTTACAATCAGATTTTTTACGCCCTCCGGCATCGGCGTTGTCATTTTCCAACGGCCGCCGACGGCCTCCTCATATGTCTTCCCTGCGGAGCGGGGACTTGCCGCCACCGTCACCACCTCGTACCACGGGTGATTTTCCAAAAGGGAAATAAATCTCTGGCCAACCATACCAGTCGCGCCGAGAATGCCTACCTTCAGTTTCTTCTCCATGCTGCATCGTCTCCTCATACGGAGCCAGTATCAAAACAGCCCCGCCATATTTGTTTTATCCTACATCAAATCCGGACAAAAATCAAGAAATTTCAAGGGCCACCCGGATCATGTCAAGAAACGACGTCTCCCGCTCCTTTGCAGTGGTCGACTCTCCCGTCACCATGGAATCCGAGATCGTACAGATCGTAAGGGCCTCTGCGCCGGCAAGCGCCGCATTGGCATAGAGCGCCGCCGTCTCCATCTCCGCCGCCAGAACGCCCATGTCGGCAAAGGAAAGGCCCTGATGTCTTGATTTTTCCGGCGTGTAAAAAAGATCGGAGGTCATCACATTCCCCACATGGTAAGGAAGCCCCGCGGCCTCCGCCGCCTCCACGGCCTTTTTAAGAAGCGGGAAGCTGCAAATGCAGGCAAAGTCGCCTGGAAGGCCAAACTGCCTCACGTAATCCGTGGCGGCACAGGCGCCCATGGCAAAGATGAGGTCGCGCACCTTCACATCTTTTCGCATGGCGCCAGCCGTCCCCACACGGATCAGCCGCTTCACGCCGTAGCCATGGATCAGCTCGTGGGAATAAATCCCCATGGACGGGCAGCCCATGCCGGTTCCCATGACCGAAATCCGCTTTCCTTTATATGTCCCGGTAAATCCCAGCATATTCCGCGTGGCGTTAAACTGCACGGGATCCGTAAAAAATGTCTCTGCAATCATTTTCGCCCGCAGCGGGTCGCCGGGCAGCAGGATGGATTCTGCAATCTCGCCGGATTTTGCTTCAATATGCGGTGTGGGCGTCATTTCCATTTGCCATTTCTCCTTTTCATCCATTTAGGAAAGCCGCACCTTATTGCCTTTTCCGTCGCGCTTTGCAGCCTTTAAGCGGGTCAAGTGGACTTCCTTTTCTTTATAGGTAATCACCGGTTCTGTTTCCGGGAAATAAACATGCTCCAGGATATCGCCGTCCGAAAGCTTCATGCCGCGGACGCCTCTAGAATTTTTCTTTAAAAGCGGGATCTCTTCCATGGAGAACCGCAAAAACATGCCCTGGGCCGACTGGAGCACAGCCTCCTTTTCTTCGCCCATCAGGCGGATTTCAGCCACCGTATCGCCGTCCGCAAGCTTCGTTGCCGAAACCATGCGGTTTGCCGTTATGAATTCCTCACCGGGCACAAGCTTTACCATGGACTGAGCCGTCGCAAAGAGAAGCTTCGCGCCGGGAAGCGCCGACGCCGTCATGGCAAGGAGAATCCGCTCCTTTGTGCCGTCAAAGCGGCTGATGTTGTCGAGAGGCACGCCTTTGTCCCGGAGTTTTCCTGCCGGCACATCGGCCGCCTTCACCTGATAGAGCGCCCCGAGATCCGTAAAGAAGCAGAGCCTGTCGTCGGTCATCACAGGGAGCGTCCGGACGCTCTCCGCGTCTGCTGTCTCCTTGTTCTTCTCATAAAGGGCCGGATCCATAATCTTGCAGTAGCCGAACCGGTCCATGACGAAGACGACTTCTCTCGCCGCCTCCTTGACCTCCTCGCAGACGATTTCGCCGCCGTCCTCGATGAGCGTGCGCCGCGGCATGGAAAACTCAGCCTTAATCTGATCCAGGTCTTCTTTTATGACCTCGTCCATGTTTTTCTGGCTGGCCAGGATGTGACGGTACTCGCGGATTTTCTTTAACGTCTCCTTATAGGCCTTCTGGAGCGCAATGATCTCCAGGCCGATGAGCTTATAAAGCCGCATTTCCAGGATGGCCGTGGCCTGCTTTTCCGTAAAGCAGAGCTTTTTCGCGTCCTCCTCGAAGCCCGGCGCCCGGAATTTGATTTTCGATGTGTCGCCGTGCATCAGGCATTCCTTGGCATCCTTTAAGTTTTTGGAGCCGCGCAGCACCGCGATAATTAAGTCGATGACGTCGCAGGCCTCGATAAGCCCCTCCTGGATTTCCTTCTTTTCCAGCTCCTTTTCCAGAAGGACGCCGTACTTTTTCGTCATGTTCCGATACTGGAACTCCAGGAAGGTGTTTAAAATCTCCTTTAAATTCATGGTCTCCGGCCTGCCGTCCGCAATGGCCAGCATGTTGACGCCGAAAGTGTCCTCAAGCTTTGTTTTCTTATAGAGGAGATTGCGGATTTTCTGGATATCCGCATCCTTTTTAAGCTCCAAAACGATGCGGATCCCCTCTTTGTTGGACTGGTTAGAAATGTCCACCACGTCCGGCAGCTTTTTGGACTCCACCAGATCGGCGATGTCCACCAAAAGCTTATTGATTCCCGCGCCGATCATCGTGTAGGGGATTTCCGTAATCACAAGCTTGTCACGGTCTGTCTTCCTTCTTCCAAGCTCCACCTCCATGCGGCCGCGGAGCTTTAATTTCCCTGTTCCCGTCTCATAAATCGAGAGCAGCTCGCTTTTATTGGCAATGATGCCGCCGGTGGGGAAATCCGGCCCCGGCATGTACTCCATTAAATCCGAGACCGTCAGGAGGCGGTTGTCGATATAGGCCTTCAGGGCGTCGATGACCTCGCCCAGGTTGTGGGGCGGGATGCTGGTGCTCATACCCACGGCGATGCCCTCGGCGCCGTTGATTAAAAGGTTCGGTACGCGGACAGGAAGCACCTCCGGCTCCCGCTCCGTCTCGTCGTAGTTGGAGACGAATTCCACGGTCTTATCCAGGTCTTTTAAGTAGACCTCCTCGGCAAATTTCTGAAGCCTGGCCTCGGTGTAGCGCATGGCCGCGGCGCCGTCGCCTTCGATGGAGCCAAAGTTCCCGTGGCCGTCCACAAGGGGCATTCCCTTTTTAAACGCCTGGGACAGAACCACCAGGGTTTCATAAATGGAGCTGTCGCCGTGGGGATGGTACTTACCCATGGTATCGCCGACGATACGCGCCGACTTCCTGTGGGGCTTATCGTGGTTTAGCCGCAGCTCGCTCATGTCGTAGAGCACGCGCCTCTGCACCGGCTTTAAGCCGTCCCTGGCGTCCGGGATGGCGCGGGCCGTGATGACGCTCATGGAGTAGTCCAGATAGCTTTTCTGCATCTCCTCCGAATATTCCGTTCTGATAATTCTCTCAGCCATATGTTCTCCTCACTATGCGTCGATCACTGCCTCGTCGGCATGGTCGTAGATAAACTGCTTTCTCGGCGGCACATCGCTTCCCATTAAAAGCTCCGTCACCTCGGAGGCCATCCTGGCATCCTCAATTTCCACAAGCTTTAAGACGCGGTTTTCCGGGTTTAACGTCGTCTCCCAGAGCTGGTCGGCGTCCATCTCCCCGAGGCCTTTGTACCGCTGGAGCGTGAAATCGCCCTTGTGGGTGCGCCGGTACTCCTCCAGTGCCTTATCGTCGTAAAGATACTTCTCCTCGCCCTTTTTCGGCACCACCTTATAAAGCGGCGGCATGGCGATGTAGACATGGCCGTCGTAGATGAGCTCCGGCATGAACCGGTACAAAAAGGTTAAAAGCAGCGTGTCGATGTGGCTTCCGTCCACGTCGGCATCCGTCATTAAAATGATTTTATCGTAGCGCAGCTTCGTAATGTCGAAATCGTTTCCGTACCCCTCCGAAAAGCCGCAGCCGAAGGCGTTGATCATGGTCTTGATCTCCGCATTTGCAAGCACCTTGTCCATGGACGCCTTCTCCACGTTTAAGATCTTTCCGCGGATTGGCAGGATCGCCTGGAACTGGCGGTCGCGGCCCATCTTCGCAGAGCCTCCGGCGGAATCGCCCTCTACGATAAAGATTTCGCATTTGGCCGGATCGCGGCTCTCGCAGTTGGCGAGCTTTCCGTTGCTGTCAAAAGAAAACTTTGACTTGGAAAGCATGTTGGTTCTGGCCTTTTCCTCGGCCTTTCGGATCTTCGCGGATTTTTCCGCGCAGGCGATGATGGATTTTAAGATTTCCAGGTTCCTGTCAAAAAACAGCTCCAGCTCCTCGCCGCTGATGGCTGCCACCGCCTTTGCGGCGTCGGCGCTTGCAAGCTTCGTCTTCGTCTGTCCCTCAAAAATCGGATCGGGGTGCTTGACAGCGACGACGGCCGTCATGCCGTTTCTCGTGTCTGCACCGGTGAAATTCGTATCTTTTTCTTTTAAAATCCCAAGCTCTCTTGCGTAAGAGTTGATGAGCATCGTAAACTTCGTCTTAAAGCCTACCAGGTGGCTTCCGCCCTCCTGGGTAAAAATGTTGTTGCAGAAGCCGAGGACGTTCTCCTCAAAGGCGTCCACGAACTGAAAGGCCACCTCCACCTCGATGTTTTCCGACGTGCCCTTAAAATACACCGGGGCGTGAACGGCTTCCTTCCCGGCGTTTAATTCCCGCACGTAGGCGATAATTCCGTCCGGTTCGGAAAAAAGAATGGACTCCTCCTCCCCGTGCCGCTTATTCTCGTAATGGATTGTCAGCTTCGGATTCAAATAGGCCGTCTCATGGAGGCGGCTCTTCAGCCAGTCGGCCTTAAATCTTGTCTTTTCAAAAATGCTGCCGTCGGGCCAGAAGCGGATCTCCGTACCCGTAAGCTTCGTCTTCCCTGCGGTCGGGAGCAGCCCGTCCTTTAATTCTACCACGGGAATTCCCTTTTCGTACTCGTCATAGTGAATAAAGCCGTCCCGGAACACGCGGATTTTTAACCGCTCGGAAAGGGCGTTCACCACCGAGGAGCCGACGCCGTGGAGGCCGCCGCTTGTCTTATAGGAATTATTGTCAAACTTTCCGCCGGCATGGAGCGTGGATAATACCACGCGTTCGGCGGAAACGCCTTTTTTATGCATTTCCACGGGAATCCCGCGGCCGTTGTCAAACACCGTGCAGGAGCCGTCGTCCTCCAGGGTCACAAAAATCTCCGTGCAGTAGCCGGCCAGGTGCTCGTCCACCGCATTGTCTACAATCTCATAAATCAAATGGTTTAAGCCTTTTGTGCCGACGCCGCCGATATACATGCCGGGGCGCTTGCGGACGGCCTCTAACCCCTCTAAAACGGTGATGCTGTCCGCATTATACTGTGCTTTCCCCATGTCTTACCTCCAGATCTTGTACTTCCAGTTTACAGTCCGTACCATTATACACTCTTTTGCCCTGAATTGGCAAGTCCTGTCTTTTTCTTTGGGGCGGAAACGGGCAAAAGCTTATGCTGCGAACAGGGAAACGGCGCAGTAGACAAGAAGCAGGGCCATGACCGTATTCACGGCCTTCGCGTACCTGGAAAACAGGATACGGAATGCGGAGCCAAAGGCCGACCAGACAACGGTAAAGGCAAAGCCAATGAACGAAAGCAGCATGGCAAAGCCAAAAAGCGGCAGGGCCTGGCCGTGGTAAATGGGAAGTATGTAAGCTTCCATGGACATGATGCAGTAGATATAGATCTTGGGATTGACAAACTGGAGAAACAAGCCGGAAAAGAATCCGCCGCGGGCAGAAATTTCTTCTATCTCTCCAGTGCTTTTTACGGTTTCCCAGGCCAGGTACAGCATATAGGCAGCTCCTAAAATCAGCATAGGCAGCTTAATTTTCGGAATCAGTGACGACAGAAAGCTGCAAAAGGCCGTGCAGAGGCACATGACCACAGAAAAACCGGCCCATATGCCGAGATTGAATGGCATCGCCTTTAAAAAGCCTTTCTGGCTCCCGTTGGACATGGACATGATGTTGTTGGGGCCGGGAGTTGCTGCCGTGATGACGGCATAGGACAGGAAAGAAAACCATTGGAACATCATTGACATCTCCTTTCGTGATCGCTACAATATTGATAGAAAAGTATTATATATTGTATTTTCTTTTATATTGTACTATTTTTATAATATATTGTCAATAAAGGAGTTCAATCTATGGATGTCACAAATATTGTTGCGGCCAATGCCAGAAAGCTTCGGGAGCAGAAAAAACTGACTCTGGATGCCGCTGCCGCCGTGACCGGCGTCTCCAGGAGCATGTTAGCACAGATTGAAAAAGGGGAGGTGAATCCCACCATTTCCGTCTTATGGAAAATTGCAAACGGCTATAAGGTCTCTTTTACATCTCTTCTGGAAAACCGGGGCGGGGAGGTGGCCGTAATTCGCCAGGACGAAATCCGGCCATTGTCCGAGGATGGCGGCCGTTACTTAAACTACCCGATTTTTGCTTTCGATGAGAAAAAACAGTTTGAAATTTACCGCATTGTCATCGAGGAAAACGGCTTTCTGGCCGCTGCCCCCCACCTTCCTGGCTCCGAAGAATACATTACCATTTTCTCCGGCGAGGCAGAAATCTCCGTTTCCGATCAGACCTTCCGCCTCTCAAAAGGCGATTCCATCCGCTTTTATGCCGACGCGCCCCATACCTACAAAAATACAGGCACCGGTGCGGCCGAACTGAGCATGTTAATCTATTACGGCACATGACGGCGGCTTTTCTGCTAATTTGCCGCACAAGTTGCAAAAAGCCGAAAATGAGCATTGATTTTTGCCGCGTTCTGCTATATTCTTACATAGAGATTTCTATTTGAAAAGGAGAGTCATCATGAACAAGCTTATGGATCTCTTCTTCACCTTCGCCCGGATCGGCGGCCTCACCTTCGGGGGCGGCTACGCCATGCTCCCGATGCTCCAGAAGGAGGTCGTGGAAAAACGCGGCTGGGCGACAGAAGAAGAACTGATGGACTATTATGCCATCGGACAATGTACCCCCGGCATCATTGCCGTCAATACAGCCACCTTTGTGGGCCAGAAAACAGCCGGAATCAGCGGCGGCATCATTGCCACCCTGGGTGTCGTTTTCCCGTCCCTCATCATCATCACGATTATCGCCGCATTCATCCAGAATTTTGCCCATCTGGCCATCGTTCAGAATGCCTTCGCCGGCATCCGCGTCTGCGTCTGTGTATTGATCTTCAACGCAGTCGTAAAGCTCTGGAAAAAGTCGGTCATTGATAAGCCTACGTTTGCAGTCTTTATTCTGGTGCTTTTGGGCTCTGCCCTCACGAGCCTGTCCCCGGTGGTCTTCATCATCCTGGCCGCACTGTTCGGGATCATCGTTAAGAATAAGGAGGCCGCAAAGAAATGATGATTTATTTACAGCTTTTTTATGAATTTTTCAAAGCCGGGCTCTTTGCCATCGGCGGCGGAATGGCAACGCTTCCGTTCCTCTATGATATTTCCGACACGACCGGCTGGTTCACCTACGGACAGCTCGCCGACATGGTGGCGATCTCCGAGTCCACGCCGGGCCCCATCGGCGTCAACATGGCAACCTACGTCGGCTTTACGACGGCAGGGATTTCAGGCGCCGTCGTCGCAACAATCGGCCTCATTACGCCGTCCATCATTATCATCCTGATTATCGCCGGGTTTTTAAAGGCCTTTAAGGACAGCAAGTACGTCCAGTCCGCCTTCTACGGCCTGCGCCCAGCTTCCACCGGCCTCATCGCCGCGGCAGGCTTAAGCGTCGCCGTCCTGGTGCTGTTCCAGAAAGAGCTCTATGAGGCCACGGGAAAGCTCACCGATCTCATCAATATCGAGAGCGTCCTCTTAATCGTTGTCCTCTATGTGTTCACGAATCTTGTAAAAAAGACAAAGGATCTCCATCCGGTTGTCTTCATCGCCGCCTCGGCTGTGATCGGAATTGTGTTCCGGTTCGGAGGGGTATAAAAAGACGGTCTGCTTTGCGGCAGGCCGTCTAATTTTTATCCATTATCCAATTTCTGTCAGCGCACTGTTTCCGTTTAACAGGCTGTCGAGAATTTCCGTCTCCACGTAGCAGATCATGTCGGAGCCCTCAAGCTGTACATAATGGTACAGGCCCTCTACGTCGGAAGCGATTCCGATATAGACCGTCACCGACTGGGTCTCCCCGTTCATGTCAAGCTCCGCTGTGAAGGTGATCCGGCCTTCCTCGTCAAGCTCTGTGCCCTGAAGCGAGGATGCCGATGCATAGTAATCAGAGAACCAGTCCGGCTTCAGCCTCGTAAGGCCGTCTGCAATCCGCGTCATGGCTTCCGTGTCGGAGCTCTTATAAGACGTCGTCTTTCCCTTATATGTCACAGACGCCTTTTTGATGTCCTCCGGTGCCACCGTAAGATCCAGCGTATCCTTCACCACAAGATCGTCGTACTCCATAATCAGGGACTCCACCGTGCTCTTCTTTAACAGGTAAAAATTCTCCCCGTCCAGCGTCGCATAGTAATTGCCGTTTTCATCCTGATCCCCGATGGTGATTTCAACTGCGCCCTTTTCACCGTCCGTCAGATACAGAGAATATGCCGGATAATCCATGTTGTACTCTTCCATGGTCTTTGGGTTTTCCACCTTTTCGATGGCCTTTAAATTCAGGAACTTGTCTGCCATGGAGTTAAACATTTCCTGGTTGATGGGCGTCTCCGGAACCATCATATCCGTCCACTTGCCGTCCTCCATCACAAACAGCATGTCCGTATTGTAATAGCTGTAACAGAATTCAATGGGGCTCTGAAGGGATAAAAGCTCGACAGAAGCCTCTGTCCCGTCGTCCTCTACCGTATGGTCTGCGGCTGCCACTGTCGCCAGGGTGACGTTCGGGGCCGATGTGCCTCCGCCTCCGGAACAGCCGGCGGCTGCCGCCGTCACTGACGCCATCATGGCTGCAAGCAGTACAAGTTTATATTTTCTCATATTTCTTCATCCTTCCGTCGTTGTTCTTCTGCCTATTATAAAGCATTCCTGTGTTTTTTCTGTGAAGCCGGCAATCTTTTTTCCGTCCACATGACCGCTTAATGATATCATATGGTTTTCCAAAATTCAAGGCCGATTGGGGCTTACGGGATTTTCTAATAATTTCGTAATGTTTGCTACCAGGAAATGTAAGACTTTGCAAAAAAAAGACACCGTCCAAAAACGATGTCTTTTCAAGCTCCCGGCCGGACTCGAACCGGCGACCCACGCATTACGAATGCGTTGCTCTACCAACTGAGCCACGGAAGCAAATGACCTGTCCGGGAATCGAACCCGGGTTTACGCCGTGAGAGGGCGTCGTCTTGACCGCTTGACCAACAGGCCGTATTGGGCATCGAGGCGACAGGATTCGAACCTGCGGCCTCTGCGTCCCGAACGCAGCGCTCTACCAAACTGAGCCACGCCTCGATTACGTTTGGTAGTATAATATAAAAACCAGAAAATGTCAATCACATTTTTCAAATTTTTTTAAACAATTTGGCAAACTTCTTTTTCCGCCTGGGGAACGCCCCCAAAGGCCGGGGCGGAAACTTCCCAAACGGAAACATCCGCCGCCAGCCCGGGGCTTTCTCACAGGGCCGCGGTTCTACGCAAACTTGGCCCAATATCCCTGCAAAAAGATCGCAAACACGATCACCGGCAGGACATAGGACACGTAGAACCGGACGCCCCGCGGGAACTTTAACCCCTCTCCCGCGTTGGCCTCCTTTAGGAAATTCTCAAACCCCCAGCCGCATTTGCGCGTGCAGAACAAAAGATAGATCATGCTGCCGATGGGAAGGAGGTTGTTGCTGACGATAAAGTCCTCCAGATCCTGAATCGTGCTTCCTGCGCCGAGGGGCTGGATGGACGACCACACGTTAAAGCCCAGGACGCACGGCATGGAAAGCAGGATCACTGCCGCCATGTTTGCCATGGCCGCCTTCTTTATGCTGCATCCAGTCAGATCCGTGGCAAAGGAAATGATGTTCTGGAACACGGCAATGACCGTCGAATACGCCGCGAAGGACATAAACAGGAAAAACAGCGTCCCCCAGACACGGCCGCCTGCCATGTGGTTGAACACGTTGGGCAGCGTCACGAAAATTAAGGACGGGCCGGAATCTGCCTCGATTCCGTAGGCAAAGCAGGCCGGGAAAATGATAAGCCCCGCCATGAAAGCCACGAACGTATCGAGAACCAGCACGCTGACAGCTTCTCCCGCCAGACGCTTTTCCTTTCCGATGTAGCTTCCGAAAATCGCCAGGGCGCCGATGCCGATGCTTAAGGTAAAGAAGGACTGCCCCAGCGCCGCAAACACAGCCTCCCCGAAGCCTGCCTCCGCCATCTTCCCAAAATCCGGCTTCAAATAAAACTCCAGGCCTGCCTCACCGCCCTCAAGCAGGACGGAGTTTACGGCCAGCACCACCATCAGCGCAAACAGGCAGAGCATCATCACCTTTGTGATCCGCTCGACGCCCTTCTGGAGCCCTCCGGCGCAAATCAGAAAGCAGACAACGACCGTAAACACCATGTACCCGGTCATCGTAACCGGATCGGCCAAAAGGCCGGAAAACACGCCGCCTACCTGCTCTGCGTCCAGGCCTTCAAAGCCGCCGGCGGCCATCTTTACGAAATAATACACCATCCAGCCGCCGACCGTCGTGTAAAACATCATCAGGATATAGTTTCCTGCCATGGCCAGATACTTATTGAGGTGCCACTTCGTCCCTTTTGGCTCCAGCACGTCAAAGGACAGCGCCGCACTCTTTTGGCTGGCACGCCCAACGGAATACTCCATGACGATGATCGGCAGCCCCAGAGCCACCAGAAAAGCCAGATAAATCAGCACAAAAGCAGCTCCGCCGTATTCCCCTACGATATACGGAAAGCGCCACACGTTCCCAAGCCCGATGGCACAGCCTGCGGAAATCAGGATGAACCCGAGCCTGGTGGAAAATTTTTCTCGTTCCATACTTTTTCATACTCCCTTTTGTTTTCTGTTTTTTCCTGCATCAGATGGCAAAGTCAAAGAGCGAAAGCTGGTTCGTCTCCGGCAGGTCGCCTAAAATCCCCAGCTCTGCCATCAGATCGCAGATGGTCTTGCTGACCTTCGTCCTGTTCCTGAAGTCCTCCTTCGACAGGAATTTCCCGTCCTTGGCCGCCTCCTCGATGGAATCGGCCGCCTTTTCCCCGAGTCCGTCGATGCTGCTTAAGGACGGCATCAGCTTGTCGCCGATGATCTGGAAATGCCTTGCCTTGGCCTTATAGATGTCGATGGGCAGGAAATCAAAGCCCCTGGCGTACATCTCCTGGACGACGCGCATGTCGCGCAGGGAATCCTGCTCCTTCTTGGAAAGGCTGTCGGAGCGCCTCTTATAGTCAGCCAGATGGAATTCCAGCTTCTCACGTCCCAGGCACATGAGCTCATAGGAAAAGGCGCTGGCGCGGATGCTGAAAAACGCCGCATAGTAGGCAAGCGGGTAAAAGACCTTGCAGTAGGCGATGCGCCACGCCATCATGACGTAGGCCGCCGCATGGGCCTTGGGGAACATGTACTTGATCTTCTTGCACGACCAGATGTACCAGTCCGGCACGCCGTGCTTCGTCATCTCCTCCTCCCACTCCGGCTTTAAGCCCTTGCCCTTTCGGACGGACTCCATGATCGTAAAGGCCGTGCCTTCTTCAAGCCCCTGCTGGATCAAATACACCATGATGTCGTCACGGGTACAGATGGCCGTCTGAATGGTGGCCTTCCCCTCCTGGATGAGCGTCTGAGCATTTCCAAGCCAGACGTCGGTTCCGTGGGCCAGCCCGGCGATCCGCACAAGATCGGAGAAATACTTTGGCTTCGTGTCCAGGAGCATCTGCATGGCGAAATCCGTTCCGAACTCCGGAACGCCAAGGGCGCCCAGCTTGCAGCCGCCGATGTCCTCCGGCGTGATGCCGAGGGCCGACGTGTTCTGGAACAGGCTCATGACCTCCTTGCAGTCCAGCGGGATGTCCTTTACCGGGTCAAGGCCGATTAAGTCCTGGAGCATGCGGATCATGGTGGGATCATCGTGTCCGAGGATGTCCAGCTTCAGCAGGTTGTGATCGATGGAGTGATAGTCAAAGTGGGTCGTGATGGTCTTCGTCGTCATGTCGTTGGCCGGATGCTGAACCGGCGTGAACGAGTAGATCATCTCGCCTAACGGAAGGACGACAATGCCGCCCGGGTGCTGTCCCGTCGTCCTGCGGACGCCGACACAGCCCTGGACGATGCGGTTGATTTCGCAGTTCCGCTTCCTCTCGTTGTGCTCTTCAAAATAGTTCTTCACATAGCCGTAAGCCGTCTTGTCGGCCAGGGTGCCGATGGTGCCGGCGCGGAAGGTCTGGCCCTTTCCGAAAATGACCTCGGTATAGTCGTGGGCCCGGCTCTGGTACTCGCCGGAAAAGTTCAAGTCGATATCCGGCTCTTTATCGCCCTTAAAGCCGAGGAACGTCTCAAAGGGGATATCAAAGCCGTCTTTTTTCAGGGGCGCCCCGCAAACCGGGCACACCTTGTCCGGCATGTCACAGCCGGCCATACCGGAATACTTCTTCACTTCCTCCGAATCGAAGTCATAGTAGTGGCAGTTGGTGCAGTAATAATGGGGGCTTAGAGGGTTTACCTCCGTGATTCCCGACATAGTCGCCACGAAGGACGAGCCGACGGAACCTCTCGAACCGACGAGATAGCCATCCTCGTTGGACTTCCACACCAGCTTCTGGGCGATGATGTACATGACGGCAAAGCCGTTGGAGATGATGGAATTTAACTCCCGCTCCAGCCGGTCGGTAACGATTTTCGGAAGATTTTCCCCGTACATCTCATGGGCCTTGTTGTAGCAGATGTTCCGCAGGGTCTCGTCGGAATTTTCGATGACCGGCGGGCACTTGTCGGGCCGCACCGGCGCGATGGGCTCGCACATGTCGGCAATCTTCCTCGTGTTCGTCACCACCACCTCATAGGCCTTATCGCTCCCAAGATATTCAAACTCCGCCAGCATCTCCTCGGTCGTGCGAAGGTAAAGAGGCGCCTGTTCGTCGCTGTCCTTAAAGCCCTGGCCGGCCATTAAAATCCGCCGGTAGATCTCATCCTCGGGATCGAGAAAATGCACGTCGCAGGTGGCGCACACCGGCTTTCCAAACTGCTCGCCAAGATCCACAATCTTTTTGTTGATGTTTTCCAGATCCGCCACGGTTTTTACGGTACTCTTTTCATCCTGGAGCATGAACATGTTGTTCCCAAGCGGCTGGATTTCCAGATAGTCATAAAACCGCACGAGCCTGGAAAGCTCGGCGTCTCCCACGCCTCTTAAAATCGCCTGGTAAAGCTCACCCGCCTCGCAGGCCGAACCGATGATGAGGCCCTCCCGGTACTCGTTTAAAAGACTCTTCGGGATCCTCGGGCGCCTGGAAAAGAACCGGATATGGGACCAGGACACGAGCCGGTAAAGGTTCACCCGCCCCAGGTCGTTGGCCGCCAGGATGATGACGTGGTAGGTGGGCATCTTCATGATGGTCTCATCGCTCACCTTGTTAAACACGTTCAGATCATCCAGGGTTCTCATGCCGTGGCCGTCCTTTAATTTCTGCTCAAAGGCCAGGAAAATCCCGGCCGTCGCCTCCGCGTCGTCCACGGCCCGGTGGTGGTGCTCCAGCGACACGCCCACGGCCTTCGCCACCGTGTCCAGCTTGTACCGGTTTAAATTTGGAAGCAGGACTCTTGCCAGGGCAACCGTGTCCAGCACCGTCGGCGAAAAGGCAAGGCCCAGCTCAGCCGCGTTGTGGCTGATAAAGCTCACGTCGAAAGAGGCGTTGTGGGCCACCAGTACCGCATCGCCGCAGAAAGCGAGGAATTTCGGCAGGATCACGTCAATCTTTTCCGCGTCCATCACCATGGCGTCGTTGATGCCGGTGAGGCGCTCGATGTCAAAGGGGATCGGCACATCGGGGTTCACGAACTCGCTGAAACGGCCGGTGATCTCCCCGTTTTCCACCTTGACGGCGCCGATCTCGATGATTTTATTTTTCGACGGCGAAAAGCCGGTGGTTTCGATGTCGAAAACCACAAAGCTCCCGTCTAAACTCTGGTTCCTGGAATTTTCGACGATTTCCTTCATATCGTCCACAAGATAGCCCTCGACGCCGTACAGGACTTTGAAGGAATCGCCCTTGTCGAGGGCATGGTTGGCATCCGGAAACGCCTGCACGCAGCCGTGATCCGTCACGGCCAGGGCCGGCATCCCCCATTTTTTTGCGCGTTTAATGATGTCCTTCACCTCGGACACCCCATCCATATCGCTCATCTTCGTGTGGCAGTGGAGCTCCACCCGTTTGACCGGGCTGTTGTCCACCCGCTTCGACGTGAAGTCCTCGCATTTCTTGATGCCGGAGACAGAGCCGATGGTTAATTCCCCGTCGAACCGGTCAATGGTGGTGATGCCGTGGAGCTTAATGAAGCTTCCCTCGGCGACGGCCTTCCCGGCGTCCTCCTCCTGCTCTTCTTTTAAGAACATCTTCACCGTAATGCTGTCCGTAAAGTCGGTGATGTCGAAGATCAGGAGCTTTTTCCCGCTCTTAAGCTCTC
Organism: Eubacteriaceae bacterium Marseille-Q4139; assembly: GCA_018223415.1. NCBI lineage: Bacteria > Bacillati > Bacillota > Clostridia > Eubacteriales > Eubacteriaceae > Eubacteriaceae bacterium Marseille-Q4139. The sequence continues at coordinate 3,468,379 of JAGTTQ010000001.1, read as the reverse complement.
TTTTTTCCACCCGCAGGATTTTTCCACGGACGGTCACATCGCCGATTTCGCCGATGATTTCACGGATCTCCATGGGCTCGCTGTCAAAATCCCTTCCAAACAGCACGTCGGGATTTTCCGATTTCCGGTACGGCGGACGGCCGCCCTCGCCGCGCTTAAAGCCGGAGCCGCCGTCTCCCTTCTTGAATTCCCCGAAGGTCTTTTTGCCGAATTCCTTTTTCTTTTCTGCGCCCTGCCCCTTTGGTGCGCCGGCAGGAGCCGCCTTCTTTTCCGGGGCTTTCTTTGCCTTATCCGAAGACATGGCGGCGGAATTTCCGCTCTTTTCTTTGGAAGCCGCTGTCCGGCCGCCCTCCCATGGCATCTGGCCGTCCGCCGCGTCCGAAAGATAGGCCGCGTCCGCCCCGGACAGGTAATCTTCGCCGGCCGTCTCTTTCCCAAAGGGCTCGTAGAGAAGCTCTGCCGGCTCCTCTTTTTTAGGAGGCTCCGTAAATTCAAACTTCACCTCGGCCGTAAGCCCGCACCGCTCGGTAAAGATCTTTTCCAGTACCCGGGCCACCTCTTTCGACCGCTCCCTGTAAATCAGGTTGTCCTCAATGGTCATCACCAGGCTGTCCTCGGCCGCAAATTCCGCCTTCGCCCGCCGTAAAATGTTGTACTCCAGCATCCCGAACCGCTTAAACTCCGTCTGGATGCTGTCCTTATAGACCTCAAAAAGCTTTCTCGGCGTGTACTGGGCCGACAGGCGGTATTTTTCCTGAATCTTCACATCGAGGATCCGCCCCGGGAAAAGCTGCTTTGCGATGCCGTCCTCCAGGCTGTAAATGTTCTTTTTATGAATCAGACGCGGGCTTACAATATAAATACGAATAGAGCTTCTGTCCTTCGTCATGGAAACCTTCTCCACCATGACAAGATTCAAAAGCTCTCTAAGCTCGTCCGCAATATGTAATCCCGGGAATACCTTCAAAAACGGTTTTTCCATACAATATCACATACCCTTTTGCATTTTAAGAAGCTCGTCCCTCAGTGCGGGAAGCAGCTCATTTTCCGGAAGCTTCTTGATGATTTCTCCCTTTTTAATAAGAAGGCCCTCGCCGATGCCGCCTGCAATGCCGATATCCGCCTCCCTGGCTTCTCCCGGCCCGTTGACGACGCAGCCCATGACGGCCACCTTAATATCCAGGTCGATGTCCTTTACCATGTCCTCCACCTGGTTTGCCAGGCCGATCAGGTCGATCTTCGTCCGCCCGCATGTGGGACAGGAAACCACCTCGACGCCGCCCTTCCGTAAGCCCAGCGTCTTTAAAATCAGCTTCGCGCTCTTAATTTCCTCGACGGGGTCGCCGGTCAGGGAAACGCGGATGGTATCGCCGATGCCTTCATAGAGAATGATCCCCAGGCCCACCGACGATTTGATGTTTCCGGAAAGCAGTGTTCCCGATTCGGTGATTCCCACATGGAGCGGGTAGCGGCTTTCCTTTGCAATCAGCTCATGGGCTTTTACGCACATGAGGACGTCCGAGGACTTGATGCTGATGACGAGATTGTCATAGCCCATCTCCTCGATGAGCTTTACCTGCTTTAAGGCGCTCTCCACCAGGGCTTCGGCCGTCACGCCGCCGTACTTTTCCACCAGCTCCTTTTCCAGGGAACCGCTGTTGACGCCGACGCGGATCGGAATCCCGTACTCCTTCGCCTTCTCCACCACGGCCTCGACCCGCTCCCTAGCGCCGATGTTCCCTGGATTGATGCGGATCTTGTCTGCGCCGCTTTCGATGGCTGCGATGGCCAGCCGGTAGTCGAAATGGATGTCGGCCACCAGCGGGATATGAATCTGTTTTTTAATGGAACGGAGAGCCGCAGCCGCCTCCATGGTGGGAACGGCCACGCGGATGATGTCGCAGCCGGCGGCCTCCAAAGCAAGGATCTGGCTCACGGTGGCCTTCACATCCTCGGTTTTCGTATTGCACATAGACTGGATCAGGACGGGATTTCCGCCTCCGATCTTTTTGTCCCCGATGGAAATTACCTTCGTATGTTCCCTGTACATGAATCTCCCTCCGTTAAATATTCCTGAAATCGTTGAAAATTACAAACACCATAAACGCCATGAGAAGCGCCATGCCCGTCAGATGGACGGCGCCCTCGAACCGCTGGTCCACCGGCTTTCCGCGAAGAAGCTCGAGAAATAAGAACACGAGCCGCCCGCCGTCCAGAGCCGGAAGCGGCAGAAGGTTCATGACGCCCAGGTTTGCAGAAAACAGCACCGACAGGTTTAAAACATTTAAAAGCACCGTAAGAAAGCCGTACTCCTTCGCCTCTTCCACCGTATCGTCGATGATCGTCACGATCCGCACCGGCCCCGCAATATCGTCGGAGCTGATGGAGCCGGACACCATCATCCGCAGGCTGTCAATGACCGACCGGATCACGTAGCGCACCTCGCAGGCCGCGTATTTCACAGCCTCCAGGGGATTTTTTACAGCCGTCCGGTAGCCGTTAAATTTGACTCCCAAAAGATAGGAGCCGCTCTCCTCCGAATACTCCGGCGTCAGCACAGCCTCATGCGTCTCCCATGTTCCCGCGGCCGTATCAAGCCGCTCGTAGGTCACTTTCACCGGCTCCGCCGGATGGGCCATCAGATATAACGTGATGTCCCTGGCGATGGAGACGCGGCGGTTTCCGATCCCCGTCACCACGTCCCCGGCCTGCATCCCGGCGCGCTCTGCCGGGAACCCGTCCGTCACGCCCACCAGCTCCGGGGAATCGTATCCCACATAGAACACGATAAACAGCGCAAAGGCAAAAGCCATGAGGAAGTTAAAGGCAGGCCCTGCCGCGATGATGACGATTCTTGCCAGGGGCGATTTCGATAAAAAGGAGCCCTCCGCCTGGCCGGCCGGCGCCTGGTTTTCGTCCTCCTCGCCGTCTTCCCCCAGCATGGCGCAGGAGCCGCCCAGGGGCAAAATTTTTAAGGAATACCGCGTGCCGCTTTTTTTGCTGACCCAGGAAAGGAGCCTGGGGCCAAAGCCCACGGAAAATTCCACGACGGTGACGCCGTTTAATTTTGCAAAAAGAAAATGCCCGAACTCATGAAACAATACAATGATGCTTAAAACGAGAAGTGCCGCGAGCAATCTGAGCCCCACCTGCTTTCTATGAAATCATACGTCTCCTGCTCCGTCTCTAAAATTTCCTCCAGAGACGGCGCAGCCTTTCTCTTATGATGTCCCATCGCCGCTTCAATTATTTCTGTAATTGTAAGGTAGGAAATGGAGCCGTTTAAAAATTTTGCAACGGCCCGCTCGTTGGCCGCGTTGTACACTGTCGGCACGGAACCGCCTGCGCGGCCGGCCTCGTAAGCCAGGGAAAGCCCCTTAAATGTCTCAAAATCCGGCTTTCCGAAGGCGATGGACGAAAGGCTCCAGAAATCCAGCCGCTCCCCGCCCATGGGCCGCCTCTCCGGATAGTAAAGGGCGTACTGGATCGGAAGCTTCATGTCTGGCGTCCCGAGCTGCGCCATGACGGCGCCGTCCGTAAACTGCACCATGGAGTGAATGATGCTCTTTGGCTGCACGACCACCTGAACATCGTCCATCTCTACGCCAAACAGCCATTTGGCCTCCATGACCTCTAAACCCTTGTTCACCATGGTGGAGCTGTCGATGGTAATCTTTCTCCCCATGGACCAGTTGGGGTGCTTTAAGGCATCTTCCACCCGGACATGCTTTAATTCCTCCATGGTTTTCCCGTAAAAGGGGCCGCCGGAGGCCGTTAAAAGAATCTTTTCTATTTTATTCCCTTGCTCGCCATTTAAGCACTGGAAAATGGCGCTGTGCTCGCTGTCCACGGGCAGCAGGCGCACCTGATGTTCCGCTGCCAACGGGATAATCAGATGGCCGGCCGTCACAAGGGTCTCCTTGTTTGCCAGCGCAATGTCCTTTCCCGCCTTTATGGCCGCGACGGTCGGGCGGATCCCAATCATGCCGACGACGGCCGTCACAAGGATTTCGTATCCGTCCATGGCGGCGATCTCCAAAAGCCCCTCCATACCGGAGACGATGCGGGTCTCCGTGTCACGGACGCGCATCTTTAACTCTCCCGCTTTTTTTTCATCAAAAACGCCGCAGACCTTCGGGGAAAATTCCCGGATCTGCGCTTCCAAAAGCTCGATATTCCTTCCGGCCGCAAGGGCCGCAATTTCAATGTCCCCGTTGGCCCTCGCCACCTCCAACGTCTGTGTCCCGATGGAGCCGGTGGAGCCTAACACTGCAATTCGTTTCATACTGGCATCTCCTGTAACGCGCGCAGAATCAGCACGGCAAAATAGACGGCCGGAGCCGTGAAAATCATGCTGTCAAACCGGTCGAGGACGCCCCCATGACCGGGGATCAAATGGCCGTAATCTTTGACATTGTGGTTCCTCTTGATGGCGGAGGCTGCAAGATCGCCGATCTGGGAAATCACGGCCGCCACAGCACATGCCGCAGCGCTCACAAACTCCGGCTCGAAAATCTCCGTCATCCTGCCGCGGATCAAAAGGCCGTATAAAAATCCCAAAAGGGCCGCTCCCAAAACGCCGCCGATGGCCCCCTCCACAGTTTTTTTCGGGCTTAAAACCGGAGCCAGCTTATGCTTTCCAAGCAGCATCCCGGCGCAGTAGGCGCAGGTATCGCAGCCCCAGGAGCTGATTAGGATCAGCCAAACGAGGAACCGGCCGTCGGCGAGGCTCCTCACCTGGTAAACATAAGAAAACATCACGGCCAGGTAAAAAAGGCCGAAAAAAGATACGGTGATCTGTTCGGTGCTGTATTTCGGGAATGTCACCACGTACACGGTCATCAGAAGCATCAGAAACAGGATCATCAGGAAAAAGACGGCCGTACTGTCGCTCTCCAGGCGGAACCACAAAAGCCCGTAGTAAACGCCGCCCGCCAGATATCCCAGGACGCCTGGCACGGCCCGCTCGATTTTCATGACGCGGTACAGCTCAAAAAGCCCGATTAAGGATATGGCCGCGGACACAAAAAGCAGCAGGGGCCCGCCCTGAAACAACAGGAATACGGCCAGAGCCACCAGCACGATGCCGCTTAAAAGTCTCGTTGCAAACATGAAACCCGCTCCCTTACTTTGTCTCCTTCTGCGAAACGCCGCCGTAGCGCCTGTCGCGCCCGTTGAAGGTCTCGATGGCCTTTAAAAGTTCTTCCTTATTAAAGTCAGGCCAGAGACAGTCGGTCACGTAAAGCTCCGTGTAGGCTAACTGCCACAGAAGGTAATTGGAAAGCCTGAGCTCCCCGCTTGTGCGGATCAGAAGATCCGGATCCGGAATCCCGGCCGTATCAAGATAAGAAGAAAATACGGTTTCATCCATCTCCTCCGGCGAAAGCTTTCCGGCCTTTGCATCCTCCATCACGCGCCTGACGGCCCTTGTGATTTCGTCCCGGCCGCCGTAGTTTACGGCGATAATGAAGGTCATGCCTTTGGCGTCCTTCGTCTCTTCTTCCAGGCTGTTGATGGCCGCAATAAGATCCGGTGCGAATCGGTTCCGCTCCCCGATCATCTTAACGCGGACGTCATGCTCCTTTGCAATCTTTAAGAGCCGCTTGGCATAAAAACGGAAAAGCTGCATCAGGGCGCCGACCTCCGCCTCCGGGCGCTTCCAGTTTTCCGTGGAAAAGCCGTAGACCGTCAGGTATCGGATGCCGATCCGCGCCGCATCCTCCACCACCTGTTCCAACGTCTCGCAGCCTTTTTTATGGCCCATCTGCCGCGGCAGGCCGCGTTTTTTGGCCCACCGCCCGTTTCCGTCCAGAATCATCGCCACATGCTCCGGAATCCTCATGGTGTTTTCCATATCTGTCCTCTCCCCGCCTGAAAAGACGGCATCTCATGATAAAAGGTATGCGCGGGCAGCCGTATTCTTTTCCCGCAAACTGCATATGCCGCCTGGGCGCAGGGCCCTGCGGCGTAAAAACAGGGGACAGGTATTCCCGCCCCCTGCTGATTTATGCGAACCGCCTGCTAGACGGCCGCTGCGGCAGCGAGTGAAGGCCGCAGGGCTTTCTATCCCATTAAACGGTCATGACTTCCTTCGTCTTGTTATCCACTGCCTTGTCAATCTTTTCAATGGCCTTATCTGTGATCTTCTGGATTCCGGTCTCAGCATCCTTTAAATCGTCCTCAGAGATCTCGTTGTTTTTCTCCATCTTCTTAAAGGCGTCGTTGGCATCCCGGCGGATGTTGCGGACTGCAACCTTGGCTGCTTCGCCTTTCTTCTTGATGTCCTTTGCAAGCTCCTTACGCCTGTCCTCCGTAAGCTCCGGGAACACAAGGCGGATGCAGCTTCCGTCGTTGTTGGGGTTGATGCCCAGATCCGAAGTCTGGATTGCCTTCTCAATGGGCTTAATCAGGCTCTTCTCCCAGGGCTGGATTAAAATCATCCTGGCCTCCGGCACGGAAATGTTGCCCACCTGCTGAATGGGGGTCGGCGTTCCGTAATAATCCACCTTAATCTTGTCCAGCACATGGGGATTTGCACGCCCTGCACGGATGGAAGCGAACTCGCTCATCATGGCTTCAATGGATTTTTCCATTTTCTCTTCATAAACCTTTAATTCGTCCTGCATAAGAACCTCCTATTATTCAGCGGTAACTATGGTACCGTTAATGTTTCCACGCATTGCCTCTGCGATTCCGTCCTTTTCGTTCAGGCTGAAGACCGCCATGGGCATTTTATGTTCCATACACATGATGGATGCCGTCAGATCCACCACGGCGAGCTTTTTGTCGATGACCTCCTGGATGGAAATCGTGTCATACTTTTTCGCCTCCGGATTGAGCTTCGGATCGCTGTCGTAGACGCCGTCGATGGCCTTGGCAAGCAGGATGCAGTCTGCTTCCATCTCGATGGCGCGGAGCGCGATGCCCGTGTCCGTTGAGAAATACGGATGGCCGGTTCCTCCGGCAAAAAAGACAACCATTCCTTTTTCAAAGTATTTATTGGCCCTGTCCTTGGAAAACAGCTTTGTCATGGAGCCGCATTCAAAAGGCGTTAAGATCTGCGTCATCATGCCTGCGTTCCGGAAAATCTCCGAAACATAGATACAGTTCATGATGGTCGCCAACATCCCGATCTGGTCGGCCTTTGTCCTGTCGATGGCTTCGCTTGTGCGGCCGCGCCAGAAATTTCCGCCGCCGATGACGATTCCCACCTGGATGCCGTCATCCACGGACATCTTGACCTGTCTTGCGACCTCGCGGACCGTCTCTTCGTCAAAGCCTGTCTTCTTCGGCCCTGCCAGAGCTTCTCCGCTCAGCTTTAAAAAAACTCGCCTCGTTTTCATGGTTTGTATTCTCCTATGTAATTTTCATGGGACGGGGACTGCGCCGGTAAGGGGCAGCCGCCGGCGGGACTTAAGTCCCGGCTTTTCACGTTGTGAACATTATATCATACTTTCCCGAAATTGCAAAGAGATTTAAAAGTCCGCGCCGGAAAGCCGGCGCGGACAGCTTGGATTTAGTAGTTCTCTTTTCTCATCTCGAAATAGCTCTGCGGATGTGCACATACCGGACATACCTGCGGGGCTTTCTTTCCGATTACGATGTGGCCGCAGTTTCTGCAAACCCACATGGTCTCTTCCGCTTTCTCGAATACCTGCTGCATCTCCACGTTGTGAAGGAGCTTCAGGTATCTCTCCTCATGTGTCTTTTCGATGTCGGCAACCATACGGAATTTTCTGGCGATTTCCGCGAAGCCCTCTGCCTCGGCTTCCTCTGCGAAAGTCTTATACATATCGGTCCACTCGTAATTCTCGCCTTCAGCGGCAGCCTTTAAGTTCTCAGCGGTGTTTCCTAAGAGCTTCAGCTCTTTGAACCACATTTTCGCATGCTCTTTCTCGTTGTCAGCCGTCTCCTGGAAGATTGCTGCGATCTGCTCATAGCCTTCTTTCTTTGCTACGCTTGCGAAATATGTGTATTTGTTTCTGGCCTGGGACTCACCGGCAAATGCTGCAACCAGGTTCTGTTCTGTCTTACTGCCTTTTAATTCCATTTCTATTTTACCTCCATTTATTAGATTTTGTGACACCTTTATTTTAAGGTTTATTCTTCCATTTGTCAATTTCATTATTCCGCTTTTATGGATTTTTTAGACAAAATTTTGATTTTGCCCCTGTCTTTGCAGTTTTTCGCTTTTTTTCTGGAAAATAAGACATGCCTTAAGGCAGGACAGCTTCCAGTTCCCGAAGGAGGAGCGCCTTCATTTCTTCCAGTTCCTCATCGCCTGGCAGGTACTTTGCGGCATACAGCTCTTCCATCGGGAGCTGCCAGACAGGGCCCGGCGCCGGGGTATCTCCGGCTCGCCGCGGGAATATGTGCCAGTGCATGTGCACATTTCCCCCTGCCCCTAAAAGCTCGTAGTTTAATTTGTCCGGCTGAAATGCCTGGTAAACGGCCTCTGCCGTAAGGGCCATTTCCTCCAGGAATTTCTTTCGGAAATCTGTCTTAAGAAGGTGAAGCTCCGGCTGGCATTCTTTACAGAGAAACAGCGTATAGCCGCGAAATCTCTGGTAATCGCCCAGAACGACATAGCCGGTCTCCAGCTCCTTTACGAAATATTTGTTCGTTCCCTCCCGGATCATCCGTATCCGGTCGCATACCATGCACATGTATTTTTCCCCCTTTGCTGCTGTCAGCCGCAGGTGATCTGCACTCCCGCATCATATTTTTTATCGTTTATGATGACGCGCACATCATAGGCTCCCGAGAGGCCGGCCTTGTTGACAGACAGCTTGGCTTTTCTGCCGTCTTTTTCCAGGAAAGTGCCGCAGCACATGGCCTGGTACTCGATGGCCGCCGTGGAAATGTAGTAGCGGTGCACCTCGTCTCCCTGTTCCAGTAAAAGCTCGACGGCCTGTCCCTTCTCGAAGGTGCCATAAAAGACAAAGCGGTCGCTCTCCTCTTCAATCCTGGCCTCAAAGGAATCGGGAAGAAGCTCATGCTCCCATGCGGCCGGAAGCTCAAAATCCAGCTCCTTCGTGATGCCCATGGAACCTAAAAGCTTTCCGGGGCCTAAAGTCAGGTTCGCGCCTTTTGTATAAAGCGGGAGTTTTACGGCACGGTAGTAGTTTCCAGACACCTGCATCTTTAACATCTGCTTACCGTCCATGAGCTCCACCGTCATCGAGTACATATGGCAGCCGTTCACTTTTGCAAGGGTTCCCAAAACCTCCGACGGATTTCCTTCCTTATCATAGGCGATGCCGCCGGAATGGATCAGATAATGGCCCTCGCCGTAGTAATCCACGTTGCTGATGTACGGCGAATAGAAAGCGGCGCCCAGGTCGCGGCCGTACTGCCACACCTGCTCGATAGTCCGCTTTTTCGTGTCGATGCGGTAGCGGACGCCGCGGGAAAAGCTTTCTTTTGCCGGCTTGTATTCCTCTTTTTTCTTGGAGCCCCAATGATGGTTGTCAAAGCACATCACGTCGCCGCCCGGCGTCACCAGACAGGCGTGCTGCTCATACTGCCAGGAGAAGTTTGCTCCGACGGGCGTAAAAAAATACTTGCTTACCCATTCCTTTGGCCAGCCCTCCGGGTCGCCGAGGATCCAGTTTAAGGCGCCGCTTTCATAGTCTATGTTTATAATACTGTCCATATGGCGGCCGGAAAAGGTCAGGGAATCGGTGTTTTCGTCGTACCAGACGGCGTTGCAATGGAACCAGTCGTCCTCTGACCAGCTCCCGCTCTTTCCCTCTCCCACCGGCAAGATGTCCTTGAAATCCCATGTTTTTAGGATTTCCCCTGTCTCCCGGTCGAGAAGCACGCACATGTCTTCCACCGTGTCCCCAAAAAGATCTTCGGTCAGGCATAACAGGTTCCCGTCGGACATCTCAAACTGGTCGTGGTGATAGCCGCCCGGCACTCGGAATTCCTTATAGATTTTCCCGCAGGGCGCAATTTCATAAAGCCCGGCCATATAGTAGGGCATCTGAATCAGACGGCTGCTGCCCATTAAGAGATTTCCGTTTTTTAACTGCTTCACGGCAAAGACGCAGGGCACGTTCATGTGCCATCTGGCATCGCCGGCATAGTCGAAGGCCGTCGCCAGATCTTCGCTGGCAGGCGTAACGAATAAGAGCTGATCCTTCAGATACTCCGGCGATGTGTCCATGAAGTCCATGACCTTTTTTCCGTCAAACACGTCCGGCACGGGAATGGCTACGGTGACGGCGTTTCCCTGGTATAGGCGGATTTCCACCTTGTTTTCATAATCGGAGTAGAGGCCGCAGACAGGGAGGATATGTTCCCTGGCTTTCGGGAAGGTGTGGGCGATGTTTCCCGCCGCCTGTTTTCCGAGAACCGTGACGGTGACGGCCGTCTCCTCTTCCGTGTAAAAGGCGATGACGGCCGACAGCGGGTTGATGCCGTAGAGGTTATGGGCGATGAGCGGATGTTCATGGGTATAGCTCCCGCTTCGCAGTTCTTTTAAAAATGCCTCCTCCGCCTGGCTCTGGGTTTCAATGATATGGCTGACTTTTTTGTGCCTTGCCCCCGGCATATGCATTCCTCCTGGTTTTCTTTAATCCAACCGCTCTTTAAAGTCTTTGCAGTAGTTGGGACGGCTGATGTCGAGAACCATCGGGAGGTTATTTTCCGAAAAGACCTCGTCGAGGGCGCTCATGCCGTATTTTAATTTATATTCGATCTCTTCCCGGTAAGCCGGGATCACCATCAAAAGATTGACCGGCATCCCGTCTTCCGCCGTAAAGCCGCCAAGGTCTTCGCCGAACTGCGTGAGTACAACGCCGCCCATTTCGGTTCCCTCGCAAAGCGGCTCATAGTCCGGGCCGTTCGGCATCGTGTGCCCGCCCCCGAGCCATGTGCTGTACTCATGTGGGAACCTTGCGAGGAATTTGATCAGGCGGATGGGCCAGTAATCCTTTTCGTCCATATTGACGTCCAGCTCCCCCTCATTCCCCGGTTTCCAGTCCGGCGGCAGAAAGAGGAACAGCTCGGCAAACTGGAGATCCTTCCGGTCTTCATAGCCCTCCGGCAGCGTCATGGGCAGGTCGCTCATGCCTGTCGTGTACATGACGTAGAACTGGCCTTTTTCGGACGGATACATGATGTTGACGTCGATATGCACCAGGTCGGACAGGATTTCGTGAAAGACGGTGGTTTTGCGTCCGGGAAACATGGCCTCAAAGTGGGCGGTGATTTCCTCGGCGTACTGACCGTAGGCTTTCGGCGGGCGGAAGCCTGTCTCTTCTATATTTTCATAGCGGTAAATGCCGGAGCCGCCCGGCGTGAACTCGTCCGTGTGCGGCCGTACCAGCTTCTTTTTCACTTTATCAAGAAAGCCCATGCTTCTCCTTTCCGGCGTTTAACAGAGCGCCGACTCCACAAATGCCCGCAGGTCATCTCCCAGCAGTTTCGCGCTTTCGTTTCCCAGGTATGCCATGTGCCCGGACGGGTATTCTCCGATGACGACGCGGGACGGATCCAGCCTGGAATGGGTCGCCAGATACCTGGCATTTCCGGCTGTCGTGCACAGGTCGTAAAGGCCGGATGCAAAAAACACGCGCAGGCTCGGGTTCCGGCGCATGGCGCCTGCCAGTGCCTGGGCGGGGTTCCGTTTGAATTTCCTGTCCCACTGGACGTTGACGCCGTGGGCCAGGCCTTTGCTGCGGCGCTCCACCTGGATGTTTAACTCGTCCCGCAGAAGGGCAAAGCCGGCCTGGTAGGCAGGCGTGTACTGCCCCATGGCCGCATCGTCGGCGATGACGTTGGCGTCGGGCACATCGGGAAGATCCGGCCATGCGTAGCGGCTGTCATAAAAGCCGACAATCTGGTTTTTGTCCTCCAAAAGGCGCTTCATGTACTCGCGCATGTCGATGTTCTGCCAGTTCTGCTCCAGATAGGGGCGTTTTAAGCCAGTAAGCGCTGCAAGCCCTTCAATCACGGCCTGCTTTTCTTCTTCCGGGACGGCGTCGCCTTTGATGTAGGCCGCCAGGTACGGGCCGCCGGCAAAGTCGTATGCTTTTTTCACGAAGGTGTCGAGTGTTTCTGTTTTTTCTTTGCTGTGATACCAATTTGTGGCTGCCATGGACGGCAGGTTCAGGACAGTTTCCGGAAAAGGCGTCGGCTGGTAAAAGTACGTGCCAAGAAGCATGATCCCGCTTACGGAGATTCCCAGGGTGTCCTGGTTTTCCGGGCCGCCGCCGAGAAGTTCTGCCGCCAGAAGGGCGGAACGGCCGGTGCCGTAGCTTTCGCCTGCCAGGAAGATGGGGCTGTTGCGGCGGCCGTAGCGGGTGAGCCAGCCGTCGACAAACATGGCAAGCTGGCGGATGTCTGCGTCGGAGCCGTAAAACTGCTCTTTTGCCTTTTCGTCAAACAGGCGTCCGAGTCCAGTGCCAACCATGTCTACGATTACAAGGTCGCAGATGTCGAGGATGCAGTTGGGGTTGTCCTCCAATTCAAAGGGCGGGACGGTGGGAAGATGGATTTCATCGTCCAGCTTTACGCGCCTTGGGCCTACGAGCCCTAAGTGCAGCCAGAGGCTTGCGGAGCCGGGGCCGCCGTTGTAGGCGAATAATACCGGGCGCGCCGACGGATTCGGGACGTCGCTTCGGAAGTAGGCGTAGGAATAGATGGTCGCTACGGCTTTTCCCTCTTCGTCGTAGAAGAAATTGTCTTCGCAGACGGTGTGGTAGGGGATGGAGTTGTCGCCTAAGGTTAGGATGCGGTCGGATTCGTAATGGGTTTTTTCCCAGTTTTCCTGGAAGTGGATTTGCATGGGTGGGTGGCCTCCTTTTTTGTATGATGGATTTATTGTATTACAACAGAGGCTCTCCTGTCATCCACTTTCTTCACATATTGTCCTCGATGGGGGCCCGGTGGGGATAGAAAAACTCCCGGTTCATATGGGGGCGGAAGGAGTCGATGAGCAGGGCAGACATGGGGGTCGCTTTCATGAAAGACACATAGGCAGATAAGCCATCCGGGCCGTGCAGCGATATTTCCAAAACGGCAAGCAGAAATCCGACTGCCATTGTTTTCAGCCCGTACAGCCGGAACTCATTTCGGCCTCGGGAGTTCATATCCCTGTCCAGGCTCATAAGGAAGCAGGTGCTCCCTGCGCCGCGTTGCCGATGCCGAGGAATAGAAGCCAGATGTCCGACTTAAGGATCGCAAGGAGGCCCGTGGCGCATGCTGTCGGGTAGGAAAATTTTATGCAGCCTTTCTGCCTGTCTTTATGGTACATGGTTATGTTTCACACAAGGTATAAACATAAACCAGAGACGCCAGAACGAGAAACAGGACAGACAAGGGGATTTGCCGGATGGAAACGGCATGGGAGAGGGCCGGAAACGCAGAGTAATTCCCTTTAACGGCTCCGCCTGCGTGTTCCACGATGTACCGGATCAGGAAATATGACAGGATTGTAAACGCGATAGAACCCCGTTCGACGATTTTTGCAAAACACATTTCTCTCCTGCGTTTTTTACTTCGTTCTTCCCTGCTGGCTGCCAATGCCCGGCCATTCTTTCGGTTAAACTCCGGCTGCGGCAGCTCTTCCTCCCAATTCCTTTTATGCACTTTTTTATTCCGAAATTCTGTAAGGTATTCGTCAAGTCCGGCTTTTACATCCATCTGAAGCTCCGTATTCGCATAAACCGTATAGCTTTGTGCAATATAGTCATGAGCCGCCTCGAAGAATTCATTGGAGTTAAGCACCGTTCTCTTGATCAGCTGGAGCTCACAAAGCGACTCTAAGCATGGATCCAGCTTTTCGTAACGGTCTTCCGAGAGGCACAGTGCCTCCGCAATATTTCTTTTGCTGGAATAAAACGTATTCAGCCGGACAACGCTCAACAGATACAAAATCCTCGAGGCATCCAGATAGTTTCCCGTGCTGCAAAGCTGCGTATCATAATACATACGCATTAACTGCTGCTCGTCTCTGCCTAAGAAATGCAAAACACTTCCGGATCTTGCATGTTCATTTTCAAGTATATTCAGGATGATTTCTTTTTGAATCAAGGCCATATCTTTGACAATGCCGGCAATGACCTCTCCCTCTTTTTCAAACGCGTGAAAGCAGAGACGTTTGATCGTCCCCTCTTCGGCCTCCTGTGCAGACTGAGGCAGTTCAGAATCTTCCCCGATACAGATGAATGTACTGGAAAAGCAATGGGATTCGCTCATATAGAATGCCGCTGTAAGTTCCTGTACAGCGTGTAAGATCATCCGGTTCAAACCGCATCAGGAAGCGGGCAAGGTATTCCTCGCGCAGGGAAAAATGGACAACCACTCCTCTGCCTGCCAGATCTCTCACAACTTCTTCCGCGCTCTCCTGCTGCTCCGCCGGAAGCTGAAAAAAGCGTTCAAACTGATCGAGAATTACAACAATCCTCTCCCCGCCAGCTTCCGTCAGTCCATCCCGGAAGGTATAATCGGAAAGGAAGTGATAATGTTCACTGTAATTGATGGTTCGGAAGCTCGATTTTGTGCGCTCGTCCTGTTCAAATAAATGGATGATCGTAGATTTCCCGCATCCGCTTTTTCCTGTCAGGCAAACGCTGAGTCCATGCCCCGCCTGAAACGCATACCCCACCGCCTGGATAAGCCGGATGACCTCTTCCTCCCGTGCAATCAGCCCGTTATCAAAATCTGCCTCGATAGCTCCGGAACCTTCAGCACTGTACAGTCCAACGAAGTTTCTGGTTCTTTTATAGGGCTCAATTTTTCTGTCCCGGGAGAGATAGCAGTAAACTGCCAGAATTATCACAAGAAGCGCCAGTGTCAACGCGGAAGCCGGGGTATAATCAGAATAGATTTCTTTCACGATGTCCCCAATCACCGACGTTCCCAAAAGTGCTGTTCCAAATGTAAGCCACAGGTCGGCAAACTTCTTAAGATAATCCATAACAGCGGCAAAATTCGTTTCTGCCGTCTCATAGCCCTGCATATAAAAGCACTTTAACTTTCCTTCATCCATGCAGAGTGCTTTCGCTTCTACTTTCTCCGGCCTGATCGCATAGATGGCTCCGGCCTTCTCAAGCCGTTCTATGTAAGAAAGCCGGCTCTTATATCGCTCGATCCTGATTCCCAGTGCTTCGCTCAATGCCGGGTACTTGCGGTACATGCTCCTAATCAAATACGGCTCGCAGCATAATCCATGAGGAAGAAACCCTTTCCTTTGCTTCAGAATCACAATCACCTTCTCGTATCCCCGCAGTCTGGCATGATCAACCGGGAGAGGATCCGAAATCCCACCGTCAAGATACGACTCCTCGCCCACAGGTTCCATTGGCAGAATATACGGCATGCTGCATCTGGCCCGGCAGATTGCCAACATGCGCTCTTTGTTTTCCCGTTCCGAAAGGTTATTCGGCCATCCCTGTCCTGTAATTCGTGACTACAAATTCACATGTGGTTTCTGAGTTCTGAAAAGCGGCAAAGTCGAAGGGATCCAGACGGTTCGGATACTCCCCGAAAACCAGATCCAGGTCAATCACGCTGCCTTTTCTGTACAGATTACACCAGTGAATCGGCGGCACATTCCTTTCGGCGGGGATCATGCAGCTTCTTGTCTTTCCCGGCTGGCGTGAGGTATAATCCATCGCATTGCATATTCCCACCGATATGGCTGCCACATATGGCAGATATAGTTGATGCTTCTGGAAGAAATCAAGGACCCCGGCCGTAAATACGCCCCTGTTGGCCCCGCCTTCCAGAATCAGAGCGGCCTGGAACTGCATGGTATCACTTTCCTTTTGCTTTTTTGATTGGTTCAGAGATTCACTCTTGGCAGTCGGTGAGAAGCGCTTGGGAGCTTTGCATGGCTTTGGGAGTGGCTTTGCTTTCTTTGTTTAATATCTTATCATAAATTGAGGGGTGGGGCAATGTGGAAAATGGGGGGTCTGGGAAAGGAAACGATTGGGCTGGGGCTCGGTTTCTGAAAATTGCATTTGCGGAATGGTGCCGGACGAATGGAGGGTTTTAGCCTTTTATGGATTCTTCCTGCTTTACTTCCAGCCATTTTTCTTCAATCGCTTCTGTGTCTACCTGGAAAAAGGTTGTAAAGATCACAAAACTGAGGATGATTAAACCAACTGAAAGCAACAGATCCACGGCCTTTATGGAAAGGGTACCTGTATTGCCGCAAAAAGAGGGTTCCACTGTTTTCAGTATGAAAAGAAGCAGGCATACGCCCGCGCATAGGAAGTATGGGAGCTGCTGGGCATGGAAAAGAAGCTGGGCTTTCCATCTTGGTCTGATTGATGGGTCGTATTTTTCCGAAAATTTTCTAAGTCTTCCTTCCCAACGATAGCCGGATACATTGCTGCTTCTTTTCGTGTCCTCATCTGTGGATTTTTCCAAAAATAGCTGAATATACACAGAGGCACGCACGACATTTTTCCAATAATCATAATAAAGAACATAGCATGGCAAAATTGCCACCAGCGGAAGAAGAAACAGATATGGATCATTCTCCCATATTTTACCTGAAAAGCCCAAAATGACGCCAGTAACTGCATACATCATATTACGGACAGTCTGATATTCTTCCATATATTGCAGGATTTCTTCCCGCATGAGTTTGTATTCTTCATTGGCAGCTTCTGAAGTGTTGGAGGCTGGCGGCAGTTCCTGTAAATGGTTTTTTCTTGTTTTATCGGATGCAGTTTTAGGAGTAACCTGGTGTTTCTTTGACATATAAGGCACCTCTTTCTCAGTAAGTATATGTTTCCATCTGTTGTGCTCAGTCTCAATATAGTGCAGACCGTATAAAAAATTCTACTGTATATTAAGGATTTAAAGTGAAAGCCCTTTAGGAATATCATTATGCTAATCCAAAGTACTGTATCAATTCATCTTCCCGTTCCTGAATTTTGGAATCCAAGCGGAACGATTTCACGTTTCTTTGCGCCTCTATACGCTGTTCTATGGAGACCTGCGTATAGCCGAGAGCGGTTGAAAGTTCTTCAATTTTCGCTTCGAGCTGAGAAATCTCTTTTTCCGCCCTTGGCAGTATTCTATATACCAATAATGACTGAATATAATATTCCAGTGCCTCCTCTCTCTGATCATTGTCATGAGCGAGACATTCTGCAATCTTCCTATATGTAGACGCTGCAATGCGGTCGTCCTCCACGCGTACATACTTTCTGACATCTAAAGCTTTTTGATATTGCTCAACTGCTTCTTTATATTTCTTTTCTCTTGCTAGAATATCGCCATAGTCTGATAGGATTCTTCGATTTGCTCCAGGACTCGTTTTTAGACGTTCTTGGATATTCGGTTCTTCCATACAAGACAGATATTCTTTATTCGCTTCTTCTACCAAATCCAACTCCAAATAAATCCGTATCTTGTTGGAATGCGTGTTTATAATATGTGATGTTAAATTTTCATCTTCGTCGTCTCTCAGTTTTTGCCTGATTTTTAATGCTTCATCAAGGGAATCCAATGCCATTTTTGATTCCTTTTTTAACATATAATAACGACTTAAGCCATTATATATAAATGCCCGATGATCACGTTTCAATAAATGATTGTTTTTTATATCCTCTACCTTTTTGTAATAGTTTTTTGCTGATTCTTCGTTTCCATTTTGCAGATACGCGTAGGCCAGGGAAATGTAGAAATATGCCGCAGCATTGAGAATCTCTTTTTCCTTCTCTTCTTTTTTTCCTTCTCTTCTTTTTTCTCCTTGTCTTTATTTTTCAATTTGTACTCTTCAAAAAGCTCCACTCCGTGTTCCATGGTCAGCAGCATCAGACTGTAATATTGATATCTCTCAAATGTATATCCTAAATCATGATAACTTTCACACATTTCAATACTGACTTCGCCATAAACTCTTCTGATGGCTGCCAGCAAATCCTTTATTAGTTCTTTTCGCTCATATATGTAACCGTTGATCGCGTAAAATTCCTTGATTTTTTTCAATATCTTAATGTTGTAGCTATCATTAAACTGAAAACTATTTTTTCGTAAAATTTCCTCCGCTTCCATGTGGTTACCATAGAGCCTGCCGTGATCAATCAATGCATCTTCTTTTGTCAAAAAATCCACTCTTCTTCTCAATTCCGTGGTACTGAACGAAAGCGCTGGCATAACCAGCTCCATCAGTCCCGCAAAAAAAATTCTCAGGGCCTCCGCACCTTTACCCTTGGGATACCAAATGGGGATGATATTATGTTCATGCAAGAAGTCCGTTCTCTCCTTAAGCGGAGCTATTTCAACCTTTTGATTCCCTTTTTCCCTGGTAAGATTGGGCCTCCAAGCGTCATTTGGGTTTTCTGTTCCTTTTAGAAGCGGCAAAAGTGCAAAAGATATACTCCCCTCATTCTGAACCGCTTCGATAATCTTCAGCGTACGATCCTGTTCCAAACTGCATCCAAGGAACAGGAGAACTCTCGACAGAAGAATGTTTTTCAAAAAAGAAGGCACCGGCAGCCGAAGATCCGGAATGTTTTTTCCATAGCACTTATCATAGCTCTCCTTTGTCAGCACAAACTCTCTGAGCGCCACATCCCCATGAAGCTTTATCAACGTCGGTTCTCCATACGCAATTCTTCTATAAATCAAATTCGCATTTTGGATGGAGTTTGGAGTGACTTTTGCAATATATTCCCCATTGACCTTTGAATACAGCATCTCAAGAACCTCATCGAAATTCGTTGTGATCATGAGATTTTTAAAAAGGATTGGAAATGCATCCAGCTCTTTAGCAGACGACGTCCCCTTATAAATGCGCGAGTCAAATTCCCGCAGCATAAGGTATTCAAAAATATTACCTTGAAGATTATCTTTTAATATGCTGGCGGCATTTTCGTATTCGTTCTTTTCCACTTTCATCTCTATCTGCGGCAATTTTTGTTCTTTCGCTTGTTCTTTCAGGAACTCGCTCCACCCCTGGTAACCAAAATTCATAGAGAAGCCTGCGCCGATAAATGGGATTACTACGCCGCGTTTCATGAGACGGGCAAGCTGATAGAAATTTTCTTTGTTGGACGGATGGCAGGATAGTAATTTTTCTAATTCATTTTCTTTTGCATGTTCTGTGCTCATGAGTGACTCCTTTTGAATTGTGGTGGGATTTCATTGTGGGATTGGAAGGTAACATGTTGATGCGAGTCTTTCGATAAAAATTATTTTAATTTTGTGAATTCGAGAGCAAGTTTATCGGTGTTTTTATCTATTATGGATTAAATGGGATTTTGAACTGCTTGCCCTTTTGGTAACATAAAATGCCTGATGCCAATTTTCAATCGTTAATCAAGTGCTGATAAAGGAAGTTAATAATTTCTTTATCAATTCTCTCGTCAAATTTTCGAGCAAAGAAGCAGTGCGAAGAAAGCAGCATTTCCTTGTCCGAAATTCCAAAAGTGTATGGATTGCCACGAGTCCAATCAATCGCTCGGTTCACGTCTAAATATGTACGCTTGATATACTTATTATCTGCAAGATTGGATTTATATCGATGAATGTCCTCTTGATAAAATGGTGAATTAAGATAAATTGTTTGAAGAAAAATCTCATCCGCACATAAAGTCTTTTTAAAGTGTTCACTTGCCCACTGTCTTCGACTTAGCACATATCGAGCAAAATCATCCGTTATATCAAAATATGCCGAACCCACACCATATGTTATAGAAGAATCCAATCGGTTTATATGTAAGAATTCTTGAAGGCTTACCCCAACTTTTCTTGAAACCTTTCCCCAAAAACTCTGCCGTGAAAAGACTTCCTGAAACGGATAGAAAAATCTTATTCGATTTAAATAATTTGACTCTTCGCCCTCAATTGACCTGCAACTAATAAACTGAGTATTCGGATGCTTGTCGTAAAAGGCTAAAATTTCATTCTGCGAAGCAAGGGGAAAATCAACGCCCGTAATTAAATGATAAAAATCATACGGCCCGTTTTCAACAGCCGCTTCTAAGAGAATAAATTCTGCATCTATTTGGCTTGCCCCCCCCCACGAAACATTACGTCTTTTCGTAAAAATCAAATTTCCTCGTAGACACAAATTTTGCAAAGCAGATAAATCATCCCTGCACTTACCATCCAAGTGCAAATAAATGTCATTACGCTCATCATCGATTGCTTTAATTAGCATACACAACTGATCTATCAATCCATGCGCCATAATAAGATAAGCGTGTTTTCCCATACTTAAACCCCATCCTTTTTTGTAAAATAATATAAATCACCTATATATTTTTTCCTTGTCAAATAATGTTTTCTTAACGGGAAGAGCTTAAACCAATATAGCAGTCTCTTTTTTACGAGCAATTCTTCTCTAAAATCACACCAACGGTTGCATTCATCAACAATAGCCCGTTTTCCTTCGTCAAAATAGTCCGACTTCAAATACCATTTATTTAACTTTCTCGTTCTATATATCTCATTCACTTTATATTTATATCCGTGTGATATTTCTTTTGAAGCATTGTTGTCATGTCGCCGATACTCAATAAAGGTATCATCATATAAGTATAATCTTCCGATTATAGATGCTATTCCCCAAAGAATCGCATCATGCGGAGTACCAGGTGTCCATAGCATCTCAAAAATCCGCAATATGTTTTTCCTTATTGCCATCGTACAGCCAGGGCGCAGAATCTGATAATACTTTTCGTCAAACATTACTTTACTTATCAAACTCTTGCGTTCAGTTCTCACTTTCTGTTGGACTGCCATTTTCCCTCCACACTCGCTAAAAGCGTGATAGCCAGATACCAGAAGCCAAATATCATCATTTTCTTCAAATGCAGCCGTCATCTTCTCCACTTTATCAAGATGCCAAATATCATCCTGATCGCAAGGGAATATCACATCTCCCGTTGCTGACATAAGAGCCTGTACAAAGTTTTGCTCCCAGCCCAGATTTTTTTTATTGACCTTTACTTTCCATCCGCTCAAACAATTATCTTTGATATAATTGTTGAGTATATTCACAGTATCATCCGATGATCTATCATCAAAAATCAAGACTTCATCAATTTTTCTGGTTTGATCCCGCAGAGAATCAAGCATTGGTATTAAGAAACGCCTGCCATTGTATGTAGTCATTACAACAGATGTTTTCATTTGTTTTATCCTCTGAATTTATCACTCATTACTTTTTACTCATCATAGTGCGCGCCACAATCATGGAAAGTATCTTTCTAATAAAGCCCATGTTCTGCGTCAAATTGTAGATAATAGCAATTGCCCAACATAAAATAAGCAACAGAGTGCTATTAAAAAACAAACAAACGCTGGAAATCACAAAGCAAATTGCTCCAATAGCGATTTCCTTAAAGTAATATTTAATCTTAATAGCCTTATTCAAATCCAACGCCCTATAAATAACAATGACGAAAAAGGAAACTGCTGTGCTGATTGATGCAGCATACAATCCAATTTGCTTGACTAAAGCAAGATTCATCGCTACATTAAGCACTGCGCCCGCCGCAGAAGAATATCCCACCTGCTTTGTTCTTTTTAATGCAATATAAATACCACTGTAAAAATTCACCAAGCTGTTGAAAAATATTCCAAAATACAGAATTGGGACTTGATAAATTGCAACGCCATAGTCTCCTTTAACCAAAACGGCAAAAATCACAGGGGTCAAAGCAATCAAAGCAAGCATAACACCAATCAAAAACTTAAATAGCACATGAAACAATTTACTGTAGTACGCAGCCGGATTTCCATCATCAGATACCTTGACAGCAGTCTCAGTCCACGCCAGATTAAAAATATTATACGCTGTGCTATAAAGTGATGGAATTTTATTTGCCACCGCATATATTCCATTCGCCGCAGAACCAAGAAAATGAATTATAATTAGTCGATCAGAAAGATTGACGACCCACAACGCAATTGAACTTGGAACAATCGGAGCAGAAAACTGTATCAATTGTTTTAAGGCTGGTTTATTAAACTCATGAAAATCAATGTAATCCAGCATACCCGATGAAAACAACATAAAGAGGTCTGCACTTATGTAACCAAGCATAAGCGAAATCAAAACACCCAAAAGCCCAAGATGTAGGCCCATAAGCATTATAGCTGTAAATCCCAAATTTGCAGCAGAGTAGATAACTACGCTTAAGGAATACTTAATATTAAAGCCAAGTCCTCTGACGATTTGTCCAAACAGTGTATATACTGCTTCACTTCCAAAAAGGAGACAAATCATCAAACTGTTTGTCGGCTTAATTCCATAAAGACGCAGACACAAAAAAACAACTGGATAACAAACCAATGAAGAGACAATAATATATAAAACTGCACCGGTTACATATTTCTTTCGGTTTGTATCATCTGAAGAAGAAAGCAGGTATCTAAAAACTGCTTGTTGTATTTGCAGTGTAACCACAGGAATCAAAAGGCTGGCAATACTCAAAATCAGATCGTAATTGCCATATTCTTCTGTCGTCAAATATGCCGTCAAAAGCGGGAGCAAAATAAGCGAAAGAAATTTTGGAATCAACTGCCCGATCCCAAGAATGATTGTATTTTTTGCAAGTTCTTTATTCCGATCAACCATTTAATAAACTCACCACCCTTATACTATTCATTTCACAATAAAAATATCTTCAACTCTTTTACGAAGTGAAACGGCATACGAAAATTTATCTTTATAGTAACCAACAGCAACAAATAATATAATTCTTTCGTTTTCTGGAATGTTTTTGCAAATATCCTTGAACTGCTTGTTTTTCTTTTTGTATTCACCGTTCTGTAAAATACAGCTACCTATTCCATAATAATGAAGAGCCTCCACTAATGCCATAGAAAAAAGTCCAGCCTCAACATAAACCTGGTTTCGCTCAAAGGTATCATAAAATGCAGAAACATCCGCAGTTACAACTAAATAATTTTTTACTTCCGAATCAAACCCTGTGTTTCCAGCAATGAGTTCTCCCAAATGCCTATTCGTAGCTTCATCAGAATACATATACACTTTTGTGGCTTGACGGTTACACGCCGTAGGTGCCTTTTGAGCAACTTTAATGGCTTTTCTTATATCTTCTATGGAAACAGTCTGTGAAGAGAATTGCCTCATAGAATGCCTACTATAAAAGAAGTCCGGAAACGGCTCATCAGCATGAGCCATCAAATTTTCCTTAGTATCATAAACTATCCCAGCGCCAAGCCCCTGTACGCGGCATTTATCATACTGTTTTAATTTTTCAATCATTTTCAAATTTTCATAACCAACCTTTTTTTGCTCTTCAACATATCCATTAAGTACACATATTGCATCCTGAAATGGCATACCATCAGTCGGGAATCCCATGCTTAAATACTCATCCATCATATCGAACAAGGCCGATATTTTTTCTTGGCCAAATCCTTTGCGTGGATTTGATAGCGACATTCCCTTTTCAATCATGTGTGTCTGGCGAAGCATCTTTGATTCTTGTGCAGCTCTGGTCTTAACTTTTGGATTATTATAATTCCACCGTTTGTAATTTCTATAATCCGCATAAAATTCTGAAAACATCTTAAGTCGATCAGCAAAAATCTTTAGGCTGCTTTTAAAACGGGTTATATTGCTCATAATATTATTCACCCCTTAAAAAATAATAAATCAAGGCTTCGCATCTAATATATCAAAGACAGTGTGTGTAGAACTATAAGCCTTATCTTTCCACTCGTAATGTTTTGCAATAAGTGCATCTTTATATTCACGATAATGCGACATCATATACTCAAATTTTTCTATAAGTATATCATTAGACAAATCTTGAACCGTTATACAATATTCTGTAAGCCCAGCACTTTCCATAAATCCCGCCATTTTCTGCTCATAAGATATGGATACGAAAGGAGTTTCCATTTTAGCGGAAAAAATATTACTATGATACCGCATTCCAACAACAGCAGTTAATCTTCCAATTACATACTGTTGAAAGTATGTATCATATCTGTCATCGTCAGATTCAATAACAAATCCGTTCTTATCTGTAACGAATTCTTCCATTAAAGTGCTATCATTTCCACTACCATACAATTGAGGGATGAAAACCACACCATAGCCTTTACTATCAAGATAATCAATAAATTTTTGAAACTCTGCTTTAATTTTTATAGATATATTCGTTTTCCCGTATTTAGGATGCCACATTAAATCTGTAATTGTAATCCCTATATTTTTTTCATGTTTGCCAAGAAATTCACTGAGTGAAGTATATGCCTTAAGCTTTATCGCGTTTTGCTCAGTGTTTACCTCGTGTTGAAATGCCGAATCCAACGCCAGTTGTGGATGACACTCTGGACAAAATTCTTTCACTAAATTGAAAGAAATCGGATCACGCAAAATGACTCTCTGCGCCCCCATTAGAATTTCTTTTCGCTTTTTGTTTCGAGTTTCATCATTAAATGGCCCCATTGAAGGCGCATAAAACATATATTTTTTCCCCAGCGTTCTTGCAATATTCAATCGATCAAGATAAGTATCTTCCGCATCATGATAAATATCGCCAATACTCGGTCCTCCCGGTGCATGAATTACTAAGTCTGCTTCTTTCAATGCAGAATAAAAGTCCTTACCTGCTTTTGTAAAGCGAATTTTCCCGCAACTTTTTACAAACAAAGGATATTCTAATTTCGCAGCAATAGAATGTACTGCCGGGAAACGTCCAATCTGTTTTGCTTTTGGATTCATAGACGGATAAAAAGTTTTTCCATTTATAGCTATCGTTATTTCCGTTTCGGGTCGTGCTATCAAAATCTCATCCACCATCGCTTTAACAGCAGCTTCATCGCCACGGTTTGCTGTATGTGCATGGATAATAAAAATCTTCATATATGCTCTTTCTCCTTTTCTATTTTCCAAATTCGAATCGAACTTTTGTCATCATATAAAAACATATATACATTATCAATACTTCAATAAACCACCCAACGGACAATCTTGCAAAGAAATAATCTGTAAAGAAGTGGAATATAATGCAGTAAATCAAACTTCCATACAATATAAGCCCGAAACAGTGCTTGTAAATATTATTCGATTTTGACAAGCGGCAATAAATAAGATTAAAAATCGCTGATAAATTAAAGCACATTAGTATAACGCCAATTATTCCAAAATCAGAATAATAATTTCGTATTCCGGAATAAGCGTTTCCTAACATAATCCCTGTAGATGTAAATCTAAATTCATGGTAGATTAGACTTTTTAAATTTGTGCCCAAAATTTTGTTTATTGATGTCACCATACCTGCAAAAGTTTCATTTCCTGCGTTCGTTGAACCGCTTTGTATAAATTGATTAAATAATTCATATGGGCCGCCGATATATTGAGAAATATACTCGAACAAAGAAGCCTCACTTGTACGCCCAACAAATTCTTTATAAAACCAAAACAGATAAACAATGAGTATTGCAGCAATCACGACTTTAGCTAAATTTTTAAGTTCAATTCTATATCTCCAATTGCTTTTATATTGGAGCGCAAAATACAGATAGAATAGCATAGCAATAATAAATGCTATAACATTAAAGCGTCCACCTTTCATAATACATTGTATGCAATAGATCACTCCCGGAACTAACAGCCATATCTGTTTGAACACTTTCCTCCGTGTGTATTGACGCACACAAATATTATTACAAAATATGCATCCACAAATAAAAGCATATGCCTTTGTGATCTTCATTGCTTGCGTTACTGTTCCACTCAACGAATAATCTAATGAGTTTTGTTTATAACTGGCAATTATTCCCGCATTACCCCCCCCCATCTGAGCTATTGATGAAACTTCTCTATATAGCATAAAAGTTATAAGCAAATTTAATGCTATAACAAAATATAACATCATCGGTTGAAAGCGAATTTCTTTTAATTCATGAGCTTCATCACATTGCCATCTATTATGATACATCAGTTTCTTTACAAATAATTCACCGCATAAAAACGACATCCAACCCACACATAGCACAAATGCTAACTTTATACTAATTTTTGTTCCCCAAGTATTGACATTAAGTAGTGCAAATAAAGCACTCATATAGTATCCTGCAAAAAGCAAAAAAGAACAAGAAAAGGCATCTCGTTTAAAGATGTAATAGGAAAGCATTATGTTCAATGCTAATATTAAGCACAACCCCAGCATTTTTCAGTATTCCTTTCTATGTGCATGAATTCTATCAGAGGCTTTCCTCATGTTTTGACTCTCTTTTATTTGTATACGCCAGCAACGATAAAGCTGTCCATGAAATTATGGTATACTCAAGAGCTGTATAGCGTTGTAAAACTATATCTTCTATAAAAAAACAAACTAAAATTCCGTACAAACAAGGAGCGTCTTCAGTTAATGTTCCCTTTCTCTTCTTTATAATACTTTGTCGCAATGGCACAAACATTGTGAGATATTGCAATGCTGTTCCAAATATTCCTAATTCTACAAGTCTCTTTAAGATTCCGCTTTCTGTAACCGCCACATATTTTGAATAGCGGGTATCTGTACAACAAGCACCGTTACCAAAAAGCGGATTTTCTTTCCAGCGTTTCAATGCATTTATCCAATGTTCAATTCTTGCCGAATTAGAACTATCGCCCGTCCAATCGGTAATCATCCTAATTCTGGATAGAATTGAATCCACAAAGCCTATGCCCGTTATAACATTTGTAAAAAACAAAATGTACAGCAATATCAAAATCGTCACGAAGAAGACAAGTGTTTTAATTAAGGTGTTTACATTGAGTCCTCTTCTTTTTCGAATGTATAAATACATGAAGACCATTGCACCCCCATAAGAAACATAATACCCTCTTGAACCTGTTGATAAAATTCCAACACTTATAAATAAGAAACTATAAAAATATACTTTTTGATTCTTTTTTTCATATAGCCAAAGTGATGCCAGTCCGCACACGCACAATATTTCTGCCAAAAGAAAATAATTTCCTTGTAATCCGTATGTTCTTAGGATTTTAGTCCCTGCCATCGTGATCATTTCAACATTACTTTCGCCATTGGACATAGGAAACATTTGCTTCTTTGTTATAAATTCTATCAAAGATATTGCCGAATCTATAATTCCAAACCACATTAAAAAAGCAAAAACTCTGTCCCAATTTATTTTGTTTCCAAAATATGCAAAAACAAACAGAGGAACTGTATAAAAGATATATCTTTCAAAGGTATACCCCAGCAGTTCCTGGCCTCCCAAAAATGCAGCATTCAATAGTGCATAAATATAGAACGCTAAACACAGCGTCATTTCAAGCGACCCTATTTTCATGATTGTACTCTTGTGTACCAGTGCCACACCCAAGCCAACAAGCAGTAAAAGAATGAATAGATACTTATACAAAGGTGTTATATAGTTTGTAAGAAACGGTCTCATTAAGACATAGAGAAGACACAAAGCAAATGCTGTCCCCGATGTGCTTACTTTAACTTTCATTTATGCTCCTTCTGCCACTTTCTCATTTTCCCCATCAAATCCAACATTGCAAACATCCGATGCTTAATGAAGAAAAGAACCACTTTTCTTTGCTGTCCAATACCTGCCGTATTCTTTGTTTGTAATGCCTCTTTAACAATTGGCTTCTCAAGATAAGCGGCATATTTTCGTTTCTTGTCCACATACGGTTCTGTATTCGTTGGGTTAAAATATCCGCTTATAGCTGTTGTAACGATTACATACAAAAGTCGGTTATCAAACCAAGGCTTTAACATTTCTGCATTGTCCGAGGTGTCAATAAATGCCTTTATCTTTTCAAAACACCTGATGACAAACTCGTGGTTGGCTTCGTTGTGAGAAGCAGAAATAGAATTTTCGTTATATATGTAATGGTAGAATGGTTTATTGATAAACACTGCGCTCTGCAGCTTTTCAAATAGCCGCAGGTTAAACTCCAAACCCTCAGCACCCTGCCTCAGCACTTCATCGTGAAAAATGTCATTGTCTATCAGCATTTTTCGCTGTATCAGCTTGGAATAGGCTACCGCAATGTTGCCGTTATAAACCAAAAGTTGCTGTTGAAGCCATTTACACTCTTGCCCTTGATAGATTTTGCCATCTTCCAGATAGAATTTATATTTTGTCGCGGACTTTCCATAGTCCTTCATAATGCCGCACATAACAAGCTGGACGTTCTTTTCTTTGCCCACCTTGTACATCGTCTGGCACATATCCGGCTCGATCCAATCGTCACCGTCCACGAACATAATCCATTCGCCAGCCGCAGCCTTGCTGCCATAGTTTCGCGCAGAAGATAAGCCGCCGTTTTTCTTACGCAAGACCCTGATTCGTGAATCCTGCTTCGCATAGGACTCACAAATGCTTCCACACTGGTCAGGAGAACCGTCATCCACTAAAAGGATTTCAATTTCTTTCAATGTCTGTGCCATTATGCTTTCTATACACTTTCTTAAATATTGCTCCGGCACCTTATAAACCGGAACGATGATGCTCACGAAAGACTCTGCCATGTTATCTTCCTCGCAATTTATTCAAGCATTTTTTCGCTGCGCCGTAGGCTCCCATTGTCAGCAGCACTTTACGGGCAGCAGTTTTCAGTTTTGTTGTGATCGGGTAATATTTTTCAAACAATTCTGCCCCCGATAATCTTCTCGCGTCTTCAAAAAACTTCTCCCGCTTCGGATTGATCGGAACAGACCCAAACATCTCTTTTACTCCGCTTACCAGCTTGTCCGGCTCGACCTCTTTGCATCTCGCAATACTTCCCAAGTCCTGCATGATTTCCGCTGCTTTCTCGGTGTGGCACAGCACCCGTGTGGTGCCTTTATCGTCGTCCATCGTTTTGTCGAAGTCATAGACAGAGAAACAATCCCAAATCGTCATATCGCTGGCACGATATTGCTTCTTGAAAGGACAATCATAGCAGGACGGACGGTCGCAAATATCATTGAAAAATGCCCGCAGCATCGGGTCAAGCTGGGAGCCTGCATGATACACATTCTTTCCGCCTTTTATCAGGCTCATCGTCGAATACTTGTAGCCATAAAATTTATCGCGGAAGCGGA